>NZ_JAMYQC010000001.1:0-369417 GCF_040320645.1 Mesorhizobium sp. M0633
GTCATCGGATGCTCCTCTCAAGCTGAAGGTTGACACTTCATGCTCGGAGGCCGATGGCCGTCCGTCACCCCTGATCGATTAAAGCCTCACCGACGCTGCCAACGAAGCTCACGCCTCAAACCCCGCGCCCCTCCCGCGAGCGGGTTCGTTCATTGACACAGAAGCAGTCATCGAAAAGGAGCCAAACTCGCAGGCTGAACTGGCCAAGAATTCTCGTGGATAGCCGAGGTTTTTCTCGAGCCTAGGCCATGTCTTGGTCGTCAATGGGTAGGACAGGGTTGTTCAGTTATCCCCCGGCAAGGCGCGGCAGCAGGAAAATCTCCGCCCCTTCCGGCAGTTCCTTCGACCAGGTGTCGCGATAGATCGTCCCGTCGATGGCGACGGCGATGCCGCGATCGATGTAGGGCTCGAGGCCGGGATACTGTTCAGCCAGTTTCCTGAACAGCTCCCTTATGTCCTTCGCCTCGATTTCGACCTTGCTCTTGCCTCCGGCGATCGCGCCGAGCGACCCCCAGAGCGTTACTTCGACCATCAGCCTCCCCGTTCCGCCTCGATCGCCGCCAGGATGCGCGGCGGCGACATCGGGATATGCGTCATCCGCACGCCCGCGGCGTTCGAGACCGCATTGGCGATCGCCGCCAGCGGCGGCACGATAGAGGTCTCGCCGACGCCGCGCACCCCGTAAGGATGGTTAGGATTGGGGATTTCGAGGATCTGCGTGTCGATCATCGGCAGGTCCGAGCAGACCGGAATCCGGTAATCGAGGAAGCCAGGGTTCTGCAGCCGCCCGTCCTTGCCGTAGATATACTCCTCGTTGAGCGCCCAGCCGATGCCTTGTGCGGCACCCCCCTGGTATTGCCCCTCGACATAGGTCGGATGCACCGCCTTGCCGGCGTCCTGAACGACGGTGTAGCGCAGCACCCTGGTCGAGCCTGTCTCGGGATCCACCTCGATATCGCAGATATGGGTGGCGAAGGAGACGCCGGCGCCGTCGGCGACGAGCTCACTGTGGCCTGCGATCGGTCCCCCCGTCTTCCCTGACGCGGCTGCGATCTCCTTCAGCGACAATGCTGCAAGGTTGTCGTATTTCTCGCCCTTGGCAATCGCGTGACCTTTTTCCCAGACCACGTCGTCGACGGGAATGTCCCACATCTGTGCGGCGCGTTCCCGCAACACCTTGATAGCGTTGCGAGCGGCGGAGATCGTCGCCATCGAAGACGAGAAGGTGCCGCGGCTGCCGTCCGTCATATCGTTGTAGCCGAGGCTGGAGGTATCGGCGACCACCGCCTTGATTTGCTCATAGGGGATACCGAGCTCCTCCGCCGCCACCAGCGACAGCGACGCGCGCGAACCACCCACGTCCACGGTTCCGACGGCAAGGGAGACCGAGCCGTCCATGCCGATGTTGAGGTCGGTGCAGGTCTGGCCACCGAAATTGAACCAGAAGCCGCAGGCCATTCCGCGGCCCTGGTTCTTGCCGAGCGGCGCCTTCATGTGCGGATGATTCTTCACCGCCTCCAGCGTCGGCCCGATGCCGATCGGGCCGTATACCGGTCCATAGGACGATCTGGTGCCTTCCTGCGCCGCGTTCCTGATCCGGAACTCGACGGGGTCCATGCCGATCTCCTTGGCCAGCTCGTCGACCGCACTTTCCACCGCAAACGCCGCCATCGGAGCCGACGGCGCGCGATAGGCCGCGGTCTTGGGCCGGTTGACAAGCACTTCGTAGCCGACCGTCCTGACGTTCTCGAGCTTGTAGCAGGCAAAGGCCGTCATGGCGCCGATCTCGGCCCACGTGCCGGCATAGGGGCCGCAGCTATAGCGCAGCGTCGCCTCGGCCGCCGTGATCGTGCCGTCCTTGCGGGCGCCGATCCGAACATCGATCGAGGTGGCGCTGGTCGGGCCGGAGGCGCGGAACACCTCGTCGCGCGTCATGACCAGCTTGACCGGCCGCCCGGCCTTGCGTGACAGCGCCAGTGCCACCGGCTCGGCCCAGACATGGGTCTTGCCGCCGAAACCGCCGCCGATCTCCGAGGAGGTGACGCGCAGCTTCGAGGCTTCCATGCCAAGCAGCTGGGCGCAGTGTTGGCGGTAGACAAAATGGCCTTGCGTACAGACCCAGAGGTCGGCGGTGCCGTCGGAGCTGACATTGGCCACGCAGGCATGCGGCTCGATATAGCCCTGGTGCGTCTGCTCGGTCTTGAAGGAGCGTTCGACGACGAAATCGGCCTGGCCGAAACCTTCATGGATGTCGCCATGGCCGTACTGGGTGCGCTTGGTGACGTTTGAAGGCTTGACGGGCTTTTGCTCGAGGCCCTCGGTGAAGATGGCGTCGTTGATCAGGGGTGCGGAGTGCTTCATCGCCTCGTCGACGTCGGTGACATGCGGCAGCACCTCGTAGTCGACCTCGATCAGCTTCAGTGCCTGCCTCGCCGTGCGGGCATCGACCGCAGCCACCGCGGCCACGGCATGGCCGTCATAGAGCGCTTTCTTGCGCGCCATGCAGTTGTCGAGGATGTCGTACATGGCGGCATCGCCGTCGGTGAGGTCGGGCAGGTCGGCCGCGGTGATCACGGCCTTGACGCCGGCGAGCTTCTCCGCCTTCGACGTGTCGATCTTCCTGATCGTGGCATGTGCATGGGGGCTTCTGAGAACGCGCCCGACCAGTTGCCCGGCCATGTTGAAGTCGGCGCCATAGCGTGCGCGGCCCGTCACCTTGTCGACGCCGTCGGGACGGATGGGACGCGTGCCGACAGAGGTGAAATTGCGTCCGGAGTAACGCGGATCGAAATTCATCGTCATGCTCCCTTCATCACGCTGGCGGCGTCCTGAACGGCACGCACGATCTTGTCATAGCCGGTGCAGCGGCAGAGGTTCCCGGCGAGGCCGAAGCGGATCTCCTCCTCGGTCGGATCGGGATTCTTGGCCAAAAGGTCCTTGGCAGCCATGAGGAAGCCCGGCGTGCAGACGCCGCATTGGAGTGCGGCGTGTTCCAGAAATTTCTGCTGCAGCGGATGCAGCCTGTCGCCATGCGCCATGCCCTCGATGGTCTCGACGTGCCGGCCCTCGGCCTCCGCGCCGAGCACCAGGCACGAGCACACCAGCCGATCGTCGAGGATGATGCTGCAGGCCCCACAGTCGCCGGTGCCGCAGCCTTCCTTGGCGCCCGTCAGCCCCAGGCGATCGCGCAGGACATCAAGCAGCGTCTCGTCCGGCTGGCAAAGAAACTCGACATTGTCGCCGTTGATTGTCGTTGATACTGCCACACCAGCCATCATTTGCCTCCTGCGCGTGCATAGGCGGTCGTGGCGGCCCGCTTGGCCAGCACACCCGCGACTTTCCGTCTGAATTCGATAGTGCCGCGCTTGTCGTCGATCGGGCGGCAGGCGCCCGAGCAGACCTTGGCGAGCCTCTCCAGCGTGGCTTCGTCCAGCTTGGAGCCGATGAGAACCTCGGCGGCCTCCTCGACCAGAATCACCGTCGGCGCCACGGCGCCCAACGCCAGACGGGCGGATTTGACGCGACCTTGCTCATCGAGCGTCAAGTTCACGCCGGCGCTTACCACCGCGATGTCCATCTCCGTGCGCGGAATGAAACGCAGATAGGCATCGCCCGAACGCGGCAGACGGCTGTCGAGCAGGATTGCCTCGACGATCTCGCCCTTGGCCAGCGACGTCTTGCCCGGCCCAGTCGGCACCGCTTCCACGGCAATCGTGCGCCTGGTTCCCGGGCCGACGACCACAGCCTTGGCGCCAGCGGCCACCAGCGCCGGCACGCTGTCGGCGGCCGGCGAGGCGTTGCACAGATTGCCGACGATGGTGCAGCGTCCCTGCACCTGCTTCGAGCCGATCAGCTTGGCCGCTTCGACGACGCCGGGCCATGCCTTCTGCAGGGCCGTGTTCTCGCCCAGCACGGCGCAGGGGACCGCGGCGCCGATGCTGAAGCCCTCGGCTGTTTCCCTGATCTCGCCAAGCCCGTCGATCGCCTTGATGTCGACGATCAGGTCGGGTTCGATAAAGCCGCCTTTCATTCGCACCAAGAGGTCGCTGCCTCCGGCGAGGATGGCGGCCGTGGCGGCTGAACCGGCCAACAGGCCGGCGGCGTCTTCAATTGAAAGCGGACGTATGTAACGCATCGTCTCCCCTTAGTGGTCATAGTCACACCAACTGATATAACCGTCTCTCCACAATGGCCATCCTGTTCGTGCATTCGCGGATTGGGCCAGGCGCCGCAATTTCATTTGCTCGTCCAATTGGACGCGCCGCCAGCCACTAATGCTCGATCGGTCCCTTCGGCATGACCAGCGCGGTGCCGGCTGTCGTCGGGCGCTCGATCATGCGACGGACGCGAGCGCAGTCCAGCACCGCGCCGACCCATCCGTAAGTCATCCGTAAGTGCGCTCCCTCTATGTCCTGTTTCGAACCAGGCGACATGTCTGCGCCGTACAGAGAGGGAAACGAACATGAGCACGCTCCTTGCACCAATTGTGATTGGCCCCGTATCGGTCTTGAGTACCTCGGTCCGTATCGATGGGCCGCTTCCCGGCTCGAGCATTTCCCTCCTGGTAAATGGCGTACCCGTCCCTGCGGTAAATGCCGGCGCCACAACCAGTACCTTTGTGCCGGTCGCCGCAGGCTCCCTCAACGTGGGGGATGCATTGACCGCACGTTGGACGCTCGGCGCCGAAACCAGTGATCCAAGCCCGGTCCCGATCGTCGTGCTCGGGTATCCCTCGACGCTAAGCGCATTGGTGTATTTGAGTCAGGTGCACGAGTGCGTCGACTGGGTGCTGATAGGCGCAGCCTATCCTGGCGCCACGGTCGAGATTTTCAACGGCGGCGCATTGATTGGCAGCGATACTGCACGCGGAAATGTCGTACCAGTGCGCATTCGCGGGGCGATCCAGGCCAACGATGTGCTTAGCGCAGTGCAGTCCGTTCAGACGCCTGCCGGACAGGTGAAGAGCAGTCAGACCCCGAGCTTGCCCGCCGAACAGACGCCGTATCGGGAAAATACCATGCCGGCACCAGCAGTCGGCCCGGTTCCTGGGTGCGCGCAAGCAGTACCCGTCAGGGGGTTGGCTCAAGGCGCCACCACGAAGGTCCACTTCAATGGCGACGTGCTGGAATATCCTTTCGTCGGTGCCAACCTCCTGGCGCTGCTTGGCCGTGCCGCGCACAATCCGGATGTCTTCAGCGCCACGCAGCACTTCGAGCGCTGCAATGCATCAAGTCCGTCATCTGCCCCTCCGGTGATCGTCGACGAAACCTTGCCGGTTAGAAAGCCCGTAATCGACGCCTCACAGTACTCCTGCCCGGCAGCCCGTGCTTTGCCTATCTCCAATCTCGAGCCCGGCGCGACATTGACGATCCAACTTGTCGATCCGACTTCGGGTGCAGCTACCGTGCTCGGGAGAATCGGAGTCGGCGAGGATGTGAGTTCCGGCCAATACTGGATTCCCGACGTGTCGGCCCTGATCCCGGCCTCGCCACCGTTTCCATCGCTCGTCGTCATCCAGGAGCTATGCGGCAAGACAGCCACATCGGATAAGTTGCTAGTGGTAGGGTCTTACCAGGGCAGCGTATTTCCGCCGACCGTCATGGAGCCTGCATTTGAATGTGCAAGCGGCGCTTTCGTCAACAGCGTCGACAACGCGGTCGTACGTTTGTACTCGGATGCGCCAGATTCTCCTGTAATCAGCAAGCCCGTATTCAGTTTTGGCGGCCTCGTCTGGGTCGAGACATTTCGGCCGTTGCGCGCCGGCGAGCACATTCACGCCGAGCTGGAGCTTACTTGTCAGCCCCTCGCACTTCGGGTCGGGGGCCCGATCAAAGTGTCCGACCTGACCCCACTCAAGACCCCGGATATTCAACAGCCCGTCCGGGTCTTCCAGCGGTTAATTTACGTATCAGGCGTGATCCCCGGGGCGCGCGTGCATGTATTCGTGAACGGGAAGTGGCGCGCCAGCGATACGCCACTTGGTTGGACGACGCTCTTCTTCGGGATTTACGTGGGCAAGCTCAAGGTAGAAGACCAAATTACGGTGATGCAGACATTGTGCACGAAGATGTCTCCGCTCACCAGAGTTCCCGTCAATGTCACCCTCGGGGAAATGCTGCTCTCCGCGGCTCCCCCGTCCCTGATAGCGGGCCAGCCGGCGACGATAACCATCAAAGCAGTCGACGCCGATAACAAGTCCCAATCGGTTGGAGGGACCATATCGCAAGGGGGCGCGGTGGTCGGGGCCACCAACACAGCGTTCACGCTATCTCCGCCGACCGGCCAAGCATCGGTCAGCTTGCAAGTTGCAGCCGTTGGCTACAAGACCGAGACCATCAGTATTCCCCTTACTGCGGCGCCGGTCGTCAAGCCGGCGATGCTGACGATAGCAACGGGTCTCTGGTTCAACGCCACTAAGAAAGAAATCACTGAAATCACCTGGCACCTGCAGGGGCCATCCGGCAGCTTTTCAACGACCGAAAAGCCGAACGCAGAGCCGGCGTTGGTTCAGTTCGCGTTGCCCAAGCCGGCCGGCGGCGGGTTCACGCCGTTCACTCTCAGCTGCGAGGTCACATTCCAGTTCCAGGATTTCAATTTCATCTCAGGCGTATCTGGGACGAGGTCGAGTGACTTTATCGAGGGAGGCCTCATAAAGCCGTCTCCATCAACCGTCGAGATGTATTGGAGCGGTACCGACCTGACGATCAACTTCCTGGTAAAGTGGATACAGCAGGGCGATTATTTCGTCATAGAGCTCATGTAGTCGAATCGCCAGCGGAAGGGCGTCAGGGTGGCTGGAGCGGTTCATCGTTTCACGGAAACGGCGAACCGCTCTGTCTCTTCCGGACGGAAAACCGTTTCACACTTTTCCTGGAATTGCGCTGGAGCGGGATGCGTTCAAATTGAACGGTGCATCCCGCTTTATCTATTTGTTTTAACCGCATTTCTGCGACGTCAAGTGATTCCCTTGGCTGCAAAATGCTTTAATGCTCGATCGGTCCCTTCGGCATGACCAGCGCCGTGCCTGCTGTCGTCGGGCGCTCGATCATGCGACGGACGCGAGGTGGCTCGTTGCCGCTGTGCAGCGCCCTTATGCGCTCGCCGATGACCGCGTCGGCGTAGGTGGCGCGCCGATTGTGGCGGATATATTCGACCCAGGTCGGCGTGTGGTAGTGCTCGATCCATATCGAGGGATTTTCGAGATCGCGCGCCAATGTCCAGTTGCGGGCGCCGTCACGGCGGCGAACGCGGCCGCGCTCGGCCATGGTGGCGAGGAATTCCGGTACGTCCTCGTTGCGGATGACATATTCGATCATGATGGCGATGGGACCGCTGCGCGGCTTGAGATCAAGCGCCAGATGCGGCTCCTGAAAACGGTTGAGCGGGTCGAGGTTGAGCACCGCCTGCTGCGGCAGCGGCAGCAGCAGGCCGATGGCGCCTCCCGCCAGCATGGCGACACTGGCCGCCATCAGGGCGACTTCGGCGCCATGCGCGTCGGCGACGACGCCCCAGACCCAGCTGCCGAGCGCGATGCCGCCGAAGGTCGCGGTCTGGTAGACCGAAAGCACGCGGCCGACCACCCAGCGCGGCGTCGACATCTGGACGGTGACGTTGAAGTGCGAAAGCGCGGTCACCCAGCAGGCGCCGCCGAGCAGCAGGCCGAGCGACGTCTGCCAGGCATGATTGCTGACGGCGGCGTTGAAGGCGCAGACGGCGAAGCCGGCGAATGCCATGCGCACCATGGTTTCGCTGGACAGCAGCTGCCGCAGCCTGACGCTGGTCAGCGCGCCGCCGACGGCGCCGATGCCGAAGGCGCCGAGCATGATGCCGTAGCTCAAGGCATCACCCTTGACGACGTCGCGCGCGACCAGCGGCAGCAGCGCCAGGACCGCGCCGGCGCTGAAGCCGAAAGCCGAGCTCCTGACCAGCACCTTGCCGATGTTAGGCGACATGGCGACGTAGCGCAGGCCGGCGCCCATTGCGGCGCCCAGCGTCTCGCGCGGCAAGGTCGATGCCGGCAGTTCCGGCTTCCAGCGGGCCAGCACGACGATGAGGCCGACATAGCTCAGCGTGTTGACGGCGAAGGCCGCGGCAGCGCCTGCCGCGGCAACGATGATGCCACCGATCGCCGGGCCGACGCTGCGCGTCAGGTTGAAGCCCATCGAGTTGAGCGCAATCGCCGCCGGCACCTTGGTGCGAGGCACCATGTCGCCGACCGAAGCCTGCCAGGACGGGCTGTTGAGCGCGGTGCCGCTGTCGATCAGGAAGGTGAAGGCGAGCAGCGTCCACGGCGTCATCAGGTCGAGATAGGTGAAGACGGTCAGAAGAGCCGAGACGACGAGCATGAAGATCTGCGCAATCAGCATGATTTTGCGCCGGTTGAAGCTGTCGGCGATAGCGCCGGCCAGCAGCGCAAACAGCATGATCGGCAAGGTGGTCGAGGCCTGCACCAATGCCACCTGGTAGGACGAGGTGGCGATCGTCGTCATCATCCAGGCGGCGCCAACGCCCTGGATGAGGCCGCCGAAATTGGAGACGAGGCTGGCGGACCACACCGCCCGGAAGATGCCGTGCCGGAACGGCGCCAGCGCCGAGGCGCTTTCGCTTTCCGGTGTGTCGTCGTTCATAAATGCTGTCCCGGGCTCAAATGCGTTTGTTCTTCCGATCAATCGGCCCCGCAAGCCGTGGGTTCAAAAAATAGAACATCATTTCGCAAAGGGCGAACGCATTCTGGAAAAACATCATGGTCCAACAACAAGATAGCGGGCAGGTCAGCGCGTGCCGCTGCAGGCTGAACGATCGGTCAGGCAGGCGGTACCGCTTGCCGAGCGCTGCCATGTGATTGGCAGGCACCGGCGGCACTTCTAGCGGTCCTCGAAGCCGGTCAGCACGCCGACGGCGTTGATGCCGATCTCCTCGACGGCGTAGCCGCCTTCCATGACGAACAGCGTCGGCAGGCCGAGCCTGGCGATGCGGCGGCCGATCCGGGGATAGTCGGGGGTCTTCAGCTTGAACTGGCTGATCGGGTCCTTCTCGAAAGTGTCGACGCCGAGTGAAACCACGACGACGTCAGGAGCATAAGCCGAAAGCCTCGTGCAAGCGTCCTCGAGTGAGGCGTTCCACACGTCCCAGCCGGTGCCGAAGGGCATCGGGTAATTGTCGTTGAAGCCTTCGCCGTCGCCCTCGCCGCGTTCGTCGGCATGGCCGAGGAAAAAGGGATATTCGGTCATCGGATCGCCATGCAGGTTCAGCACCTGAACGTCACCGCGGCGATAGAATATCTCCTGGGTGCCGTTGCCGTGGTGATAATCGATGTCGAGGATCGAAACGCGCCCGGCGCCATGGTCGCGGAACCATTGCGCGGCGACGGCGGCGTTGTTGATGAAGCAATAGCCGCCCATGAAGGCCGCCCCTGCATGGTGCCCTGGCGGGCGGCAGAGGGCGAAGGCGGAAGGCTCACCGGCCTTGACCAGCGCCGCGGCGGTCAGCGCGACGTCATAGGACGACTTGATCGCATCCCATGTGCCTTTGACGAACGTCGCGCCACCGTCGAAGGAGTAGAAGCCGAGCAGCGCATCGATGCCTTTCGGGCGCACGTCGCCGCGAAGGCCGCGCGTCGGCCAGGTGAAGGGAATGGCCGAACCGCTGCGGCCCGACGCTTCCCAGAGCGGCCACACGGTCGGCAGGAAATCGATGTAGTCGCTGGCATGCACCTTCCTGGCGGCGGCAAGGTCGTGGCTTTCCGGCGGCAGGATCGGACCGAGCTTCTCGCTCTCCACCCGCGCCCTGATGAACTCGGCGCGCGAAGGCGTTTCAAAAGCCGGCACGATGGCGCCGGCGATCAATTCGACATTGCCGGAATGGCCGGCATGGAAAGGCGAAAAAACAGTCTTCATGAAATTGTTCCGTGGTGAGACGCGGCGACCCTAACCGTCCTGCACTGCCTTTCACAAGGCGCTGGGCCAACCAGCCATGGCTTGCTGGCCCGGCAGCCGGTCGTCTAGCCTGCCGGCAGCGCAACCGAACTGCGGGTAATCATGAGTTCAAATGCCGACCTGATCGTCACCAATGCCCGTGTGCTGACCATGGACGAAGGCAATCCGACGGCCGAGGCGGTGGCGATAAAGGACGGCAACATCATGGCGGTTGGCGATCGCCGGACGATCGAGGCGCTGAAAGGGCCGGCCACGAAGATCATCGATGCGCAAGGCGGTTCGGTGGTGCCGGGCTTCATCGAAGCGCACATGCATCTTTTCGGCGGCGCGGCCGAACTCGACAATCTGCATCTTCAGGGCGTGCATGGCTTCGATGCGCTGAGCGACGCGATCCGCGCCTACGCTGCGGCACGGCCGAACGCCAAATTGCTGCTTGGGGCCGGCGTCGACTACACCATCCTTTCCAAGGAAGAGCCGGTCACCCGCCATCATCTCGACCGCATTATCCCCGACCGGCCGTTCGCCATGTCTGCTTCCGATCACCACACGATGTGGGCCAACACCAAGGCGCTGGAACTGGCAGGCATCCTGCACGGCAAGCAACTCGGCCCCGGCAACGAGATCGTCATGGGCGCCGACGGCCTTGCGGCGGGCGAATTGCGCGAGGGCGAGGCGTTCGGGCCGATCCTCGAGCTTTCCGGGCAGAATCGCGTTCGGCTCGGCCTCGCGACAGGCGGTGAGCCCGACCCATACCCTTCCGCCGCTGAAATCGCGGCCGACCGCGACCTGATGCATCGCGGGCTGGAATGGTGCGCCCGCCACGGCATCACCTCAATCCAGAACATGGACGGCAATCTCTACCAGCTCGAACTGCTTGCCGGGTTGGAGCAGGAAGGCCGGCTGCTCTGCCGCACCAAGATACCGTTCCACTTCAAAAATTTCATGTCGCTCGACAGGCTGGAAAAGGCATCGAGCATGGCCAGCTCCTACCAATCGGAATGGCTGTCGTCCGGCATGGTCAAGGTGTTTTATGACGGCGTGCTGGAAGGCTGGACCGCGGTCATGGTCGACGACTATGCCGACCGGCCGGGCTGGCGCGGTGAGCCGCTGTTTACGCCGGAGCATCTCGCCGAGGTGGCGGTGGAGGCCGACCGGCGCGGGCTGCAGGTCGCCGTGCATTCGATCGGCGACGGCGCGGTGCGCGCGGTTCTGGACGGTTACGAGGCGGCGCAGCGGAAGAACGGCAAACGCGACAGCCGGCATCGGGTCGAGCACATCGAGGTCACCACTGCCGCCGACGTGCCGCGCTTCGCCGAACTCGGCGTCGTCGCCTCGATGCAGCCGCCGCACCCGCCCGGCGCCATGGACTTCCCGCTGGAGCCGACGCTCTCGCGCATCGGCCGCGAAAGATGGCCGCTCAGCTATGCCTGGCGGACGCTGAAGCAGGCGGGTGCGCATGTCGTCTTCGCTTCCGACTGGCCGGTGTCGCGGATCGAGCCGATCCTGGGCATTCAGGCGGCGATGCTGCGCAAACCTTGGGCAGACGGCGTTCCCGACCAGAGCTTCTCGCTGTTGGAAGCGCTTGCGGGCTATACAGTCGAAGGCGCTTATGCCGAATTCATGGAGCACCGCAAGGGCCGGCTGAAAACCGGCTATCTGGCCGATCTGGTGGTGCTGTCGGCCGATATCGAGACAACTGAACCGGGTTTGTTACACAAGGTGCATCCGGTGACTACCATCTGCGGCGGCAAGATCAGTCATCAGGTTGATGATGGGGCTGACGATGGCACGGAGCTTGCGTTCTGAACCGAGATTCAGATGCATGGTTGCCAAGCCGACCGGCATATGCTGACAATCGAATGGGAACTGGATCCGCCAACAAGAGCGGACATGAAAATGGGGAAGTGCGTGCCGGATCAGCCGGGTAAGAGTGCAATCGAAGTCCGCGGCGTCCGCAAGGTGTTCGGTACCGGGGACGCACAAGTCGCCGCTCTCGACACGGTTTCGGTGTCGATCCGCGAGAACGAGTTCTTCACGCTGCTGGGGCCGTCGGGCTGCGGAAAGACGACGCTGCTGCGGCTGATCGCCGGCTTCGACTTCCCCAGCGAAGGCGAAATCCTGCTGCACGGCCACGACATCGCGCCGCTGCCGCCGTTCAAGCGGCCGGTCAACACCGTCTTCCAGTCCTATGCGCTGTTCCCGCACATGACGGTCGCCGAGAATATCGGCTTCGGGCTGGAGATGCTGGGCAAGCCGAAAGCCGAAATCAAGGCGCGCGTTGCCGAGATGCTGAAGCTGGTCAAAATGGAGGCGCTCAGCGGCCGCCGCACCAGCCAGATCTCCGGCGGCCAGCAGCAGCGCGTGGCACTGGCCCGCGCGCTGGCGCCGCAGCCAAAAGTGCTGTTGCTCGACGAGCCGTTGTCGGCGCTCGACTACAAGCTGCGCAAGGAGATGCAGATCGAACTGAAACGGCTGCAGCACCAGACCGGCATCACCTTCATCTTCGTCACCCACGACCAGGAGGAAGCGCTGACCATGTCGGACCGCATCGCGGTGATGTCGGCCGGCAAGATCCTGCAGGTCGGCACGCCCTGGGACATCTATGACAAGCCGGCCGAGCGCTTCGTCGCCGACTTCATCGGCGAAACCAATTTCCTGACCGCAGCCATCACCGACATCGGCAACGGCAAGGCTCGCGCGACCCTCAAATCCGGCGCAACGATCGACGCGACCGTGGCTGAAGGCTTCCAGCCGAAGGATAATGCTACCGTGGTGGTCAGGCCGGAACACGCCAAGCTGACCAGCGGCAAGGGCGACCTTTCCGGAACCATCGAAAACATCGTCTATTTCGGTACCGACACGCATATTCATGTCCAACTGGACAGCGGCGAAGCCTTCACCGTGCGCCAGCAGAACACGCGCAGCGCAGGCTGCGGTTTCGAGCGGGGCGACAAGGTCGGCGTCTCGATCGGCAACGACGCCGCGCAAGTGCTGAGGGATTGATGGCGAGCGCGTTTTCCCAAGCTGCATTGTTCGAAGCAGAGGCGGAGAAGGCCAGCGCCAGGCGCCACCGCCTGCTTTCGTTGCCAGCTTTGATAATCATCGGCATTTTCGGCGTGCTGCCGCTTCTCATCATCGTCATCTATTCATTTCTTGCCGCAGCACCCTATGGCGGCGTGCAGTGGCAATTCTCGACCGACGCCTATCTGAACTTCCTGTTCCAGCGCGACATCTTCGACGACACGCTGCAGTTCACGCCGGATTTCCTGATCATCTATCTGCGCTCGTTCGTCTTCGCCGTGGTGACGACGGTCATCTGCCTGCTGCTCGGCTTTCCGACAGCCTATTTCATGGCCACGCGACCGCCAGCGCAGCGCAACTGGTGGGTGCTGCTGATCACCATCCCGTTCTGGTCGAACCTGCTGGTGCGCACTCTTGCCATCATGTTCATCATCCGCGACGAGGGCCTCATCAACAACGCACTGATGGCTCTGGGGGTGATCGAGAAACCGATCACCATGCTCTACACCAACTTCGCCATCCAGCTCGGCCTGCTCTATTCGTTCCTGCCGTTCATGGTGCTGCCGCTCTATTCCAGCCTGGAGAAGCTGGATTTCCGGCTGGTCGAGGCCGCCTACGACCTCTACGCGACACGTCGGCAGGTGCTATGGCGGGTGATCATCCCGCTGTCGCTGCCCGGCATCATCGCCGGCTGCCTGCTTGTGTTCATTCCGGCCCTCGGCGCCTATGTGACGCCGCTGATCCTCGGCGGCGGTATCCACCTGATGATCGGCGATCTCATCGCCCAGCAATTCGGCTCCGGGCGCAACTGGCCGCTCGGCTGCGCGCAGGCGCTGATCCTGATGGCAGCGGTGCTGGTGGCGCTCTACTTCTATGTCCGTAACACGTCGGGGAAGATGAGGCATGGCTGACCCCCGCAGCGCCGATATCAAGGACCAACCGGGCTTCCGCTCGATCGCCATCATCTGCCTCTGCGTGCTCTACGCGCCGATCCTGATCCTGATGATCTTCTCGCTGAACACCGGGTCTCTGGTCACGCGTTGGGAAGGCATCGGGCTCGGTTGGTATGGCAGTGCGCTGCTCAACCAGGAATTCCACAACGCCGCCAAGAACACGCTGATCATCTCTGTCACCGCCACGATCATTTCGACGATCGCCGCGACGCTGGCGGCGATCGGCATGACCCGGGTCAAGCCGTGGCGCGGGCTGTCGGCCGCCTTCATGGTCATCAACCTGCCGCTGATGGTTCCGGAGATCATCACGGCGGTGGCGACGCTCTCGTTCTTTGCGCTGATCGCGGGCACTCTCGGGCTCAATTTCGGCATCGGCAATCTGATCCTCGCCCACACCGTCTTTTGCATTCCTTTCGCCTATATGCCGATCCGGGCGCGTCTCGAGGACATGGATCTGACGCTCGAAGCTGCCGCGGCCGATCTCTATGCCACGCCCTGGCATGCTTTCCGGCGCATAACGCTGCCATTGCTGGTTCCCGGCATCCTGTCGGGTGGGGCGCTCGCCTTCATCGTCTCCTTCGACGATTTCACCATCACGCAGCTGGTCGCCGGCCCCGGGCAGACGACGCTGCCCCTCTACATCTGGAACCAGATCAGGCGGCCGATGACGCCGGAGATCAATGCCATCTCCACCATCCTGCTGCTGGTGTCGATCCTGTTCGTCTCGATATCGTTCCTGATCGCGCGCCGCCGCGCCAAGTGAGTCAATGGGAAGGCAAAGGAGACTGTGATGTCTAGGAAACTGATGGCTGCCGTTTCGACGGCAGCACTTTTATGGGCAGTACCTGCACTCGCCGATGGTGAGCTGCACATCTACAATTGGGGTGATTACACCAACCCCAAGCTGATCGAGAAATTCGAAAAACAATACAACGTCAAGGTGACGCTGGACGACTACGATTCCAACGAGACCATGCTGTCGAAGGTGCGCGCCGGCAATTCCGGCTACGACATCGTCGTCCCATCCGACTACACCGTGAAGATCATGATCGATGAGGGCCTGCTCGAAAAGACCGAGCCCAATGCGATGCCGAACGGCAAGAACCTCGACCCGCGCTTCGTCGACATCTACTGGGACAAAGGCCGTCACTACACCGTGCCGTGGCAGTTCGGCACCACCGCGTTCGAAGTCAACACCGACAAATTCAAGGGCGACATCGACACGCTGGCAATCCTGTTCGACCCGCCGGACGAGTTGAAAGGCCAGATCAACATGCTCGACGATGTCAACACCGTGATGCACGCGGCCGAGCGCTATGCCGGCGTGCCGCGTTGCGGCGCCGACAAGGCCAATCTGAAGAAGGTCAACGACATTCTCATGGCCGCCAAGCCGTCATGGAAGACCTTCAGCTACGACACCATCACCAAGATCACCTCGGGCGATGTGATCGTCACGGAGGCGTGGAACGGCGCAACCTATCGTGCGCGCCAGAAAATTCCGGCGATCAAATACGCCTATCCCAAGGAAGGCATCGAAGGCTGGATGGACAATGTGGCCGTGCTGAAAGGCGCGAAGAACCTTGAAAATGCGAAGCTGTTTCAGGATTTCGTCATGGCCCCGGAAAACGCCGCGCTGATTTCGGAATTCGCCGGTTACGACAACGGCATTACCGGGAGCCACAAATTCCTGCCGTCGGACTTCGCCAGCGCGCCGGAAATCAATCCGCCGGCCGGTGCGCCGACTGCGGAATTCGTGCCACCTTGCCCACCGGAAGTGGTCGAGATCTACAACAAGATCTGGACCAATCTGCGCAAATAGGCTCGACGTGGGATCGATCGAAGGGAGGCTTCGGCCTCCCTTCTTTGCGACAAGGGGATTGGATGAAATCTTATCGCAACAGCGAACCGGCGCCGCCGATCATGCAGGGTTCGCCGCCGCGGATGGTGCCGCCGAAGCTCGACTGGGACCGGCCGCCATGGAATCGTTGGGCGTTCCAGCACATCCGCGAATTTCTGCCGACCGTCGAAGTCTGGCGCGGCAATGGCCATCGGCATCGCTTCGAGCGCGCCGAGGTCGATCTCGACGCGCTGCCGGTGAGCGACAGCATGGGGCAGCCGACGACGCTCGCCGGGCTGCTCGACGAGACCTATACCGACGGGTTCCTCGTGCTCAAGGACGGCAAGGTCGCCTATGAGCGCTACTTCAACGGCATGACCGAGCGCACGCTGCATTTGTCGCAGTCAATGGCGAAGTCGGTCACGGGCTCGGTGTTCGGCATATTGGTCGGGCGCGGACTGATCGATCCGGCCTTGTCGGCGACGGTCTATCTGCCGGAGCTGGAAGCGACCGGCTGGGCAGGCGCCAGCGTGCAGCATGTGCTCGACATGACGAGCGGGGTGAGCTTTTCCGAGGAATACACCGATCCCTATTCGGACATCGGCCAGGTCGATGTCGCCACCGGCTGGAAGCCGGTGCCGCCAGGCAGCGATCCGGCCTTTCGCTGGCCGTCGCATATGTTTGAACTGATCCTCGGGCTCAAGGAAAAAATCCGGCCACACGGCGCCGCCTTCGAATACCGCTCGATCGAGACCGACGTGCTTGCCTTCATCATGGAGCGGGTGAGCGGCAAAAGGCTGGCGCAGCTGATTTCGGAAGAGCTATGGCAAAAGCTCGGCGCGGATGAAAGCGCCTGCTTCACTGTCGACAGCGCCGGTTATGCGGTCGCCGACGGCGGCTTCAACGCCACGCTGCGCGATTATGGCCGCTTCGGCCAGCTGATCCTCGACAATGGAGGCGGCATCGTGCCGGCCGACTGGATCGAGGCGACGCGCAATGGCAGGCATGGACCGGATTTCAGTCCCAGCCTGCCGGAAGGCAGCTACCGCAACCAGTTCTGGATCGAGGACCCGCGCTCGCGAGCGCTGATGTGCCGGGGCGTGTTCGGGCAGCTGATCCATATCGACTGGGATACGAAAATGGTCGTGGTGAAGCTTTCGAGCTATCCGGATTTCACCAACATCGGCTATTCGGTGGCGACGCTGAAGGCCGTGCATGCCATTGCCGCGGCGCTCGCCTGAACCTCAAAGAAATCCGCAGGACCACCATGACCGGCAAGACCGCGTTCGAAACCAGATACGGCTTTGCCCGCAAGCAAGTGCTGCTCGGCAATTGGCGCGAAAGCCCGTTCAGCCGGTGGTCGTTCCAGAATGTCGGCGAGCTGGTGCCGAGCGCTGCCGTGGCGGCACAGCCGGGCAGCAGCGAAGCGCCGGCGCAGGATTTCGGCGGGTTACTTGGTGAAAAGGTCGCTCTTGCAGGCGGCGCGGAGACGGTCGCGGCTTTTCTCAGGCGCTCCGATACCGACGCGCTGACGATCATGAAACGCGGCAAATTCGTCGGCGACTGGTTCGCGCCGCATATGGAGTTTGGGGCGCGCCACATCGTCTTTTCGATCAGCAAGTCGCTGACCGCCATTATTGCCGGCATATTGGAAGGCGAGGGGATTTTCGATCCGCAGGCTCCGGTAAGCCGCTATCTGCCCGAAGCCGCCGGCTCGGCCTATGGCGATGCGCGTGTGCGGCACGTGCTCGACATGAGTGTCAGCCTCGATTTCGAAGAGGCCTATCTCGATCCGGAAAGTGCCTTCGCCCGCTATCGCCGCGCCATGCTGTGGAATCCGGGCGGGGGCACCGAGAGCCTGGCCACTTTCCTCATGACGCTGCAGGGTCTGGCCGAGCCGCATGGCCGGACGTTCCGCTACCGTTCGCCCAATTCCGACCTGCTCGGCATCCTGCTCGAACGTGCGTCTGGCCGGCGTTTCGACGATCTGATGCGCGAAAAATTATGGGAGCCGCTCGGCGCCGTCGGCGACGCCTCGGTGACAGTCGACGTGGAAGGCACGGCGCGCACTGCCGGCGGCATTTCGGTGACGCCGCGCGACCTTGCACGCGTCGGCGAGATGATGCGGCAAGGCGGCGTGGCCAATGGCCGCCGCGTCGTGCCGGAAGCCTGGATGCGCGACACGACCGAAACTGGCGGTGACGTCGAGGCCTGGCGGCGCGGCACGATGGCGTTCCTGTTTCCGCGTGGCCGCTATCGCAACAAATGGTACCAGACGGGCGCGGCAAGCGGCGCCTTCTGCGGCATCGGCATCCACGGCCAGTGGCTTTACGTCAATCCGAAGGCCGAAATTGTGATCGCAAAGATGTCGTCGCAGCCGGTACCGGTCGACGATCCGCTCGATCTGGATATGATTTCTTTCTTCGAGGCGCTGAGCCGGATGGTCTGATCCATCCAGACAGCCCGACCTTTCCTGTGGACCTCTCGCCGGGTTGAAAATGGCGCAGTTGGCGCGGCAGTGCTCTGCGCCTATGGTCGCTGCTCGTTTCGACTAGCGACAGGTACGACATGGCAGCCGATATCAAGCGCATCGCAACTATCATAGCCGCCGAGATCGCCGCCCGGCCCGAGCAGGCCGCGGCGGCGATCGGCTTGCTCGATGACGGTGCGACCGTGCCGTTCGTGGCGCGCTACCGCAAGGAGGTCACCGGCGGCCTCGACGACACGCAGCTACGCGACCTCGCCGAGCGGCTCGCCTACCTGCGCGAACTCGACGCGCGCCGCGACACCATCCTTGGTTCGATCCGCGAGCGGGGCAAGCTGACCGAGGAGCTCGAAGGAAAGATCGCTGCAGCCGGCACCAAGGCCGAACTCGAAGACATCTACCTGCCTTACAAGCCGAAGCGCCGGACCAAGGCCGAGATCGCACGCGAGCGCGGGCTCGGGCCTCTGGCGGAAGCTATTCTCGCCGACCGTACGGCCATGCCCGCCGAGCTGGCGCTGGCCTACATCAGCGAAGACGTGGCCGACGCCAAGGCAGCGCTCGAGGGAGCGCGCGACATCCTGTCCGAACAGTTCGCCGAGAATGCCGATCTGGTCGGCAGATTGCGGACCTACATGAAGGAACGCGCCTTTCTGCGCTCGCGCGTCGTCGACGGCAAGCAGGAGGCCGGCGCGAAATTCTCCGACTATTTCGACCATGTCGAGCGCTGGGCCAACGTGCCGAGCCATCGCGCGCTGGCCATGTTGCGCGGCCGCAACGAGGAGGTTCTGTCGCTCGACATCGAAGTCGATGCCGATGACGCCTCTCCGGTGAAACCGGTTGAGCGGATGATCGCCGACGCCTACGCCATCGGCCGCCAGTTGCCGGGAGACCGCTGGCTGATGGAGGTCGCCGGCTGGACCTGGCGCATAAAGCTGTCGCTGCACCTGACGCTCGATCTGATGCGCGATCTGCGCGAGCGGGCCGAAGAAGAAGCCATCCATGTCTTCGCCCGCAATCTCAAGGATTTGCTGCTTGCCGCGCCTGCCGGCTCGCGGCCGACGATGGGGCTCGATCCGGGCATTCGCACCGGCGTCAAGGTGGCGGTGGTGGACGGCACCGGCAAGCTGCTGGCGACGACAACGGTCTATCCGTTCCCGCCGAAGAACGATGTCCGCGGCACGCAGGCCGAACTGGCCAAGCTCATCCAGTTGCACAAGGTCGAGCTGATCTCGATCGGCAACGGCACCGGCAGCCGCGAGACCGAAAGGCTGGTGGCCGACATGCTGGCTGATATGCCTGCCGGGTCCGGGCCGAAGCCGCTCAAGGTGATCGTCAGCGAAGCCGGCGCCTCGGTCTATTCCGCCTCGGCAACGGCGGCGGCGGAATTTCCCGGCCTCGACGTGTCGCTGCGCGGGGCAGTGTCGATCGCGCGGCGCCTGCAGGATCCGCTCGCCGAACTGGTCAAGATCGAGCCCAAGTCGATCGGCGTCGGCCAGTACCAGCACGACGTCGATCAGTACCGCCTCGGCCGCTCGCTGGAAGCGGTGGTCGAGGATGCGGTCAATGCCGTCGGCGTCGATCTCAACACGGCGTCGGCGCCGCTTCTGGCGCGGGTTTCGGGTCTCGGCGCATCGCTGGCCGAGGCGATCGTTGCGCATCGCGATGCCTCCGGCCCGTTCGCCAGCCGTCGCGAACTGTTGAAGGTCTCCCGCCTTGGACCCCGCGCGTTCGAGCAATGCGCCGGCTTCCTGCGGATTCCAAACGGCACCGAACCGCTCGATGCGTCAGCGGTGCATCCGGAAGCCTATGGCGTGGCCAAGAAGATCGTCGCGGCCTGTGGGCGCGACGTCCGCTCGCTGATGGGCGACAGCGCCGCACTCAAGGCGCTTGATCCGCGCGTCTTCGTCGATGAGCGCTTCGGCCTGCCGACGGTGCGCGATATCCTGGCGGAGCTGGAAAAGCCCGGCCGCGATCCGCGCCCCGGCTTCAAGACCGCGACCTTCGCCGACGGCATCGACGACATCAAGGACCTGAAGCCCGGCATGCAGCTTGAAGGCACTGTCACCAATGTCGCCGCCTTCGGCGCCTTCGTCGATATCGGCGTGCACCAGGACGGACTGGTGCACGTCTCGCAACTGGCCGACCGTTTCGTCAAGGACGCGCATGAGGTGGTCAAGGCCGGCGACGTGGTCAAGGTGCGTGTCGTCGACGTCGATATCAAGCGCGAGCGCATCGGTCTGTCGATGCGCAAGGATGGCGACGGTGGCGCACCGAAGCCGCGCGACAATGGCAGCAGGCCGGTGCCGCGCGCGCCCGCGCCCCAACGCCAGCCGGAGCGGCCGGTGCAGCAGGGCGCGTTCGGCGCCGCTTTGGCCGATGCGTTGAAGCGGAAGTAATTTCGCGAGCCGGGCTGCGCCGCCAGGTCAGACGGCGGCGCTCGACATTGATGATCCATCACCAATGCTCATGGATCGGCGAAGCTATTTCGTTTGATTTTTTCAGGACGGGAGCCGATAAGCCGCGCGTTTCAAGATTTCTGTTTCGATGCATGTCGTTATCTCCAAGCTGCCGAACACCCTCGGGTCAGGCCCGCGGGCAAGCTTTGGGCGACATGCATGAGTTTGGGAGACCGAGAGCCATGGCCGCCGACAAGAACGCATTCGTCTGGGATGATCCTTTCCTGATCGAGGACCAGCTTTCGGAGGACGAGCGCATGGTGCGCGATGGCGCCGCGGCGTTTGCCGCCGACAAGCTCGCTCCGAAGATCGAGGAAGCCTATCTCGAGGAAAAGACCGACGCCGGCATCTTCCGCGAAATGGGCGAGGCCGGTCTGCTCGGCATCACCATCCCCGAGGAATATGGCGGGCTCGGCGCCAACTACATCACATACGGGCTGGTCGCGCGGGAAGTGGAGCGGATCGACTCGGGCTATCGCTCGATGATGAGCGTGCAGTCGTCGCTGGTAATGTATCCGATCCATGCCTATGGCTCGGAAGAACAGCGCAAGAAATACCTGCCGAAGCTGGCGTCGGGCGAATGGATCGGCTGCTTTGGCCTGACCGAGCCGGATGCCGGTTCCGACCCGGGCGGCATGAAGACGCGGGCCGAAAAGACCGCGAGCGGCTACAGGATCTCCGGCTCGAAGATGTGGATTTCCAACGCGCCGATCGCCGACGTGTTCGTCGTCTGGGCAAAGTTGTCCGACGAAAGTGGGGGCGCGCATGACAACCAGATTCGCGGCTTTGTCCTGGAAAAGGGCATGAACGGGCTGTCGGCGCCGAAGATCGGCGGCAAGCTGTCGCTGCGAGCTTCGATCACCGGCGAAGTGGTGATGGAAGGCGTCGAGGTCGGCGAGGACGCGTTGCTGCCCAATGTCTCGGGTCTCAAGGGACCGTTCGGCTGCCTCAACCGGGCGCGCTACGGAATTTCCTGGGGCGCCATGGGCGCGGCTGAGGATTGCTGGCACCGCGCCCGCCAGTATGGCCTCGACCGCAAGCAGTTCGGCAAGCCGCTGGCCGGCACGCAGCTTTTCCAGAAGAAGCTCGCCGACATGCAGACCGAGATCGCGCTCGGCCTGCAGGGCAGCCTGCGGGTCGGGCGGCTGATGGATGAAGGCAAGATGGCGCCGGAGATGATCTCGCTCGTCAAGCGCAACAATTGCGGCAAGGCGCTCGACATCGCCCGCCAGGCCCGCGACATGCATGGCGGCAACGGCATCCAGATCGGCTACCATGTCATGCGCCACGCCCAGAACCTGGAAACCGTCAACACCTATGAGGGCACGCATGATGTGCATGCGCTGATCCTCGGACGGGCGCAGACCGGGTTGCAGGCGTTCTTTTAGCATTGGCAGGTGTCCCCCGCTGCCAGGGCGCCACTGCCTGGCATCTCCCCTCGCAAGGCGGGAAATCGGCAATTTTCGCCAACCGCGCCACATTTTGTTCTTGCTTTGTGCCGGCAGCTATGCTACTAATTTCGCTGTGGTGCCAATTCGCACCGACGACCCGCTCACCGAGGCGGGTTTTTCTTTTCAGCTCTTTTCGACCAAGCATCGCGCGGGCTGCTGACATCAATGTCGGCGGGAAGCGCCCGGTGCTGACCCGCCGGCCTTCGGCTCTGCACCGTTGCAACGTCTTGCCGCCACGCCACGGAATTCCAGGCTCGGCGCTCCGTTCGTGAGGCTGTGAAAGCTGCTTAATTTAGGTGCAGCGCAACATCTCTGCTTGGAGAATGGTCAGCATTCGTGTCAGGGTTCAGCGAACTCCTTTTGAAACGCCGACTTCAGGGGCACCATGGCAATTCTGGCAGCCGTCTATCACCTGACCCACTACAAATACGACCGGCCGGTCGTCTTGGGCCCGCAAGTCATAAGGTTGCAGCCTGCGCCGCATTCCCGCACCAAAGTGCTCAGCCATTCGCTGAAGGTCGGGCCGGCAAACCACTTCGTCAATTTGCAGCAGGACCCCTACGGCAATTTCCTGGCCCGCTTCGTCTTCCCTGAACCGGTGATGGAACTGAAGATCGAGGTCGATCTCGTTGCCGACATGACGGTCCACAATCCGTTCGATTTCTTCGTCGAGCCATCGGCCGAGACGTTTCCGTTCGAATACCCTGAAGAGATCCGGGACGATCTGACCATCTACCGAACGCCGGAACCGGCGGGGCCGCTGTTGGAGGCATTCCTGAAAACCCTCGCGCGCCACCCGACCAACACCGTCAATTTTGTCGTCGACCTCAATGCGCGGCTGCAGCGCGAGATCGCCTATATCGTGCGCATGGAAACCGGCGTCTTCTCGCCCGAGGAAACGCTGGCCGCCGGCAAGGGATCGTGCCGCGATTCCACCTGGCTCCTGGTGCAGATACTGAGGAACCTCGGCATCGCCGCGCGTTTCGTCTCCGGCTACCTGATCCAGCTCAAACCCGACCTCGTTGCGCTCGACGGGCCGCCCGGCACGGCGACCGATTTCACCGACCTCCATGCCTGGTGCGAGGTGTATCTGCCGGGGGCCGGCTGGATCGGCTTCGACCCGACCTCCGGCCTGCTCACCGGCGAAAGCCATGTGCCGCTCGCGGCAACGCCGCATTTCCGCAATGCCGCGCCGATCTCCGGCATGGCGAGCTTCGCCAATGTCGAATTCGGCTTCGACATGCGGGTAGACCGCATCGCCGAGCATCCGCGCATTACCAAGCCGTTCTCCGACGAGAGCTGGCAGGCGCTGGACGCGCTGGGGGTCCAGGTCGATGCTGCGCTCCAGGCCGGCGACGTGCGGCTGACCATGGGCGGCGAGCCGACCTTCGTCTCGATCGACGATTTCGAGGCTGCAGAGTGGAACACCGCCGCCGTCGGGCCGACCAAACGCGAAAAGGCTGATGCGCTGATCCGCCGGCTGCGCGAACGCTTCGCGCCGGGCGGCTTCCTGCATTACGGGCAAGGCAAATGGTACCCCGGCGAAAGCCTGCCGCGCTGGACCTTCTCGCTCTACTGGCGCACCGACGGCGAGCCGGTGTGGAGCGACCCGTCGCTGATCGCGCATGAAAAGAGCGAGGCGGATGTCGGACCGAAGCAGGCCGAAGGCCTGCTGACGGCGATCGCCGACGAACTCGGCATCGACAAGACGATGGTCAGCGAAGCCTATGAGGATCCGGCCGAGTGGCTGCTCAAGGAAGGCAAGCTGCCTGACAACGTCGATCCTTCCAATTCGAAGCTGGAGGATCCGGAGGAGCGCAGCCGCATGGCGCGGGTGTTCGAACGCGGGCTGACCAAGCCGTCGGGCTATGTGCTGCCCGTCCAGCGCTGGAACAGCCAGGCTTCCGGACCGCGCTGGCGCTCGGAGAAATGGAAGACGCGGCGCGGCAGGCTGTTCCTGGTGCCCGGCGATTCGCCGGTCGGCTACCGCCTGCCGCTCGGCACGCTGCCCTATGTGCCGCCGGCGCAGTTCCCCTACATAGTCCCGGTCGATCCATCGCTGCCGCGCGGACCACTGCCGGCGCGTGAGGCGATCTTGCCCGGTTCTGCTTCGTCGCCGGCTGCGGCCGAACTGGAGGGCGCCGACGAGATGGCGCGACGCCAGCAGGCGGTATCCTTTACGGCCGTTACCGGCCAGCAGGACCGCGTTGAACAGGAGATCACCGAGATCGGCGGCGCCGTGCGCACGGCCCTTTCGGTCGAGCCGCGCGACGGACGGCTTTGTGTGTTCATGCCGCCGGTCGAGGCGCTGGAGGACTATCTCGAACTGGTGGCGGCGGCGGAGAACGCGGCAAGGGCGATCGGCCTGCCGGTGCACATCGAGGGCTACGGCCCGCCGCACGATCCGCGCCTCAATGTCATCCGCGTGGCACCCGATCCCGGCGTCATCGAGGTCAATATCCACCCCGCCGCGAATTGGCAGGATTGCGTGGCGACGACCACGGCGATCTACGAAGAGGCGCGGCAGACGCGGCTTGGCGCCGACAAGTTCATGATCGACGGCCGCCACACCGGCACCGGCGGCGGCAACCACGTCGTCGTCGGCGGCGCCACGCCCAATGACAGTCCGTTCCTGCGCCGCCCCGACCTGTTGAAGAGCCTGGTGCTGCAATGGCAGCGACATCCGTCGCTGTCCTACCTTTTCTCCGGCCTGTTCATCGGCCCGACCAGCCAGGCGCCGCGCTTCGACGAGGCGCGCCACGATTCGCTTTACGAACTCGAAATCGCGATGGCGCAGGTGCCACATCCGGACAAGGGCGCGGCACCCCTGCCGTGGCTGGTCGACCGGCTGTTCCGCAACCTTCTGACCGACGTGACGGGCAATACGCATCGCTCGGAAATCTGCATCGACAAATTGTTTTCGCCGGACGGGCCGACCGGCCGGCTCGGGCTGGTCGAATTCCGCGGCTTCGAGATGCCACCCAACGCGCGCATGAACCTGGCGCAGCAATTGCTGGTGCGCGCCATCATCGCCCGCGCCTGGAAGAACCCGCTCGACGGCCGCTTCGTGCGCTGGGGCACCTCGCTGCACGACCGTTTCATGCTGCCGCATTATGTCTGGGCGGATTTTCTCGACGTGCTGGACGACCTCAAGCTGAACGGCTTTGCGTTCCGTCCGGAATGGTTCGACGCCCAGCTCGAATTCCGCTTCCCGTTCTGCGGCGAGGTCCAGCATGCCGGCGTCAAGCTGGAGCTCAGGCAGGCGCTCGAGCCGTGGCACGTGATGGGCGAGCAAGGCGCGATCGGCGGCACCGTGCGCTTTGTCGATTCCTCCGTCGAAAGGCTGCAGGTGAAGACCGAGGGGCTCAACCCGGAGCGTCACGCCGTCGTCTGCAACGGCCGCGTCGTGCCGATGAAGGTGACCGACAACCGCGAGATCGCGGTGGCCGGCGTGCGCTTCAAGGCCTGGCAGCCGGCGTCGGGCCTGCATCCGGCGCTGCCGGTCAACACCCCGCTGGTCTTCGACATCTATGACCGCTGGTCGGGCCGCGCGGTCGGCGGCTGCGTCTATCATGTGGCACATCCCGGTGGGCGCAGCTACGACACGTTCCCGGTCAATGGCAACGAAGCGGAGGCGCGGCGGCTCGCCCGCTTCGAGCCGCGTGGCCATACGCCGTCCAGCTATGTGCTGCGCAACGAAGAAGCCTCTGAAGATTTCCCGATGACCCTTGACCTTCGGCGGCCGCAAAGACTCTGATCAGCCATGGCGAAGGGGAATCACAAAAGGCTGCGCAGGAAGCCGCAGGCCCACAGTCTGCTGGAGCACTATCAGCCGATCGACGGCGTCGTCGACGAGATGGTCGATGCGTCAGGCAATCCGCGGCCGGCGTGGCGGCACTTCATCGAGGCGCTGGAGGACCTGGGGCCGGAAAAGCTTGCCCAGCGCTTCGCCCGCGCCGACCAGTACCTGCGCGATGCCGGCGTCTATTACCGCGTCTATGACAAGGCCGGCGCCAACGAGCGGGAATGGCCGCTGGCGCATGTGCCGTTGCTGATCGAGGAGCAGGAATGGGCTGACATCAGCGCCGGCCTGGTCCAGCGCGCCGATCTGTTCGAGGAGACCATCGCCGACATTTACGGTCCGAACCGGCTGGTCGAGAAAGGCATTCTGCCGGCCGGATTGATCGCGGCCAGCCCGGAATATTTGCGGCCGGTCGTCGGCACCAGGCCGGCCAGCGGCCATTTCCTGCATTTCTGCGCCTTCGAGCTCGGTCGTGGCCCGGACGGCCGCTGGTGGGTGCTTGGCGACCGCACACAGGCGCCGTCGGGCGCCGGCTTTGCGCTGGAAAACCGCGTCGCCACCACGAGGGCGCTGTCCGACATCTACGGCGAGATGCATGTGCACCGCCTGGCCGGCTTCTTCCGTCGCTTCCGCGACGCGCTGATCGGCATGGCCAAGCAAGCCGGCGGCCGTGTCGCCATCCTGACGCCGGGACCGCTGAACGAAACCTATTACGAACATGCCTACATCGCCCGCTATCTCGGCATCATGCTGCTCGAGGGCGAGGACCTGACCGTCTCGAGCGGCAGGCTGATGGTGCGCACGGTTTCGGGGCTGATGCCGGTGAGCGTCTTGTGGCGGCGGCTCGACGCCGCCTTCGCCGATCCGCTTGAATTGCGGCCGGACTCGCAGATCGGCACGCCGGGGCTGGTCGAAGCGGTCCGGCAGGGGGCGGTTTCGGCCGTCAATGCATTGTGCTCCGGCCTGATGGAGACGCGCGCGCTGCTCGCCTTCCTGCCGAAGATTTCGCGCGCCCTGCGCAATGAGGAACTGCTGCTGCCGACGGTCGCGACATGGTGGTGCGGGCAGGAGACGGAGCGCGAGCATGTGCTCGCCAATATCGATAGCATGGTGATCGGCCCGGCGCTGTCGACGCGGCTTGCCTTCGAGGACGACGGCTCGACCAAGCTCGGGTCAGCGCTGTCGGTCGAGGAACGGGCCGAACTCGTCGCCAGCATCGAACGGGACGGCGGCGACTTCGTCGGCCAGGAAGCGGTGACGCTGTCGACCACGCCTGTCTATGTCGGCGGCTGGCTGGAGCCGCGGCCGGCAAGCCTGCGCGTCTATCTGGCGCGGACGCCGGAAGGCTGGACGGTGATGCCGGGCGGCTTTGCCCGTGTCGGCTTCTCGCTCGACCCGACGGCCATCGCCATGCAGCGCGGCGGCCAGGCGGCGGATGTCTGGGTGGTCAGCGACAGGCCGGTCGAGCGCGAGACGCTGCTGCCGCAGGAGCACGACAGCTTCACCCGAACCTTGCCGGGCAGCCTGCCCAGCCGCGCGGCTGAGAACCTGACATGGCTCGGTCGCTATATCGAGCGGTCGGAAGACACGGTGCGCATCCTGCGCGCCTACCATGTGCGGCTGGCCGAGACATCCGATCCCGAGATGCCGCTGCTCGCCGATATCAGCGACTATCTCGCGCCGTTCGGCATCGACGTCGAGACGGCAATCCCATTGGGGCTCATCGGCACGCTGGACAGCGCCGTTTACAGCGCCGGGCAGATCCGCGACCGCTTCTCGCCCGATGGCTGGCTGGCATTGAAGGATCTGTCGAAGACCATCCATCAATTTGCCGCGACAGTGGCGCCGGGCGACGACGCGACAAGGGCAATGACGGTCATCCTGCGCAAGCTGGCCGGGTTTTCCGGCCTGCTGCACGAGAACATGTACCGCTTTGCCGGCTGGCGTTTCCTGGAAATCGGCCGCAGGCTCGAACGCGGCATCCAGATAGCCCGCACGCTCGCCCGGCTGACCAGAGCCCAGGCGCCGGAAGGTGCGCTCGACATGATGCTGGAGATCGGCGACAGCGTCATGACCCACCGTCGGCAATATCCGGTGCAGGCGGGACGGCGCACGGTGGTCGACCTTTTGGCGCTCGATCCGCTCAACCCGCGCTCAATCCTTTTCCAGCTCGAACGGCTGAAGGCCGAAATCGCGCTGCTGCCCGCTGTCGGCGCTGAAGGCCATATGTCGCCGGCGGCCAAGGAAATCCTGCAGCTCAACACGTCGATCGCCATCAAGGAGCCCTCGGACATGACGGCCAAGGCCCTCGGCGATCTCGCCAATGAAATCGGCGGGCTCTACAACAGCCTCGCCAAAGCCTATTTCGGGTAGAGACAGCATGCTCTACGACATCAGGCTTCACCTGCGTTACGACTATGATGCGGCGGCCGGCGGCGGCCGCCATCAGGTGCGCGTGCTGCCGCCGACCATCCCTGGCGTGCAGCGCGTCATCGCCGCTTCACTGTCTTTTGTGCCGGCGCCCAGCGAACGTTCCGACTTTTCCGACTTTTTCGGCAACAGTGTCACCTCGATCGCCTTTCGTGACGCGCATGATGCGCTCGACATCAGGATGAGCGCGCGTATTTCAGTGTCGCGGCCCGAACCCGGGCTCGACGTATCGCCGGACATACGCCGGCTGAGGGAAGAACTCGGCGCAGTGCACTCGCTGGCGCCGGCTTCGCCGCATCACTTTCTGGCCGCCAGCGATCATGCCGGCATCGACGCGGCAATCACTGCCTATGCGAAAGGCAGTGCCGGCAGTTCGACAGTCGGCACGGCCATGGCTCTGTGCAACCGCATTCACCGCGATTTCACCTATGACGGCGAGGCGACCACCGTGCAGACGCGGGCCAGCGACGCCTTTGGCCTGAAGCGCGGCGTCTGCCAGGATTTTTCCCACATCATGATCGCCGGCCTGCGCGGCCTCGGTATTCCCGCGGGCTATGTCAGCGGGTTCCTGCGCACCATCCCGCCGCGCGGGAAGCCGCGGCTCGAAGGCGCCGACGCCATGCACGCCTGGGTCAAGGTGTGGTGCGGGCGCGATGCCGGCTGGCAGGAATTCGATCCGACCAATGGCATGCGGGCAAGCAACGACCATATCACGGTCGGCTACGGCCGCGACTACTCCGATGTGGCGCCGATCGTCGGCGTGCTGAAAACCACTGGTGGACAGGCCGGCGAGCAGGCGGTCGACGTCATTCCGGTCGTGCTCGAAAAGGCGTGACGACGCACGTCTTCGTTGCACGGCGACGTCGATAGGCTGTTCTGGAACCAAGAGATCAAGAGGCGTTGGAACCCGCAGCCGGCAAGCGGCTTATCTACGGAAATTCCGTGGAGAGGACATGCTGGACAAATCCGGATCGTCGTCTGGCCGATCGGCTGTGAGGAAAGCTGCACCAAAAAACGGGGTGCCGCAGAACGGAGGGCTGGAGAACGGCGCGCAAGCCTCGGCCGTTCGGGCCTCGCTCAACTATGTCACCGACACTGAACCCGGTATTCGCCGGCTGCGTTCGGGCAAGGGGTTCTCGTACAAAGGACCCGACGGGCGGATTGTCGACGGGGAGGCGCTGGCACGCATCAAGGCGCTCGCCATTCCACCGGCCTGGACGGATGTGTGGATCTCGCCGGATGCCGACGGTCACATCCAGGCGACCGGTCGGGACCAGCGCGGCCGCAAACAATACCGCTATCACCCGCACTGGGCGGAGGAGCGTGACGGCGTCAAATATTCGAGCCTGATCGCCTTCGCCGAAAGCCTGCCCGAACTGCGGCGGCAGATCGACGTCGATTTGCGCCGTCACGGCCTGCCGCTGGAACGCGTCGTTGCGGCTATCGTCTGGCTGCTCGACAACACGATGATCCGTGTCGGCAATGCCGCCTATGCCCGCTACAACAGGAGTTTTGGGCTGACCACGCTGCGTGACCGCCATGTCGACATCAAGGGCTCGAGCCTGCGTTTTGCCTTCATCGGTAAATCCGGCAAGGAATGGAGATTGAAGCTTGTCGATCGCCGGATTGCCAAGGTCGTGCGCGGAGCGCAGGACCTGCCGGGCCAAAAACTGTTCCAGTATCTCGACGAGGACGGAAACAGGCATCCGGTGCGCTCAGACGACGTCAACCGCTATATCAGGGAGAACGCCGGAGCGGAGTTCAGCTCCAAGCACTTCAGAACCTGGGGTGGCACCATCCATGCGGCGTCGCTGTTTGCGCAAACCGAGCGTCCGGAAAGCCAGGCGCAGCAAAAGCGGGTGATGAACAATGTCATCGACAAGGTTGCCGAGCGGCTCGGCAATACGCGCGCGGTTTGTCGCCAATGCTACATCCATCCGGAAGTGTTCCGCGCCTGGTCCGAAGGACGGCTGCTGGACGAAATGGCGGATGCCAACAAAGGCAAGCGCTCGATCGCTGGGCTCGACGACGAGGAGGCCTTGGTCTTGAGATGGCTGAAGGCGAGAGAGGGCTGACGCCGGGACCCACCTCTCAACCGAAATGTGGAAACCAAGCAGATAGAGGTGCCGAATCCGTTTGCAGCATTGGTGTGCTGGGCGATCTTCTTGCCGAAAATATCCTCGTGCGGCATTCTGCGCACCCGATTGTAGCAAAATGTCCCATTTTGCGGCGTCGCAAAATTCAATCGCAAAACTGTCGCTTTAATCGGGATTTTCGCGACAAAGGAATGACGCAGTAGGGTGGCCATCATACCCTGACCGGCACGGAAACTTACGGCATGGCGAAGCTCGTTTTTGGAATGAACCTCTCCCTCGACGGTTATGTCGACCATCAGGAATTTGGACCTGATCCTGCTCTCTTTCGTCATTGGATCGACCACGTCCGCGACCTGACAGGCAGCATTTACGGTCGACGCATGTATGAAGTCATGCGCTATTGGGATGACAACCATCCTGAGTGGACCCCCGAGCAACGCGACTTCGCGATGGCGTGGCGAAGCCAGCCGAAATGGGTCGTGTCCCGCTCGTTGAAGTCGGTCGGCCCTAACGCAACGCTTGTCATGGATGACGTCGAGGTGGCAATACGCGGGCTAAAGACCCAGCTTACAGGGGAGATTTCCGCTTCCGGACCGGAGTTGGCGCAAAGCCTGACTGACCTAGGTCTGATCGACGAATACCGTCTTTACCTTCACCCAGTGGTGCTTGGTCACGGCAAGCCCTTCTTCACCGGTCCTCGGCCGCCGCTCCGCCTTGTGGCCAGCGATCGGGTCGGCGGGGAGGTCATCAGGTTGACTTACGTTCCTGCCTGACCACGGATTGCGCCGACCGTCATGGCCGCTTCGAGGTCGAAAGCCGCTGTCTTCGTGTCGCGAAAATCCTGACTTTTGCACTATTTGCATCCAGATCTGGGTGCGGCAAGGTGACAAGTAGCCCTTGATGCAGCCCGAAGAAAAGAGGCTTGCGGCGACTATACAAATTTTTGTATAGTCGCCGCATGAAAATGCTCAAGTTCCGGGGCAGCGCCCTCAATGATCTGCGCGCTTTCCCGAACTCGGCACGGCGCGAAGCGGGCTACCAGCTCGACAAGGTACAGAATGAGCAACCTCCAACCGACTGGAAGCCAATGGCGACAATCGGGAAGGGTGTGCAGGAGATCAGGATTCGGGACGAAGCCGGCGCCTTCCGGCTGATCTACATCGCCAAAGTCGCCGATGCGGTCTACGTGCTGCATTGCTTTCAGAAGAAAACGCAGAAGACCAGCAAAATGGATCTGGACCTGGCGGCGAAACGCTACGGCGATCTGATGAAGGAGTTAGGCCAATGAGCAACGAGACTTTTGCAAGCGTGTGGGACGCCATCGAAGACACCCCCGCCGAAGCAGAGAACATGAAGCTCCGCTCCACACTGATGATGGCGCTGGAACAGCATATCCGGGCAAAGGGCTGGACGCAGGTCGAAGCCGCGCGCCATCTCGGCGTGACGCAGCCCCGCGTGTCCGATCTCCTGCGCGGTAAGATCAACCTGTTCGCCCTCGACACCCTCGTCAACATGGTGGTCGCGGCCGGACTGCATGTTGAAATGCGCGTTCTGCAATCTGCCTAATCGGCATTTGCCGGTTATTTTGTCGCTTCAATCGGGAATTTCGCGATACGGCAAGATCGCGGAAGGTTGGAAAACGGCCGATCGGCTTCGGGTGGGGGTGTCAAAAGCCGCCGTTTTCCAAGGCACGGAAAACTTCCGCCTCGGGAATGGTGCTTGAAGCGGCGGTTGCCCAAACGACGCATGTTCTCCCCTGCTGCCCATAGACGGCAATTCGACTTCCGGGACCGCTTCCGCTGTGACCGATGGGATGGGCGAGCGGGTTCGTTGCCCGCAGCATCAGCCCCAATCCGTATGCTGGATCGGGATGGAGTTCAGAGCGGAATTGCGGGAGCGGCCTGTGTTCGAGCATTCTGGACAGCGCGTTCCCGTCGACCAAATTGCCGGCGAGTAGATGGCGAAGAAGTCGGGCCGCATCCATCGCCGTGCCGACAACCAATCCGTGATAGACCCAGGCCGGATGGTAGCCGATCGCGTCGCCCATCTGCACGTCTGCTAAATCAGCCGGAGTGAGGGCGAGCCGGGCCGTGGCGAGTTCGGCAGGGATGAATACGAGGTTGGAAAGAGCCTCGGAAAGAGGGACATTCGTTGCCTCCTCGATCAATCGGGCGACCTCCTGGTAGCCGATGTTCGAATAGGCCCACCCTTGACCGGGTTCGTATCGCAGCCGATCCGCTTCGACTGCATTCAACAGGTCATCAACAGACCACGGCGAACGACCCGCTTCAACATCGGCGTGGTAGGCCGGAAGGGAACCGTAGTCTGGTAACCCCGCCTCGTGCTGTAGGAGTTGGGCAGGTGTGAAAGATTTCCCCTCGACAGCTTCGTCGAGGTTGATCTTGCCGCGTTCCGACAGGCGCAACAGAGCAACCGAGAGCGCCGTCTTCGCAAAGCTCCACCATGGAATCGAATCCGTAACCCCCGTTGCGTCTGTTTCGCCATCGTCACGAATGAACACTTTTGCTTCCATGCCGCATCATAGGCAGCCTGGGATGACGACGCGAGAACCGTCCGCTCTTTGGAGAGAATCCGACGTTCATCAACTTCTCGATTGCATCGATTCCGGTGTCGCGAAACTCCTAAGTTTTGCGACAAAATCGATGGCGTTGAATTTTCAGGGAAGTTCCTGCCGCAAAGTCAGTCGCAAAAATTCGAAGTTATGCGACCGACTTTTGCAGCAGAAAGCATTCCACATTTCAGTTAGGGGCTGGGACACCGGACGGAGCGTATTTTTTTGTCGACGCGGTGTCGGGATCGGTCCTAGTGTTTCGTCCTTTGACAGAGAAAAGGACGACCCATGCTCTACGCGATCCTCTGCTATGCCTCTGAAGACGTCGTCTGCTCCTGGAGCAAGGAGCAGGATGATGCGGTCATGGAAAAACTCCTCGGCGTGCAGGAAAAATATGCCCAGGCGGGACGGCTTGGCCCGGTGGCGCGGCTCTTGCCGACGACGGCGGCGACGACGCTGAGGAAGATCAAGGGCGAAGCGGTGGTCATCGACGGCCCGTTTGCCGAAACCAAGGAACAGTTCCTCGGCTTCTACACGCTCGAATGCGCCGACCTCGATGAGGCCGTCGACTTCGCGCGCGAGCTTTCCGAGGTCAACCCGAGCGGCGGCTCCTATGAAATCCGGCCGGTCTCGCTCTTCAATCCCGCCAAGGTTTCCGCATGACCGAACTCGCCTGGATCAGCACAGCAATCAGCACCGCTCGCCCGCAGGTGATGGGGGCATTGCTGCGCTACTTCCGCGACCTCGACGCGGCGGAGGAAGCATTCCAGGACGCCTGCCTGAGGGCACTGAACAACTGGCCGAAAAACGGTCCTCCGCGCGATCCGGCAGCCTGGCTGATCTTCGTCGGCCGCAACAGCGGCATCGATGCGGTGCGCAAGCGCGCCAAGCAGGCGCCGCTGCCGGAGGAGGACCAGATCTCCGATCTGGAGGATGCCGAGAGCGACGTCGCCGAGCGGCTGGACGGCGCGCATTATCGCGACGATATTTTGCGGCTGCTGTTCATCTGCTGCCATCCCGACCTGCCGGCCACACAGCAGATCGCGGTGGCGTTACGCATCGTCTCCGGCCTGACGGTCAAGCAGATCGCCCGCGCCTTCCTCGTCGGTGAAAGCGCCATGGAGCAGCGTATCACGCGCGCCAAGGCGCGTATCGCCGACGCCGGGGTGCCGTTCGAGACGCCGGGAGCGGTCGAGCGCTCCGAACGGCTCGCCGCCGTCGCCGCCATGGTCTACTTGATCTTCAACGAAGGCTATTCCAGCAACAGCGGCGAGGCTTCGGCGCGTGCGCCGCTTTGCGAAGAGGCGATCCGGCTGGCCCGGTTGCTGCTCAGGCTGTTCCAGACCGAGCCGGAGATCATGGGGCTGACGGCGCTGGTGCTGCTGCAGCATGCACGCTCGCCGGCTCGCTTCGACGAGAACGGCGAGATCGTGCTGCTCGAAGACCAGGACCGCAGCCTGTGGAGCCGCAAGATGATCGATGAAGGCCTGGCGCTGGTCGATAAGGCGTTGCGCCATCGCAAGCCCGGTCCCTACCAGGTGCAAGCGGCGATCGCCGCACTGCATGCGCGGGCGGAAAAGCCCGAGGACACGGACTGGAACGAGATCGACCTGCTCTACGGCCTGCTCGAGCAGATGCAGCCGTCGCCGGTGGTGACGCTCAACCGCGCCGTCGCGGTCTCCAAGGTGCGTGGACCGGAAGCCGCACTCGCCATGATCGAGCCGCTGGAGGGAAGGCTTTCCGGCTATTTCCATTTCTTCGGCCTCAAGGGCGGACTGCTGATGCAGCTTGGCCGCGGCGAGGAGGCGCGCGTCGCTTTCGACCGCGCCATCGCGCTTGCCAATACGGCCGCCGAGGCAGCGCATATCCGCATGCATATCGACCGGCTGATGAAAGAAAGCGCCGTGCCGGAAGCCGCCAAGACGGCACGCTAGTTCGCTCTATCTGGCTGGTTCAACAGTCGGACGCCGGCTTGGACCATGCCGGGGTGGCGATTTCTCCCTGAAACGCGTAATGCCACGCCATGACAGCGCCTGGTATGCCGACCGGCAAGGAACCGGTATGGCGAAAAGCTTGGACCGACGCCATATGAGCGACGGGATCTGAAAGGGACGAAACGAAATGACGATTGCGAAGGAAACGGCCGGGGTTCTGGCGAAACTGGGCGTTGCCGAGGGCGCGCTTACGGGCGGCGACCTCATCGTGCGCAGCCCGGTGACCGGCGAGCAGATCGCCGCGCTGAAGACCATCTCGCCGGCCGATGCGGCAACGACCATCGACAATGCCCACAAGGCTTTCCTGGCGTGGCGGCAGGTGCCAGCTCCCAAGCGCGGAGAGCTGGTGCGGCTGCTCGGCGAAGAGTTGCGCACACACAAGGCCGAGCTTGGCCGGTTGGTATCGATCGAAGTTGGCAAGATCCCATCCGAGGGTCTTGGCGAAGTGCAGGAGATGATCGACATCTGCGATTTCGCCGTCGGTCTTTCTCGGCAATTGTACGGCCTGACCATCGCCACCGAGCGTCCCGGCCATCGCATGATGGAAACCTGGCATCCGCTCGGCGTGGTCGGCGTCATTTCGGCCTTCAACTTTCCGGTGGCGGTATGGTCGTGGAACGCGGCACTTGCGCTGGTCTGCGGCGACGCGGTTGTGTGGAAGCCGTCGGAGAAGACACCGCTGACGGCGCTCGCCTGCGAAGCGATCTTCAAGCGCGCAGCAGAACGTTTCGGCGATGCGCCGGAAGGGCTGGCGCCGGTGCTGATCGGTGATCGCGCCGTCGGCGAGATCCTGGTCGACCATCCCAGGGTGCCGCTGGTCTCGGCCACCGGCTCGACACGCATGGGCAGGGATGTCGGCCCACGGCTGGCGAAGCGCTTTGCCCGTGCGGTGCTGGAGCTCGGCGGCAACAATGCCGGCATCGTCTGCCCGACGGCCGATCTGGACATGGCGCTCCGCGCTATCGCCTTCGGCGCCATGGGCACGGCCGGCCAGCGCTGCACGACGCTCAGGCGCCTGTTCGTGCATGAGAGCGTCTATGACCAGCTCGTTCCGCGCCTGAAGAAGGCTTATGAGAGCGTCTCGGTCGGCAATCCGCTGGAGACAAGCGCTCTGGTTGGCCCGCTGATCGACAAGGCTGCCTACGAGAATATGCAGAAGGCGCTGGAGGAGGCGGCTTCGCATGGCGGTAAGATAACCGGCGGAATGCGGGTCGAGAACGGTCACCCCGAGGCCTACTATGTGCGTCCGGCGCTGGTTGAAATGCCGCGGCAGGTTTCGCCGGTGACGGAGGAAACCTTCGCGCCCATCCTCTATGTGATGAAATATTCGGACTTCGACACCGTGCTAGAAGAACACAATGCGGTGGGAGCGGGGCTGTCATCCTCGATCTTTACCCGCGACCTGCAGGAATCCGAGCGCTTTCTCAGCGTCGACGGATCGGACTGCGGCATCGCCAACGTCAATATAGGCACGTCAGGGGCCGAGATCGGCGGTGCCTTCGGTGGCGAGAAGGAGACCGGCGGCGGCCGCGAGTCGGGGTCCGATGCCTGGAAGGCCTATATGCGGCGCGCCACCAATACGGTGAATTATTCCAAAGCGCTGCCGCTTGCGCAGGGCGTGTCGTTCGACATCGATTGAAAAGCCAGACCTCCGTCGCGGCGGCGCCAAGGCTGCCACGACGGCGGTCGGCTCGCGGTTCAGCTGGTTTCGGAAGTTACAACACAATTGTCGAAGGCTGCATCGATGATGGCGAGCTTGACCGCCTGGGCGGTCATGTATTCCTGATAGAACTCGCTCGACACCCACATGACCGAGTGACCGCGCTGGCCCAGCCAGCCGATGCTGCCGAGTTCCTCGGCATCGCGCAATTTGCGTGACAGGTGAGTGCGGGAAAGCTTGAGCCAGTTCGCGAAATCTCCGATTGAGACGACACCGGTCGGGATTCGGTCCAGGTCGGCATGATCGGGGTCGACGCCGGACATCAGCCAATCCATGACGATGCCGCCATTGTCGAGCCAGGTGAACAAGGAAAAAGTCTGTTTTGGCTGCCGCACGGCATGCGACGAAAGCAGGCCGTCGGCCACCAGCGGCTGCAGTTTGGCGAGCACATCCGGTTGTACGACGAATGCAGCCAGTCGAGATACACCGTCCAGGCTGTCCAGCGTTTTGAGATGAGCCATGACCCAGCCGGCAACCGTCTCCAGAGTGCCCGCGGCCGGCTCAAAGGGGCGGATGCGCCCATATTTAATCGGCAGATGCCGGATGAAACCGTAATGCAGCATCTCCTTCAGGAAGGCATCGGCGGTGTTGCGGCTGGCCACCGAATGCCGGCAGATGTCGTCCATGAACCGTGCGGACGTAAGTCCCTTGCGATGACCGTCCGGCTCTCGATTGAAATACAAGCCAAGGCCGATATGGGCCATCAGCCAACGCTGTTGCGTGGCGAATACGGATGCCAGCCGCGGGTTCGCTTCATAGGTCTAGAGAAGCGTCCGCGACTGAGCCTGGACATGGCGACGCAGTGCCGGATGGCTGGCAATGTCTTCAGAAACCAGCGCCATCCCCGCCGAGCCCAACCAAATTTGCAACTGGAAAATGCCGATCACAATTTCAGCCTTCGCGGGTCGTGTCCAGAGCCGGCGCATCAGGATACGAGCTGAATCCCGCCGGCTAGTGGGCTGAATTCCGCGACTTGATCGCCGAGGCCACTGATTTCGCTGCAGAGGGCCAGCCCGCTCGAACCCACCAATGATGACTTCGCCTGTCCAGCCCGTGCTCCCGCCGATGGCGACGCGGAACCAACACAAGCTTTGCTCGTTGAAGAACGCTGATTGGACTGAGACAGTGAGGGACTACAAAATGGAGAATGGCCTTTTCGCCACACCGCCTGCAGCTTTCCGGCAAACAGAGTCGGTCTGGCCGCGGGCGCTCAGGTGGCTGTTGCGCCGGGTGCGCAGCGCCTCCGACAGCTCGGGAACCATGTTGAAGCCAATCCTCTCCGGACCCAAGGATGATAGCGGGCCTACTCCGCCTCGACGCCCTTGAGGCTGACCGCGCTGCGATCTTGACGCCAAAAATGACCGCTCACATATCCTTTTAGGGCCGCGCCGCAGCCGACAACCATGACCGCTTCGAAGGCCTGCCACGGCGGCGTGTCCGCCTGATGCAGCAGGCGAGAGCGGCAGTGCCGCGTAACGGCGGGAACCATCGGGCATGCTTGGCTATTAGATACAGGCGGCTGCTGGTCTGCCGGGCCAGGAGCCATTGCTATGATCATTAATCCCCCACCGGAAAGTGCTATCCCGGCATCCGTTCCGTCGGTCGATCCAAAAGCCGCCCCGACGCTTCGCAATGCCGAGGCGGAGGTCTTTTACATCGAAGCGATCCGCGAACTTGTCGCGACCGGCATCCCCTTTCTCGTCGCCGGCACCTATGCCGTAAGCGCCTATACCGGGATCATCCGCCAGACCAAGGATCTCGACATTTTCTGCAAGGCCGGCGACTGCCCACGCATCCTCGCCCATTTTAAGCAGATCGGCTACGCCGTCGTGGTCGAGGACGACCGGTGGCTGGGCAAAGTGTTCAAGGGCACCCATTTTTTCGACGTCATTTTCGCCTCGATGAACGGCACAATGCCTGTCGACGACCAGTGGCTGGAGCACGCCCGTCAGGGCGAATTGCTGGGCAGCCAGGTGCGGATCATCGGGCCCACCGAGCTTATCTGGTCCAAAAGTTTCATCCAGGACCGCGGTCGCCACGATGGTGCCGACGTCGCGCACACCATCCTCAAGGCCCACGACCAGATCGACTGGCAAAGGCTGCTTTCCTACATGGAAGTTCATTGGGAAGTTCTGCTGATGCATCTCTTGAACTTCCGATGGATCTATCCGACGGAGCGGGGCCGCGTGCCCGCCTGGCTGCTCGACGAGCTGCTTGACCGGCTGGCCAAGCAGCGCGAATTGCCACCTTCCCGGATGAAAATCTGCCGTGGGCGCATGCTTTCACGAACTGACTATGAGATCGACGTCAACGACTGGGGTTTTGCCGACGTCGGCGGTGAAGGAGAACATAGCAATGGCTGACGAGCTCGAAACTGCTTCGCCGAAGGCGGAAAACGGCAGCGCACTCAAAGTCGCCGCCATTGGCGATCTGCATGTCGGCAAGGAGGACCAGGCCTCGTACCGCGATCTTTTCGGCGAGATGTCGCGTGCAGCCCAGGTTCTCGTGCTGACCGGCGACCTTACCAACCTCGGCAAGCCTCGGGAGGCCGAAATCCTTGCCGAGGAACTGCGTGCCTGCACGATCCCGGTCGTCGCCGTACTTGGCAACCACGACTATGAGTCAGGCGCCGTCGAGCAGGTCACCGACATTCTGCGCCAGGCGGGCGTTCACCTGCTCGACGGCGAGGCGACGGAGATTCACGAGGTCGGGTTCGTCGGGGTCAAGGGTTTCGTTGGCGGTTTTGGATCGCGCATGCTCGGCTCCTTCGGCGAACCGGCCATCAAGTCGATGGTGGCGGAAAGCGTGAACGAAGCGATGCGGCTTGAAAACGCAATGCGGCAGGTCCGCGCCAAACGCACGCTTGTCGTTCTGCACTACGCGCCTGTCGTCGAGACGGTCGAAGGCGAGCCGCTGGAGATCTTCCCGTTTCTCGGTTCGTCACGCCTGGCCGAGACAATAGACCGGTTCCAGGTCAGCGCGGTGGTGCATGGCCATGCGCATCGCGGCGCCTACGAGGGCCGCACACCGGGCGGGGCGTCGGTCTATAACGTTGCCATGCATGTCGCCAAGCCGACCGGCCGCCCCTACGCTGTGCTCGAAATCTAATAGGCTAGATATTGAACGCCCGCTTCGGCGGAATATCGTTTTCATCCGGATTGGGAATGGGGTCCTCGTCGGGGAGCCTGTCGGGGTCCGGCTCACGCACGGGCTTGGGATCGGGGATGGGAGGCGGCGGCACCGGGGTCGGGGTTGGCTCGGGTGTGGGAATAGTGGCCATCGTGATCATCTCCTCTTGGCGCAGAACAACGCAATGGGTCAGCTGGTTCCCGCCTTCTGGTCAGCCCATCTCCGGATTCGCCTGTCTGCTGCCCGACTTGCTTGATCGCAGCAGCAGAGCAAGTGGAACGAGCAGGGCGGTTGCCACCGCGCAGTAGCGGAAGACATCGACATAGGCGAGCAGCGTGGCCTGGCGGGCGATCAACTGGCCAAGCCAGCCGATCGCCTGCTGCTTCGCCTCGACCATCGGCGAACCCTGGGCGACGAAATGCTCGGTCGCCTGCCGAAGCGCCTGCTGATAGGCGGGCGACGACTGCACGGTGTGGCCGACCAGATTCGATTGATGGATCTGGGAGCTTTGCGCAATGACGGTGTTGGACAGCGAGACGCCGATGCTGCCGCCGATATTGCGTGCAACGTTGATCAGCGCCGATGCCTGGTTGGTCTTCTGCGGGGGCAGGCCGACATAGGCCGCGGTCGAGATGGGAATGAACAGGAACGGCAGCCCGACCATCAGGAAAACACGGGCAAAGGCAAAGAAGCGGAAGCTGGCGTCCGGGGTGAGCGAGGTCATATGCCAGAGGGCCACTGCGACCACCGACATGCCCATCATGATCAGATATTTGGGCTGCACGATGCTGCCTACAAATCCGGACACCGGCATCAAGATCAGCATGGCGATGCCGCCCGGCATCATCGAAAGGCCCGAGAGCGTCGCGGTGTAGGCAAATGTCGTCTGCTGCAGCTGCGGCACGATCTGGGTGGTGCTGAACAGGATAGCACCGACCGCCATCATGACCAGGAAGGCCGTGCCGAACTGGCGCGTGAACAATAGACGCATGTCGACGACCGGATCGCTGCGACTGAGCTCCCATGGGATAAGCAGCAGGAACGCGATCGCGGAAATCACTGCGAAAGTGGTGATGAAATCCGAGGCGAACCAATCGTAGCGCTGGCCCCGGTCGAGAAAAATCTCCAGGCACCCCAAGGCCGTCGCCACCAGGACGAACCCGATCCCGTCGATCTTCAGGCCGCCCTTCAGCCGTTCCTTGCGTTCGCGTTCGAGTACGTCCGGTTCGACCAACAGCCATTGCACCAGGGCCAGCGACAGGATGCCGAACGGCACGTTGATGAAGAAGATCCAGTGCCAGGAGAAATGGTCGGTCAGCCAGCCGCCGATCGTCGGCCCGACCGTCGGTGCGACGATGACGGCAATGCCGTAAAGCGCGAAGGCCTGCGAGCGCTTTTCAGGCGGAAAGGTGTCGGCAAGGATCGATTGCTCGCTTGGCGCCATGCCGCCGCCGCCGAGGCCCTGAAGGACCCTGAACAGGATGAGCAGTTCCAGGTTGGGCGCCAGTCCGCACAGCAGCGACGCGACGGTGAAGGTCGCCACGCAGAGCATGTAGTAGCGCTTTCGGCCGATGACGCTTGCCAGCCAGCCGCTGACCGGAATGATCACCGAGTTGGCAACGAGATAGGTGGTAATCACCCAGGTGCTTTCATCCATTCCGGCCGCCAGGCTGCCGGCGATGTTGCGCAGGGCGACATTGGCGATCGAGGTGTCCAGCACCAGCATGAAAGTGGCGATGGAGACGACGACGGCGATGAGCCACGGATTGTGTGTCCCGGCGGCGGATCGGCTTTCGCCCTGATTTCTGGTGGTTTCGCCGTTCATCGCACCTTGACCGTCGGCACCACCGACAGGCCTGGCCCGAGAAGCACATCCGGCGGCTTGTCGAAGACGATCTTGACCGGCACGCGCTGCACCACCTTGACGTAATTGCCGGTGGCATTTTCGGCCGGCAGGAGGCTGAAGGCGGTGCCGCTGCCGGCCTGGATACTGTCGACGCGGCCATGGAAGGACTTGTCCGGGTAGGCGTCGATGTCGATGTCGACCGGCTGTCCCTGCCGCATCAGATCGAGCTGCGTCTCCTTGAAATTGGCCTTCACCCAGACCTCGTCGGGAACGAACATCATCAATACCTGGCCGGGTTGGGCGTAGGTGCCCTTAGCGGCGGAAATGCTCGTTGCGCGCCCGGCTGCGGGTGCTGTGATAGTCGTGCGCGACAGCGTCGTGCGGGCTTGCTCCTGGCTGGCCTTTGCCTGCTCGAGCTGCGCCTCGGCGCTCCTGGCCTGTGCCTGCAAGACCGAAACCTGGCTTTTTGCGGAGGCGACATTGGCCTCGGCGCTGTCCAGCGCGGCCTGGTCCTGACGCAACGTCGATGCCGCCTGCTGCGCCTGCTGCTGCGTTGCTGTGCCCCTGGCCAGGAGTTCGCGATTGCGTTGATCCTCGGCCTTGGCGAAATCCAGCGCTGCCTTGGCCTGTGCAACCTGCCTCTGGGCAGCGTTTACCTTTGCGTTTTGAGCCTCGATCTGGGCGGCGACATTGACGATTTCGGCCTCGGCCGCGGCGACGCCGGCATCGGCCTGCTTCAGGTTTGCCTGATAGTCGCTGTCGTCGATACGCAGGAGGACATCGCCCGCCTGTACATGCTGATTGTCGGTAACCGCCAGCTCGGTAATGCGGCCGGCTATTTGCGCACCGATCGTCACTGTGCGCGCATCTATGAAGGCGTCGTCGGTCGATTCGTACTGGCGAGCGTTCAGCCACCAGATCGCGATGCCTGCCGCGACGAGCAACAGCGCAAGCGCGATGGCTGCGGCCGCATAGGGATGGCGCCTGGGAAAGCCGAGCAGACCGGCCTTTCGTTGCGAGGCATTCCCGTCGGGTTTTTCCTGCCGGGGCTCTGCCGATCGCTCACGAGATTCTCGAACCGGGGCCGGTTGCTCCCGGGTTTCATTTACAGGCTCGACGTCTTGTTCGACGCGTTGAGGCTTCGTGTCCAACGGAATTGCTTTCAAGACTGATATGCAGCCGCCGAAGCGGACGCAAAGCCAAACGGCAAGCTTCCGCAAAAGTTCCTGTTCGGAAAACGGGTTCGGTTAACGGGTCGACATCGAACACAGGCGGGGGCGCGTCGGAATTCGAGCGCCGCTTCACCGGGCAGGTGATCCGTACGCCTCATGTTGCGACGGTCCGGCCTTGTCAGCGCTCCATGGCGCGATAATTGCTCATGTAGGCGTGGGCGAATTCACCTGTCGACAGGAGCCGACCATGAAACATCAAACACTCGACCAACTGCAGGCCGTCGCGGAAGTTGAGTCCTTCGCGGCGTATCCGGCGATGACTCGAACCCAGCGGATTGAACGTTGGGCGGAACTTCTCGAACAAAATCCGACGCGATGCCTTGGGGCGCTTCCAGGCACCGAATATATGAACAGGGAAGCGCGTGACAGATCGCGTGGCGCTGGGACGCCGCTCACTGTCGCCTTTGAGGATCCGGTTCTGCGTGCCATGGGCCTCAGCGATGATACCTATGGTGAGGCAAAGCGCTTCTTCGAACTGAGCGACCGGCAGTTGCACCAAATCGTCTGCCATTGCCATGTCGGCGCTACGATGCAAGCGAGATGGGCCGCTGCCAGGGTGCGCGGGATAGTTCGCGGCAACAGATTTGTTGCCTGGATGAAGGGCTTGATCGTGCATTGAGGCGGTACGAGGAACGGCGGAACACGCGTTCTTTCCGCGCCGTGGAGAGCGCTTCCGAACTTGGAAGGGCTCGTGCCCCGTCGGGCCGCGCAGATTGTGAAACTCCTCGACGCTTGGCTGCGCCTTGTCGCGGCCATGCGTCCGTCTTTGATGTGAGAATTTGAGCTGGCCCGCCGAAGGTGAGAGCCTTCGTCTGACCGGCGTCGAGCGCCGTCCAGGCCTGCCTGCGCGGCTACTAACGACGAATGATCCTGCGATCGGGGAAGATCCTGCGACCTGGCTAAACTAGCGATCGATTTCTCCGAACACGATGTCGAGCGAGCCGATGATTGCGGCAACATCGGCGATCATATGGCCTCGGGACAGGAAATCCATCGCTTGCAGGTGGGCGAAGGAAGGTGCGCGGATCTTGCATCGGTAGGGAACGTTGCCCCCGTCCGACACGAGGTAGACGCCGAATTCACCCTTCGGCGCCTCGACGGCGGCATAGACTTCACCGCTCGGCACGCGAATGCCTTCGGTATAAAGTTTGAAGTGGTGAATCGTCGCTTCCATCGAGCGCTTCATCGTGGCACGCGGCGGCGGCGTGATCTTGCGGTTCGGGATCGCGACCGGCCCCTGACCTTCTGGTGAGCGCAACTTTTCCAGACATTGCCGCATGATCCGGACCGACTGGCGCATTTCCTCCATGCGGACGAGATAGCGGTCGTAGCAGTCGCCATGCTTGCCGACCGGGATATCGAAATCCATCTCCGAATAGCATTCGTATGGCTGCGCCTTGCGCAGGTCCCAGGACGCGCCCGATCCGCGCACCATCACGCCGGAAAAGCCCCAGGCCCAGGCATCGTCGAGGCCGATCACGCCGACATCGACATTGCGCTGCTTGAAAATGCGGTTCTCGGTCAACAGCTCTTCGAGATTGTCGCAGACCTTGAGGAACGGATCGCAGAACTTCCAGATGTCGTCGAGGAGTTCCGACGGCAGATCCTGATGCACGCCGCCGACCCTGAAATAATTCGCGTGCATGCGGGCGCCGGACGCGCGCTCATAAAAGACCATCAGCTTCTCGCGCTCGGCGAAACCCCAGAGCGGCGGCGTCAGCGCGCCGATGTCCATGGCTTGCGTGGTGACGTTGAGGAGGTGCGATAACAGCCGGCCTATTTCGCAGAAAAGCACGCGGATGAGCTGTCCGCGTTTCGGAACCGATATTTCGAGGAGCTTCTCGGCGGCGAGACAGAATGCATGCTCCTGGTTCATCGGCGCGACGTAGTCGAGCCGGTCGAAATAGGGCAAGGCCTGCAGGTAGTTCTTGTACTCGATGAGCTTTTCGGTGCCGCGATGCAGCAGGCCGATGTGGGGATCGGCGCGTTCCACGATCTCGCCGTCGAGTTCGAGCACCAGCCGCAGGACGCCGTGAGCGGAGGGATGTTGTGGCCCGAAATTGATGGTGAAGTTGCGAACTGCAGCCTCGGCCATGACAGTCCTCCGCGATCGGGCGGCCTTCGTTTCCGTGCCGGAGCCGGCTTGTCCGCTTTCAGCCGCTCACGTCGTCGTCTGGATGATCAGCGTCAGCGTGCCGTCGCCGTCGATATTGGCCGCCACGACCTGCGTGGAATTAAGCCCGTTCGCCGCCAGCGCCGATGCCGCCTGCGGCGATGCGTCGATCGAACTTTGCAGGATGCGCAAATCCTCGGCGCTGGTCTGAGTGACGACGGCCTCCGCCTGTGCCTTGATGTCAGGAGGCAGATCCTCCATCGCCACGATTGTCACTGCGGTGAAATTCTGGGCGGAGAAGGCTTGGTCAGGTGTAGCCTGGTCGGGAGTGGTCCCTTCGGGCGTGGCTTGCTCTGGCAGGGTTTGCGGGGCCGTCGGCGGGACAGGGGCAAGCTCTGGTCCCACGGATTGCGCATAGACCGGCGAGGCAAGGGCCAGTGCCGAAAGTGTGGCAATTGTCGTCGATAGGCGCATGGCCGTTCCTTCCGTTTGCTCAGCGGACGATCAATTCGGTGACGACAAAACCATCGTGTCGAAATATGGTTCCGTGACCGAGGTGATGTCTTGCCGAAAGCCGTGATTGTCGCGGAAAGCAGGGCGCGAAATCCGGCGTTGCCTGTCTCAGGCAGCGGTGTGGCTGCGATCGGGCTGCGGCCAGCGCTGCAACGCCTCACGGCCCTGAGCGGTCAGTTCGTAGATCCCGCGATCGGTGCGCGCGAACCAGCGATACACATTGTGCAGCAGGATCTTAGGCGCGTTCGGCAGGTTGGGCTTCAAGTCACGCGGCCGCTTTGGGCCGTCGGCGAGGGCTGCGGCGCATGCCAGCGCCTGCTGGCGATAAGCGGTCATGATCGGCGCACGCGAGCCGCCGCCGGCGACAGGATCGCCCTGCCGACGCCGATGTTCGTCAATTAGCTTCGAGCGGCGCCGGGGATCGCGACGCGGAGCCAATGCCGTCGGGCTGAGCAGCACCTGAACCTCGCCGTTCGGTCGCACGCCAAGCAGGCCAAAGCCGAGCCGACGGCAGAGATTGCGGTATCTCACATCGCTCTCACGGCCCTTGCCACGGGCCGACATGCATGCCGCTAGCCAGACCTCGTCGCTCGCCGCCATACGGTCGACGCCCTGGAGGATGAGTTCGAGATTGAACTTCAGCTTCAGCTCGCAGATGACGACGATCGGTGGAGAGTCGGCACTCAGCGCCAGCAGATCGCAGCCGCCGATCTCGCCCTTGACCATAAATCCCAGGCCTTCGAGGAAGGCCTTGACCGGGCTGTAGAGTGACGTTTCGAGCATGGGCCTTTGTTCGCTGCGAATCATCCCGCCGATCGGCGGTTCAGCGCGATGATTGCTCCTTGCCGTTGAACAGGAGGTAAACGACGACCGAGCAAGTGGTCAGAGCCGTGCCATGGCCGCTTGCCAATTTGGTATGCTGGTATAATGTGTACCTAAGGTAGCATGCTCCGCGTAGCTGCGCTGTGCTGGACATCCGGGCGCCCGAGACATCGTCCATGGCATCGTCATTTGAGCGGCGGCTCCCCTGCGTTCTCTAATCCGCCAACCGGCGGCAATGTGCTCACAAGTCAATGGGATGACGATCGGCAGGGCCGTCGTTGGAATTCAGGAGTAACGGACACATGACAACGATTGCGCTGTTTGGTGCGGGCGGCAAAATGGGTTACCGTCTGTCGACCAATTTTCGCGGATCTCCCTATACGATACGCCATGTCGAGGTCAGCGACGCCGGCCGCGAGCGGCTTAAGTCGGGCCTCGGCATCGATGCCGTCAGCGCCGATGAGGCGCTTGATGGCGCCGATGTGGTGATCCTGGCGGTTCCGGACACGCATATCGGCAAGGTTGCGGCGAGTATCGAGAGCAAGCTTGCGTCAGGCACCATGGTCGTCGTGCTCGACGCCGCAGCACCTTTCGCCGGCCACCTGCCGAAGCGGCCGGACCTGACCTATTTCGTCACCCACCCGTGCCATCCGCCGATCTTCAACGACGAGACCGACATGGCGGCCAAGAAGGATTATTTCGGCGGCGTCAAGGCCAAGCAGCACATGGTCAGCGCCTTGATGCAGGGACCGGAGGAAGATTTCGCCAAGGGTGAGGCGATCGCAAAGATCATCTGGGCGCCGGTCATGCGCTCGCATCGCGTCACGGTCGATCAGATGGCGCTGCTCGAGCCCGGCCTTTCTGAAACGGTGTGCGCCTCGCTGCTCGTCATCATGAAAGAGGCCGTCGACGAGGTGGTGGCGCGCGGGGTCGACAAGCAGGCGGCGCTCGACTTCCTGCTTGGGCATATGAACGTGCTTGGCGCCGTCATCTTCGGCGAAACCAAAGGCGTGTTCTCCGACGCCTGCAACAAGGCGATAGAGTTCGGCAAGCCGGTACTGATGCGCGACGACTGGAAACGGGTGTTCGAACCGGAGGAGATTGCCGCGAGCATTCAGCGCATCACTTGAGGGAGCGCCGACGCGTCTTCCGGAACATGTCACCTGAAATTGTCATTGACTCATTATACCAGTTGGCTTAGCTGTTCGATGGATCGGACCGTCAAGCTTCGCAGCAGGCTCAGGGCTGGATGAGTGGAGGATAGGGGGAGCGATCCGTCGAGGTGAAGCCGGCCAAGGGCTTGTGAATCTGACGCGACCCGCCGCCTACGGCCGGCTAACGAAATCGAATGCATATAGCCTTGGGACAAGGCACGAATTTTCAACGGGAGGAATACATGAAACTGACACGCAGAATGACGCTTGCGGCTTTTGCCGGCATGCTGGCGCTTGGTACCGCCGCACCCGCCTATGCGGCGGATCTCATTGCCATCATCACGCCGTCGCATGACAATCCGTTCTTCAAGGCCGAAGCCGTCGGCGCGGAAGCCAAGGCCAAGGAACTCGGTTATGAAGCGCTGGTGCTTGTCCATGACGACGACGCCAACAAGCAGTCCGAGCTGATCGACACGGCGATCGGCCGCGGCGCCAAGGCGATCATCCTTGACAATGCCGGCGCCGACGCCACGGTCGCCGCTGTGCAGAAGGCCAAGGACGCGGGCGTTCCTTCCTTCCTGATCGATCGCGAGATCAATGCCACCGGCGTTGCCGTCGCGCAGATCGTCTCCAACAATTATCAGGGCGCCCAGCTCGGCGCACAGGAATTCGTCAAGCTGATGGGCGAGAAGGGTAATTTCGTCGAGCTCGTCGGCAAGGAATCCGACACCAATGCCGGCATCCGCTCCAAGGGTTACCACGACGTCATCGACGACTATCCGGACCTGAAGATGGTGGCGCAGCAGTCGGCCAATTGGAGCCAGACCGAGGCCTATTCAAAGATGGAATCGATCCTCCAGGCCAATCCCGATATCAAGGGCGTGATCTCCGGCAACGACACGATGGCGATGGGCGCTTATGCGGCACTTGCCGCTGCCGGCCGCAAGGACGTCATCGTCGTCGGCTTCGACGGGTCGAACGACGTGCGCGACTCGATCACCTCCGGCGGCATCAAGGCGACAGTCCTGCAGCCGGCCTTCGCGCAGGCGCAGATGGCGGTCGAGCAGGCCAACGACTTCATCAAGAACAAGAAGTCTCCGGCCGAGGAAAAGCAGCTGATGGACTGCGTCCTGGTCAATGGCGACAATGCCGCCAAGCTGGAGACATTCGCGCTCACCAACTGAGCCGGTGTAACATCAGCAGCAAGGGACGAGCCTCCGGTTCGTCCCTTGCTTCCATTTCGCCCTTTCTTCCATTTCTTTGGGTGCTCCTGACTGCCATGCCGAACGAGCCGACATGTTCAACACGCTGACCCGGCCGATCTTTGTCGCGTTGTTCCTCGCAGCAATAGGCAGCCTGACCGCCTGCAAGATCCTGCCGACGCCGTCGGCGGAAAACGGCGGCACTGGCTCCGCGTTCAATCCCGACAAGATGGTCGAGGACATCTGGGCGGCGAAAGTGATACCCTATCTGCAGCAGAAGGCCGGGCCGTTTCCCGAGGTTCATGCCTTGGCCAAGACCGATCCCGCCGCTGCCGGCGCCAAATACGGCAATCCGAAAAAGCAGGCGAATTCGCCATGGACCTTCGCGGTTCGGCTCGAGGGCAAGGTCGTGGCAGCCAACACACAGTCACGCGCGGCGACGATGGACATCGATGCCGACGGCGACGGCAAGGCGGACGCGCGGGTGCAGATCGGACCCGCCATGCGCGGAACCGCGCTGCGCGACAGCCTCGACTTCATCCAGTTCAACGATTTCACCAACCAGATCGACTTCGCCCAGTTCGGCAAGGCCTTCAACGCCTACGCCGACAAGACCGTGCTTTCCAAGCTGCCGCGCGAGGCACTCGAGGGCCGCAGCGTCGAGGTACTTGGCGCCTATACGCCGGGCAGTGGCCAGGACCTGCCGCTGGTGACGCCGGCGGAGGCAAAGATCGGGCCGAAGCCATGACCGGCGATCAAGATGTCATCCTGAAGCTGGAGGACGTCTCGAAAGTCTATTCCGGCACCGTCGCGGTCAAGCGGGCGAATTTCGAGGTGCGCAAAGGCGCGGTCAACGTGCTGGTCGGCGAAAACGGAGCCGGCAAATCGACGCTGATGAAGATCATCGCCGGCGTCGAGCAACCGACGCTCGGGCGCATCTTGCTGGACGGCGAGGAGGTTTCATTCTCGTCTTCCGGTGATGCCGTGAGCCGCGGCATCGGCATGGTTTTCCAGGAGCTGAATCTGTTCGGCAATCTGACTGTCGCCGAAAATATTTTCGCCACCCGCGAGATCACCAACCGCTTCCACAAGATCGACCGCAAGGAGCAGGAGCGCCGCGCGGCGGAGTTCCTTGAACGCCTGGAAGCCGGCATCCGGCCCGACATGCTGGTCGAGGATCTGCGCATCGGCCAGCAGCAGCTGGTCGAGATCGCCAAGGCGGTTTCGCTCGATGCGCGCATCCTGATCATGGATGAACCGACCTCGGCGCTCAGCGCGGCGGAAGTCGAGATCCTGTTCAAGGTGATTGCCGACCTCAAGGCACGCGGCGTGGCAATCGTCTACATCTCGCACCGGCTCGAGGAGCTGATCCGCATCGGCGACACCATCACGGTGCTACGCGACGGCCGCATCACCGGCCAGGCGGAGATGAAAGACGTCGACACCCAGTGGATCGTGCGGCAGATGATCGGCTCGGACGCCAAGGACTTCGCCAAGGCCGACGGCCACGTGCCGGGCGAGGAAATATTCCGCGCCGAGGACATTTGCCTGCCGCGCGTCACCGGCGGGCTTGCGGTCGATCACGTCTCGCTATCGCTGCGCGCCGGCGAAATTCTCGGCATCTATGGCCTAATGGGCGCCGGACGCAGCGAGCTGTTCGACTGCATCATGGGCCGCCGCGGCCATTCGACGGGCACGATATTCATTGCCGGCAAAAAAGTGCACGAGCGGGACACGACGCGGCGCATCCGGCGCGGCCTGGCGCTGATCCCCGAAGACCGCCAGCGCGAAGGGCTGGTGTCGATCCTCTCCGTCGCCAGCAATCTGACGCTGGCCAGCCTGTCGCGGTTCGTGCGCCTGTTCCACATTCGCGGTGCCGCCGAAAGACAGGCGGTGGCCCGGACGGTGCGCGAACTGGCGATCAAGGTCGCCGATCCGGCGCAGGAAGTCTCGTCGCTGTCAGGCGGCAACCAGCAGAAGGTGGTGATCGGCAAGGCGCTGCTCACCGGCCCGAAGGTGCTGCTGATGGACGAGCCCAGCCGCGGCATCGACGTCGGCGCCAAGGCCGACGTGTTCCGCACCATGCGCAAGCTGTCGCGCGACGGCCTGGGGATTCTGTTTGCCACCTCCGATCTCGACGAAGTGATGGCGTTGTCCGACCGCATCGCGGTAATGAGCAATGGAAAACTGACCGGCATGTTCGACCGCGCCGAGGCGACGGAGGCCGCACTCGTCGCTGCCTCGGCCTTCGGCCACGGACCGGTCCCGCACGGAGAGCAAGGCGCATGACTGACATCCCAGCCAAGGCGGCGGTCAACTCCATGTCGGGCGGGTCGGTCCTGCTGACGCTGATGAAGGCGAGGACGTTCATCGCGCTGATCGCCGTGCTGTTATTCTTCTCGATAGCCGCCCCCAATTTCCTATCGGCCGCCAATCTTATCCTGATGTCGAAGCACGTGGCGCTGAACGCATTCCTCGCAATGGGCATGACCTTCGTCATCATCACCGGCGGCATCGACCTGTCGGTCGGCTCGATCGTCGGCCTGTGCGGCATGGTGGCTGGCTACCTCGTGCTCAACGGCATCGACCTGCAGGTCGGCTACACCATCTATTTCAACGTCTTCGAGATCGCGCTGATCACGCTTGCCGTCGGCATATTGATCGGCGCCGTCAACGGCTTGCTGATCACCAGGCTTAACGTTGCGCCTTTCATTGCCACGCTCGGCGTGCTCTATGTCGCACGCGGCCTGGCGCTGCTGTCGTCGGACGGCCGTACTTTCCCCAATCTCGTCGGCAAGTCCGAACTCGGCACCACAGGGTTCGGCTACCTCGGCGCCGGCCGGCTGCTCGGCTTGCCGGTTTCCATATGGATCTTGGTCGTTGTTGCGGTAGGGGCGGCCTATCTCGCCAAATACACCCCGCTCGGCCGCCACATCTTCGCCGTCGGCGGCAATGAGCGGGCGGCGCGGATTTCAGGCGTCCGCGTCAACATGGTGAAGATGTTCGTCTACATGTTCTCCGGCTTCTGCGCGGCGATCGTCGGGCTGATCATCTCGTCCGAACTGATGGCCTCGCATCCGGCGACCGGAGAGAGCTTCGAACTCAACGCCATTGCCGCGGCAGTGCTCGGCGGCACCTCGATGTCGGGCGGACGCGGTACCATCGGCGGTACCATTGTCGGCGCCTTCGTAATCGGCATCCTTTCGGACGGGCTGGTGATGATGGGAGTGAGCTCGTTCTGGCAGATGGTGATCAAGGGCCTCGTCATCATCGTCGCCGTCGTCGTCGACCAGGCACAGCGCCGGCTGCAGAGCCGTGTCACGCTGATGCAGATGGCAAAGGCCGGCTGAAATGGCGGAGCTGCGGGGAGCGCTGATCGGCTGCGGCTTCTTTGCCCTCAACCAGATGCATGCCTGGCGCGACATAGAGGGCGCCTCGATCGCCGCCATCTGCGACCGTGATCCGGACCGGTTGAGGGTCGTTGGCGACCAGTTCGGGGTCGCACGGCGCTATACCGACGCGGCGGCGCTGTTTGCTGGCGAAAGGCTGGATTTCGTCGACATCGCCACCACCGCACCAAGCCACAGAATGCTCGTGGAGATGGCGGCGCAGCACGGCGTGCCGGCAATCTGCCAAAAACCGTTCGCGCCGACGCTTGCCGACGCCGAGGCGATGGTAAAGGCCTGTGCTGACGCCGGCGTGCCGCTGATGGTGCATGAGAATTTTCGCTGGCAGTCGCCGATCCAGGCGGTGCGTACCGTGCTCGACAGCGGCGAAATCGGCACCCCCTTTTTCGGACGGATCTCGTTCCGCTCTGCCTATGACGTGTTTTCCGGCCAGCCTTATCTGGCGACGGGAAAGCGCTTCATCATCGAGGATCTCGGCATCCACATCCTCGACATTGCCCGCTTCCTGCTGGGCGACGTCTCGACCGTCACTGCGCGAACGGCGCGCATCAATCCCGGCATTGCCGGCGAGGACGTTGCGACGATGCTGATGGACCACACGAGCGGCGCCACTTCCGTGGTCGACTGCAGCTACGCGAGCAAGCTCGCTACCGAGCCGTTTCCGGAGACGCTGATCGAGATCGACGGCAGCGACGGCACGATCCGGCTGGCGCAGGGCTACCGGCTCACCGTCACGGGAAGAAGCGGGACAGTCGTCAGCGATGTCTCGCCACCGCTGCTGGCCTGGGCATCGCGGCCGTGGCACAACATCCAGGAAAGCGTCGTCGCCATTCAAAAGCATTGGGTCGATTGTCTGACCAAGGGAACCGACCCCGCGACCTCGGGCGCGGACAACCTCAAGACATTAGCGCTGGTCGAGGCTGCGTACGCTGGCGCCGCAAGCCGGGAGCCGGTGCAACTCGACGCCTTGCTGAAATGACAGCCGACGCCTTCCTCCTCTACGGTACACGTGCCGTTGAAGCCGAACCGGTCAGGCTGCGCGCCGGCGCGCTGACGGCGGACTTCGTCAACGGCAATCTGCGCACCATCCGGCATGGCGGCACCGAGGTTCTGCGCGCCGTCGCCTTCATCGTTAGGGATCGCGACTGGGGCACCTACGAGCCGGCGCTCACCGATTTAATCATCGACCAGGGCGATGACGCTTTCTTCGTCAGCTATTCGGCAGGTTGTTTCGGACCAGAGGGAAGCCGGCTCGACTTCCGTGCGACCATCAAGGGCTCGGCTGACGGCCAGCTGATCTTCGACGTGAGCGCTCTTCCCGACAACGATTTCGAGACCAATCGCTGCGGCTTCTGCATCCTGCATCCGATTGCCGGCCTGGCCGGCAGCCCGGTCACGGTCGAGCATACCGATGGCAGCGTGGTCGCGACGCGGCTTCCAGAGCTGATCGATGCCTGGCAGCCTTTCAAGGATCTGCGGGCGATCACCCATGAGGTCCGGCCGGGCGTCACCGCCGAATGCCGTATGCAAGGCGATACTTTCGAGATGGAGGACCAGCGCAACTGGTCGGATGCCTCCTACAAGACCTATGTCCGGCCGCTGGCGCTGCCATGGCCATACGTGCTGCCGGCCGGCGAGACCTTCCGCCAGACCATCAGCTTGCGGATAGAGGGTCGCGGGAAAGTGCCGGCGGCTGCGGCAACCGTCGAACCAATTCGCGTCACGCTCGGCAAAGCCGGACCGGCGCTGCCGGATATCGGCGTGATCGTCTATCCGGATGAGGTCGAGGCGGCGCTGGGCAAGCTGCCGATGCTGTCCGAGCTTGGTCCGCAGCAATTGATGTTCCATTACGACCCGACGCGTGGCCATGGGCTCGACGCCTTGCGGGCTTACGCCCGGCTCGCCGCCGCCTATCCGGTCCGGACAATGCTCGAATGTGTCATTGCCGGCGACGGCGATCTCGACGCCGAGCTTTCAGGCGTCGCCGACATGGTGCGCCAGGTCGGGCTCAAGCTTTCGGCCATTGCCGTCTCGCCCTCGGTCGACCGGCAGTCGACGCCGCCGGGCAGCGCATGGCCGCAATGCCCACCGCTCGAAGACGTCTATGCCGCGGCGCGGCGCGCCTTTCCCGACACCCGCCTCGGCGGCGGCATGTTCAGTTATTTCACCGAACTCAATCGCAAGCGTGTGCCGGCTGACCCGCTCGATTTCGTCACGCATTGCACCTGCCCGATCGTGCACGCCGCCGACGATCTCAGCGTCATGCAATCGCTGGAGGCACTGCCTTTCATCACGGCGTCAGTACGAACGATCTTCGGAACAATACCTTATAGGATCGGGCCGTCGACCATTGCCATGCGCCAGAACCCTTATGGCGGCGCGACCAAGGCCAATCCCGACAATCAGCGCATTGCCATGGCCGACCGCGACCCTCGCCATGCCGGGCTGTTCGGGGCCGCGTGGACGATCGGCTATGCCGCGCGCGTTGCGCCGGCCGGGCTCGAAATGCTCACGCTCTGCAGCTTCACCGGACCATTCGGCGTACTGGCCTCGTCGGGCGAACCTGTCGAAGAAGGTGCACCCCGGCCGATTTTCCACGCGGTGAAAGGACTTTGCGATCTGGCCGGCCATGCGCATGTGGCGGCGACAACGACCGATGAGACGCGGGTGCTGGCACTGGCCGGCCGCTCCCAGACAGGCAAGATCATCGTCTGGCTGGCGAACCTTACCTCGGACGACGTTCCAGTCGATGTTTCCGGGCTCGGCTCCGATCGGGGTCCTCTGAAGATCTGGGATGGACGAATATCGCGCAAGATTCCGCGAGATACGTCGGTCCGAGACCATCTTGTGATGACACCCTATGCAATCGTCCGGATCGGCTGAAGTCATTTGCCGAGGCTCATGGATAGCCGCACTTCCGCGGCGGTTGCCCGTAGCCGCAGCACTTCCGTTGCCGACTTGTCACCGGATTTGCTTTCGAAACTCGCCTGGTGCCATTCCAGTTGTCTTGGAAAAAAGACGGCTGAACGAGGCGACGTCCTGATATCCGACGCGATAGCAAATTTCTGAAACACTCAGTTTCGTTTCCTCAAGCATGGATTTTGCCAACTCCAGCCGCCGTTCCTGGATCCATTTTCCCGGCGTTGTCTGGAGTTCGTCGAAAAATCTGCGAGACAGGGTTCGCGAAGACATGCCCAATTCAGTTGCGAGAAATTTCAGATCGATTTCCGACATCTTGTCTTTCGAGAGCTCGCGCAGCTTGTTCTCGAATGGGCTGGCCTCGTTCGAAATTTCGTCGAGAGAAAATTCGTAGGGACTCTGGAATTTGCGCGGCGGAGGAAGAACCAGAAGTTTTCGAATGATCCGCTCCTCTTTCGAGAAGCCCAGATCGATCAGCAAAGCCCTGGCGAGTTCGAGTCCGGAAAACCCGCCTCCGCATGTGTAAAGGCGGTCCTGGCGAATGAGCAGGCGGGAAGCGTCCCATCGCACTTGCGGAAACCGGCGGCTTGCCTCGGCTTTCAGCCACCAGGATATCGTTGCGCGTTTACCGTCCAATAATCCCGAATTGGCGAGCAGATAACACGCGCCGCAATGTGCTGCGATGATTGCGTCCTGCTGTTGCGCGAGCGCGATCAGCGGTTTTGAATGTTCACTCTCCTCGTCGAGCGAGCGCAGAAGCTCCGGAATCTCGACGCCCGGCATCGCAATGAGAATCAGGACATCCATTTTCCGGGATGGTTGAGCCTTCGTCGGGAAGGAAATTCCTGTACTTGATGTCGACGGCGCGCCCCTTGAAACGAACTCACAGGAGAGAACCTGTGACCGGCAGACGTCATTCACAAGCTGAAACATTTCCACGAGCGTCGAGACGACGGCCGAATAGAAATTCGTCGGCAGCCAGATCACGACGTGGAGGCTCCTGTCAGCCATTGCGGTTCTCCGGGTGTCGTTCTCGCCGATTGGCAAATCTAGCATAGTCTTTGCAAGAATTGCCAATTCAAGAAGAAGCCAGGCGCCTCCAAGACGGGCCTATGCGGGCCTGCTGACGAAAGCGGGCGGCGGAAATCCACGGCTGGGAAGATGCAAATGCTGAAATCGCTGAATGAAAACAACGCGGCACATACACCGGATTCAGACGGCAACATAAAACTGCGTCGGTCCGGGCTCAGGCTGATCTGTGGTCAGCCAGTAGGCCGAGAACAAGGTCCGACCGCGACGCCGGTCGGGACCTGCACTTGATTTTCAGTTGCCGGAATTCATCACGTAGAGCGCGCGCGAGCGTTCGAGGTGCTTGATCATCGCCTTCTCGGCGCCATCCGCATCCTTGACTTCGATGCGTCCGACGATCTCTTCGTGCTCGGTCAGCGTGAACTTTTCCTTGCCGGTCCAGATCAGCATTTCGGTGTGGTATTCCTTTAGCCAGCCTAGCATTGCCTCGCTGACGGCGACATAGATCGGGTTACCGGATATTGCCGCGATCTGTGTGTGGAATTTCATGTCGGCGGATATGAAGGCTTCCGAGTTGCCACGATGGCTGCGCTGCTCGGCGACCGTTTCCCGCAGCCGCTGCACGTCCTCGGCTGTGGCCTTTTCTGCAGCTTCCTTGACCATTCCGCGCTCGAAGAAGATGCGCGCGTTCTTGAGGTGCTCGAGCGTGTCTTTCGATGACGACAGGATGATCTTGGCTGCGCCGTCGACCTGCTTGATGATCGACTTGGCGGTGAGCTGCAGCACCTTGGCACGCTCGCCATGCGAGATCGCGACCAGCCCCATATTGCTCAATGCCTGCATCGCCTCGCGGATCGCCGGCCTGCCGACCTCGAAACGCTCCATCAATTCGCGCTCCGACGGCATGTCGTCACCCGGCAGCAATTCGCCGCCGGTGATCAGGCGCTTCAGTCTCAAGAATACTTCGTCGGAAAGCTTGCGCCGGACGATCGGCTCCGAACGGTTCATCGTCGCGAATCACTCCTTTGGCCGGCCCCCTATCTAGCATTTCCGGCGTGAATTCCGGAACGCCTGCTGCCGGCTCGCCCGGCCCTGCCCAGCCGGATAGGGCTTGCAAAGCTTATGTACTCATTATACCAGATTTCAAGGGCCAAGGAACCTTTTTCGAACCACCCCGGCAGGCCGCGCGAATATGATTGTTCTTACCTATCGCATCGAAACGCCCGGCAATATCGAGGCGCTGGCGGCCAAGATTGCAAGCGACCAGTCGACCGGGACCTTCGTCGCGCTGGCCGGCGAGACGGAAGAGCTCAAGGCCAGGGTCGCAGCGCGAGTCCTGGCGATACGGCATCTGCCGGACGCGGACCGGCCGTCCCTTCCCGAAACCGGTTCCGGAGCAAGCCCCGAAGCACGCAACGGCCCGGTCAAGCGCGCCGACATCGATATCGCCTTTCCGCTGGACGCCATCGGCACCGACCTGTCGGCGCTGATGACCATCGCCATCGGCGGCGCCTTTTCGATCAAGGGCCTGTCCGGCATCCGTGTCGTCGACATGAAGCTACCCGAGGAGTACCGGGGCGCGCATCCGGGCCCGCAATTCGGCGTCACGGGCAGCCGCAGGCTGACCGGTGTCGCGGATCGTCCGATCATCGGGACCATCGTCAAGCCGGCGCTGGGACTCCGCCCGTACGAGACGGCCGCAATGGTGCAAGAGCTGATTGCCGCTGGCGTCGACTTCATCAAGGACGACGAGAAGCTGATGAGCCCGGCCTATTCACCGCTGTCGGAGCGAGTGAGGGCAATCATGCCGCTGATCCTCGGCCACGAGCAGAAGAGCGGTAAGAAGGTCATGTATGCCTTCGGCATTTCACATGCCGATCCCGACGAGATGATGCGAAACCACGATCTGGTGGCAAAGGCCGGTGGCAATTGCGCGGTGGTCAACATCAATTCGATCGGCTTTGGTGGCATGGCTTACCTCCGAAAGCGCTCTAGCCTGGTGCTCCATGCCCACCGCAATGGCTGGGACATTCTCACCCGCCATCCCGGCCTCGGCATGGATTTCAAGGTCTGGCAGCAGTTCTGGCGGTTGCTCGGCGTCGACCAGTTCCAGATCAACGGCATCGCCTCGAAATACTGGGAACCCGACTGGTCCTTCGTCGAATCCTTCAAGGCGGTGACCACGCCGATCTTTTCGCCGGCCGATTGCGCATTGCCGGTCGCCGGCTCCGGCCAGTGGGGCGGGCAGGCGCCTGAAACCTTCCAGCGAACCGGCCGAACGGTCGATCTTCTCTATCTCTGCGGCGGTGGCATCGTCAGCCACCCGGACGGGCCGGGCGCCGGCGTGCGCGCCGTGCAGCAGGCCTGGCAGGCGGCGGTCCAAGACATTCCGATGGCGGATTATGCCTTGAGCCATGTCGAGCTGGCGCGGTCGATCGAGAAGTTCGGCGGCGGCGAGGCGGCCTGACGCCATGCAAAACCTCCTTCTGAGTTACTATGGCGACGACCTGACCGGCTCGACCGACGTTATGGAGGCGCTCGAGCTCGGCGGCGTGCCGACCGTCCTGTTCATGCGCCAGCCGGACGAGGCGCTGCTTTCGCAATTTGCGCATTGCCGCGCCCTCGGGCTGGCCGGCACCAGCCGCAGCGAGACGCCGCAGTGGATGGACACGCATCTGCGAGATGCCTTCGCCTGGCTGAAGACCGTCAACGCCGAGATCTGCCACTACAAGGTTTGCTCGACCTTCGATTCCAGCCCGGCAATCGGCAGCATCGGCCGGGCGATCGAAATCGGCCGCTCGGTTTTCCGGCAAGACGGCGTGCCGCTGGTGGTCGGCGCGCCGCAGCTGAAGCGCTACACCGCCTTCGGTCATCTGTTCGCGGCCTATCGCGAAAAATATTTCCGCATCGACCGCCATCCCGTGATGAGCCGCCATCCGACCACGCCGATGGACGAATCCGACCTGCTGATCCATCTGTCGCGCCAGACCAGCCTCGCCTCGGGCCTGGTCGACCTGGCGACGCTGCAGTCTGCGTCGCGGTCGAAAGCATTCGACCGGCTTGTGGAGAATGGCTCAGGTATCGTGCTTGTCGATGTCGATAGCCTGGAAACCCAGGCACTTGCCGGCAAGGAGATTTGGCGCGCTCGCAAGCCGGGCGGTTATTTCGTCGTCGGCTCTTCAGGCATCGAATATGCCTTGCTGGTCGAATGGGCATCGAACCGGATCGTGGATACCAAATCCGCCTTTTCGCCGCCGGGCGCTGCCGACAGGATCGCCGTGGTCTCGGGGAGCTGCTCGCCGACGACGGAACGACAGATCCGTCATTCTCTGGCCGACGGCTTCGACGGGATCGAGCTCGACCCGGTCGAACTGGTTTCTGAGGCTTCGAACGACGCGATTGCGCGCGCGGTGGCAACCGGCCGCTCCAGCCTACGGGCCGGGCGCAGCGTCATCCTCTACACCGCGCTCGGACCTGCGGCCGACCGCGGTGCAGAAATCGATCTCCGGGAAGGCGCCCGCCATAAGCTCGGCCGCGGCCTTGGCGAGGTTCTCCGCGAACTGACGCTTCAAGAGAAGCTACTGCGCGTGGTCATCGCCGGCGGCGACACGTCGAGCCATGCACTTGGCCAGATGGGCGTCGACGCGCTGACTGTGCGAATGCCGCTGCCGGCATCGCCGGGCTCGCCACTTTGTGTGGCGCATTCAAGCATTAAGGCGATCGATGGGCTGGAAATTGCCCTCAAGGGCGGGCAGGTCGGAACCGACCGCTATTTCTCCACTATTCGCGATGGGGTCGGCGGTTGAGAGCGGGGAATATCAGGTCAAATCGGTGATGCTCGATCGGGATCGAGGATAGTCACTAGCCGGCAAACCAGAAATCTCAGGCGTTCAGATCAGCGGCAATGCCACTCATCCCGCTATCTGCCCATTGCCCTGCCTGGATGATACTGACGGGCGTAGGCGACACAGGCGTCCACCGTGCTGACACAGAGCGCATCGCGGTTGTTCGGCAGGTTATTGTCGCCGGCGTAGGCAACCTCGGCAACATGACCGTCAACCATTCGAATTTGTGTGTTGCAATAGCCGCCGGGGGCGACGTTGACGGAACCTCCGAGCGCCGGGACCGGGCCAATGGCCACCGTCGGAACCACAATGTTGAGATTGCCGCGTTGAACGACGCGCTGATAGGTCCAGATCTGGCCGGATTTGCCGACCTCGGCAGTGGCGGTCGGAAAGCCGGCGCACATTCGAACGTCCGCCTCGCTAAGGCCGACCATCTCCCTGCGGGCTGCCGCCGCCGTGGCGTCCTCCTTTGCAGTGCTCGACGTGTCGTCGGGCATGACGCAGGAAGACAGGATGGCGGCGCTTGCCGATAGAAGGAGAAGGGCAAGCTTTCGGGTGTGGAAAGATGTCATACCAACTTCGGATTGCACGGGAGCCCCGAATGCCAACCTAGGAAGTGGGCCAATCGAGTCAACCAGCAGAAAATTCACGAAGTCGTTTGGTCCGCCATTCCGCCGCACGCATCTGCTGGAAGAGGTTGAGGCTGCCGCCGTGACCCTCGCGCCCTATCTTCCGCCTGGGCATCGGATTTCCAAATCCGACCCCTCTTCTTGTCAGATGTACTGGCGCACGGTGCTGTGACTTTGGTTCGGCCGACGGTGTGCTAGTTTCCAGCCAATTGCTCCGGAGACATCATGCCTATCAAGCTGCAAGAAATCGCCGTCGCTCTTCTGCTGTTGGTTGCCGGAGTTGGGGTGGGTCACGCCGAGACGGCCCAGCGGCCGCCGCCCACAGGCGGGGTTCTCTCGCTCCTGCCACCGCCGCAGACTTCCGATCATTCGACCGTCATTGCCGGACGCACACTCGATTACGAGGCCAAGGCCGGCACGCTGTCATTGCCGTCCGGCAAAGGCGATATCACCGCCGAGATTTTCTACGTCGCCTATGCACTGCATTCCGGGAAAGAAACGGGACCGGATCCGCGGCGCCCGATCACCTTCGTGTTCAATGGCGGTCCGGGAGCAGCTTCCGCTTATCTTCATCTCGGCGCGCTCGGTCCGCGGGTCCTGGCGACGGCGGCCGATGGAAGTTTCCTGCCGCCGCCGCAGAGGCTGTTCGACAACCCCGACACTTGGCTCGACATGACCGACTTGGTCTTTGTGGACCCTGTTGGAACCGGCTACAGCCGTGAAGCGCCCGGCACGGAAGCACACAGCTTCTGGGGCGTCAGCCAGGACGCCGCGTCGATAGGCGCGTTTATCCGGCTCTATCTGGCGCAGACGAACCGTACGGCATCGCCTGTCTTCCTGGCTGGCGAAAGCTATGGCGGCTTTCGAGCAGCATTGCTCGCCAGGAAGCTTCAGGAAGACATCGGCATCAGCCCGAGTGGCGTCGTGCTGATTTCGCCGGCGCTCGAATTCACGCTGGTGCGCCCGGACGAGTTCCAGCCGCTCCACTGGGCGCTGGAACTGCCGTCGCTGGCGGCAGTGCGCCTACACAGCGAAGGCGTTTCCGGCCCGGCCCTGCAGGAGCGGCTGGCGGAAGTCGAACGCTATGCGCTCGGCGATTATCTGGCCGCGCTGGCAGGTGGGCTGGAGCAGGGTGGACGCCTGGCGAGCCAGCGTGTCGCCGCAATCACCGGTCTGCCGCTCGATCTCGTCCAGCGGCACTTTGCACGCATTCCCATAGGGCTGTTCGCCAAGGAGTTTGCACGGGCAAAGGGCAATGTTCTCAGCGCCTATGACGGCAACATCGCGACAGCGGACGTGGCGCCAGAGAGCCTGGGAGTCGAGGGTCCCGATCCGGTGCTCGACCGAAGCGTGCCGGCGCTCACCTCCGCTTTCGTCGGCTATGTGCGTGATGAATTGAACTTCCGCACGGATATCAGCTATCGGCTTCTCAACCGTGAAGTCAGCGGCAATTGGGACTATGGGACGAGCGCGACGCGTCAGGGCTATGCGGGTGTCATGGACGACCTTCAACAGGCGCGCGTGCTAAACCCCAGCCTCGGCGTGCTGATCGTCAACGGCTACAGCGACCTGGTGACGCCGTACATGGGCTCGCGCTACCTGCTTGGTCAAATTCCTTCGCTTGCCGGCGCAAAGCCCATTCGCACCGAGGTGCTGGAGGGCGGGCACATGATGTATCTGAGGCCGGATGGACGGGCGGCACTGAAGCAGGCCGCGTCCGAGCTTTACCGAACGACGCAATGAGACGGTTTGCCCAAAAAAGCGCCGGATACGCTGTTCGCCCTCTCATCAGGCCCTAGTTCCATCGCGATTGATCGGTTACACACCTAGGATGGCGTCTTTCAGCGACGTTCGACAACGGATTAGCCGGCTCTCCAGAATCGCGCCACTGGTGCGGCGTGCCGTCGAGCGGGCCATTCGGAACACCAAGCCACACAGGCTGACAAGCCTTGTTGACCGTTGGAATGCGCTGTCGCTGGCAACGCAGTTCCTGCTCGCGGGCGGTCTATTTTCCCTGTCAGCCATGGTGGTGGTGGGGATTTCCGTCACGAACCATATAGAAACCGTGGTCACGCAGAATTCGGCATCCGCAACGGCTCTTTACGTGGACAGCGTTATCGCACCGCTGCTTCCGGATATGCGCAAGAGCGAAGTGCTCGACGAGAGCGTCGCCCACGCGCTCGATGAAACGCTGGGACAAGGGGCACTCGGCACAAGGCTCGAATCCTTCAAGCTCTGGCGTCGCGACGGAACCATCCTGTATTCGACCGACAAGACATTGATCGGCAAGCGCTTTGAACCCAGCGACAATCTCCGGACGGCATTCGCAGGCCAAATGGTTTCGGAGTTCGACAAGCTTGACGATCCGGACAGCGAGGCCGAAAGAGCCAGCGGCTTGCATCTCCTCGAGATCTACAATCCGGTGCTGCAGCCATGGTCGGGGGAAGTGGTGGCCGTTTCGGAATTCTACGAGGTCGCCACTGATTTTGAAAGAAACCTGCATCAGGCGCTCATTCGAACCTGGCTGGACGTTGCCGCCGTCACAGCGGCCTTCTTTCTCGGGCTGTCGGCAATCGTGTTCCGTGGCAGCCGCATGATCAGTTCGCAGAGCCGCTCGTTGAAGCAGCGCATTGCCGAGCTTTCCGATCTGCTTGCGCAAAACAGACTGTTGAGGCTGCGGGTGCAGCGTGCCTCGCAGCGTGCCACCGCACTTAACGAACGCTATCTCAGGCGCATCGGTGCGGACTTGCACGATGGCCCCGCGCAATTGGTTGCTCTCGCGGCGCTAGGGATCGACAGCCCCGTCATTGCCGATCCCGCTACGCCGCAATCGAAGCGTGCACAGGAATTGCTGGCCATCAAAGCACATCTGGACGATGCCATGCGCGAGATCAGGAGCATCAGCAAGGGCCTTGTCCTGCCGCATATCGAGCATGCCGAACTGGGTGAAATTCTCCAGCTAGCCGTACAGGCGCACGAAGAACGAACCGGCGTCAAAGTGAGATTATCGATGACCGGCGGCCATGCGCCGTTGTCGCCGGCGGCCAAGATCTGCATCTTCCGCTTCGTCCAGGAGGCGCTGAACAATGGATTCCGTCATGCCGGAGGTGAAGGTCAGTCGGTCGAGAAACATTTCGACGGCGAGCGCGTTTGTATCGAAGTGGCCGACGCCGGCGCTGGCTTTGACCCGCAAATCGTGCGTCCCGAGAGGCTGGGACTCGTTGGGCTGCGCGAGCGGGTGGAAAGCCTCGGGGGCCAGTTTACCGTGACTTCCTCACAGAGTGGCACAGTCGTAAGAATGGCCCTCAACATCGTTGAAATGGGGCAGACATGACAGTAGCCATCAAGCTCGCCATCGTCGACGACCACCCGCTGTTCAGGGAAGGCGTTGTGCGCACGCTCGATCAGATCGGCGGGTTCGAGATCGTCGGTGAAGGAAGCAGCAGAGACGATGCCCTGCGGATAATCGAAGACCAGCGGCCCGACATTCTGCTGATGGACATCTCGGTTCCTGGAGGTGGCCTTGGCGTGATCGGACCGGCCCTTGAGCGGCATCCGGCACTGAAAATTGTGATGCTGACCGTTTCGGAAGAAAACCAGCACGTGATGACCGCGTTGCAGAGCGGGGCAAGGGGCTATGTTCTGAAGGGGGTCGGGTCGAGGACGTTGGCTGCGATCCTGCGCACGGTAGCGTCGGGCGAACGATATGTCTGTCCACAATTGTCGGCGCGCCTGTTGGCCGATCTCTCGGCTCAATCAAAAGAGCCGGCGAAAGCTGACGGACTTGCCGACCTCACCAGCCGCGAAAGGGAGATCCTGACGCTGGTTGCCGCGGGACTGAGCAACAAGCGGATCGGGCTTCGGCTGAACCTCCATGAAAAGACGATAAAGCACCACATGACGCGAATCCTGGCCAAGCTCAACGTCAGCAACAGGACCGAAGCCGCCATGACCTTGCGCGACGCGACTGAGCGCCGCCATCCGCCTGTTCGCGATCATGCTTGAGCCGAAATTGCCGCACTGCGCGGCCATGTGAACTGGGCCTCAGTTGATCATTCCAAGCAACCTGTCCCGATCGGAACGCGTCGCCAGGCGCCGAATGATGATGCGGCCCTCGGCATCCCGCATTTCATATTGGTCGCTGTCGATGCGCTCACTGAGTCCGTTCGAATGCACCACGCCAATGCTCGGGCCGCTCACCTCGACCCGGTCTCCTGTGGATGCGTTGACAAAGAGTTTTGGCTTGCTATCGGGGTTTACCGCAGGGGCGGGATCAGGGAGATTGTCGTCCTGCGACTTTGCTTTGCCCTTGCCGGCACCAGCGTTCGAGTTCGAATTGCCGGAGTTTCCACCCGAATTGCCCGAATTGCCGTTCCCATTCCCGTTCCCGTTCCCGCCATTGCCGTTCCCGCCATCTTTGGCCCAGGCAGCCTGCGGGCCGAGCGGCTGCGATGATCCATCGACCACGACGCGATAGGGGCTCACGACGAGAATGAAGGTCAAGACGACTACAGAAATGCCGACATGACGTCCTCGTGAAGATCCGGTCCTTCGTTTCCGGGTCGTCATCAATGAACTTGTCAGTCGCATGTCGGAACTCCCCTTAATCATACGGCTTTGTCGTACTGCCTCCTGTTCGAATTCGTGTGATGCTTAAAACAATGGTTTGCGTCCGGAACGTCAAGGCCCACCAGTCCCACGATGGTAACTGGTGGGTCTCGCTAGCGCAGGAAGGGACTATTTACTGCGCAAGTCTTTTGCCTTCCCGTGGTTGCGTCTCTCCGCGATAGCGCCGAGTTCCCACTGTCAGCCAACAATAAATCCAATGGCCGCGATCCCGAAACACAGGCCAAATAACGGAAAAAGCAGCCAACGTGCCTGGTGAATGCTCGGGTCCATGGCGGCCTCCTGTAACAGTCGGCATCGCAACGGGGCTCCTCGGAACTCAGTTCCTGAAACTCTCGCATTTCGGGCTTTTGCGATAGCAGCCTCGGACCAAAGTTTGGCTGTGCGGGTCCTTGGTCGATAGGCCTACAGACTGAAGTCCCTATGCCAGGAGCCACCCTGCATTCGGCGACCTTTGTGTCCAACTGGCAGCTGCGATCCACCGCCCCCTTCGAATGCTTTGCGTTTCTGGCTCTATGGCAGCAACGCCGTTGGTCTACTGCCGCATCGTTGAAACTCCACCAATACAGACCCATATGCGAATTGCGTCGGATGTCTCCTCCCATTGCGTCCGGCGCGTTCCCCTCTGGAGGTTATAGACCTTCACACTTGGCCGGGCTTAACAGTCCGGCCTTTTCTTTTGGCATTTTGCGCAATCCGCCTGATGGCCCTAATTTGCGAGACATCGGTAAAATCGATTTGCAAATGCATTCATGTGCTCATAACCTGTCATCATGAGCACGATTTCCAAAGTTGCCACGCGAGCGGGCGTGTCGCGCACGACCGTGTCGCATGTCATCAACCATGCGGACCGGGTATCGAAATCGCTGCGTGAACGCGTACAAGCGGCGATCGACGAACTCGGCTACACGCCGAACCCGCAGGCGCAAAGTCTGCGCACCGGCCGCACCAACATCGTCGCGATGCTGATCCCGGACATCCGCAACCCGTTCTATCCGGAGCTGGTGAAAACGGCGCAGTCGACGCTCGAAGTGGTCGGCCTCGACATGCTGATCTTCAACACCGACGTGCCGGGCGGACATTCACAGGATCACGGCCGCGAGTATTTGCGCCAGATAGGGCGCAAGCGGGTCGACGGCGTCATCGTTGCCGACTTCGCGCTGCACGGCATGCACAGCGAACTGCTCAGCCTCGATCTGCCCGCCGTCTTCATCGGCCATCTGCCGAACCATGCTGTCGACAGCGTCCAGCTGGACGATTTCGGCGGCGGCTATCTGATGGGCGAGTATCTGGCGAAGAGGGGCCATCGCCGCGTCGCCCATGTCACCGGGCCATCCTTTTTCAAGGAGGCGATGGCGCGTGCTGCCGGCTTCGAAAAAGGGCTCGCCGACAATGGCGTGCCAATCTCCGCCGATCTGCGGTTCGAGGGAAGCTATCTTGCCCCGTCAGGGCGGGAAGCGGTCACCTGGCTCAGGGAGAAGCACGGCGGAAACCTGCCGTCGGCGATGTTCTTCGCCAATTATCTGATGGCCTCCGGTGCGCTGACCGAATTCTACGACCATGGGATCAATATCCCTCAGGATATCGCCATCGCAGTCTTCGATGACCTGCCTCAACTGGAATATGTCAGGCCGAAGCTGACCCGTGTCGGCAACAGTCCGACAATGCTTGCCAAGCGCGCCACGGAAATGCTGCTCGAACGGCTGGGTGGCAAAGTCGAGAGCGCGCCGCGCACCGAAGTGATCCCATGCGCGTTGAGCCCATTCGACAGCGCGTGACGCCAGATGCCGGCAAAGGGAACGGAGGTCCCTTCGCCAACGTTCGACCGAACAACATCCAAGGGAGGAATTGATGACTGACAAAACGACCCGCGACCGGCCATTGGCCAGCCTGAACCGTCGTCGGCTGATCCAGGGCGGCGCCACTTTCGCTGCCGCCGGCCTCACAGGCTTCCCGTTCATCAACAGGATGGCCGTGCGCGCTCAGGAAGCGCCGCTGAAATTCTGGCAGTTCTATGCGCCTGGCGGAGACGTGAAGCCGCAGGTCCAGTGGTTCGAAAAGCTGGTGGCCGACTGGAACGACGGCCACGACCAGAAGGTCGAGCTCGAATATGTCGTCAACAGCGAATACATCTCCGGTTCCAAGCTGGCAACGGCCTTCGCGTCGGGCGAGGGCCCTGACATCTTCCTCATCAGCCCCGGCGATTTCCTGCGTTATTACAATGGCGGCGTGCTTGCCGACCTGACGCCGCATATCGAGGATGCCGCCAAAGCCGATTTCCCGGAAAGCGTCATCGCCAACCGCATGGTGGACGGCAAGATCTACGGTGTGCCGATGGAAGTCGAGCCGATGGCCTTCTACTATTCGGTCAAAGCGTTCGAGGATGCAAAGCTCAACGAGAACGACGTGCCGAAGACCTGGGACGAGCTGTTGGCGGTCGCCAAAAAGCTGACGACGCCCAGTCGCTACGGCGTGCTGTTCGAAACGACTCCCGGCTATTACCAGAACTTCACCTGGTATCCGTTCCTGTGGCAGGGCGGCGGCGAATTCCAGGGCAAGGACGGCAAGAGCGCCTTCGATTCGCCGGCCACCGTCCAGGCGCTGAAACTCTGGCAGGATGCCATCAATACCGGCGTGGCGCCGCGTCAGGTGGTCGGCGGCGGCTTCGACATAGTCGCCAATCTCGGGGCAGGGCTGTGCGCCATGCAGAACTGCGGCATCTGGGGCATTTCGGCGATGGACAACAACGCCAAGGACGTGCCCTACGGCATCTTCAAATTGCCGACACCGGCCAATGGCAAATACGTCACCGTCGGCGGTGGCTGGGCCTTTGTCGCCAATGCCGGAGGCAAGAACCCAGATGCCTCCGCCCAGTTCTGCGCCTGGGCGCTGGCCTCAATGGACCAGGCCTCGATCGACCGGGTCGTCAACTGGTGCACTGTCGCCAAGAGCGACATGCCGCCGCGCAACAGCGCGCTGAAGGCCGGCGCCGATGTCTTCAGCACCGGCAAGTTCGGCACCTTCGCCAAGGAGATCCATCCGGGGACGCGCGCCGAGCCGCGGGTTCCGCCGGAGGCCTACAAGATCATCTCCGACGCCATCCAGTCGGCACAGCTTGGCGGGGTCGATGCCCAGCAGGCGGCGACGACGGCCAGTCAGCAACTCGATGCGTTCCTCGCTTCCTATTCCGGCGCGCCGATCCTTTAGGCCCTTTCCAGCATGGATCAGATGAAACCGCCAGCCGCGGGCGCGAATTCCGCCCGCGGCCTCACCGCCAAGCAAAGGGAGCGCTGCGCCGCATGGCTGTTCGTCCTGCCCGATGCGCTTGGCCTGCTGGTGTTCGTCGGCGTGCCGATGCTGCTGTCGCTCGTAGTCGGGTTCTTCGAGGTCAACGGCTTCGGCGGCTACAGGTTCGTCGGGTTCGGCAATTACAGGCGCATGTGGGGCGACCCGCTGTTCTGGTCGTCCGTGAAGGTGACGGTAGCTTATGCCGTCATGCTGGTGCCGGCGCTCTACGTCGCCGGACTGGGACTGGCGCTTCTGGTGCAGAAGACCAACCGCTTCAACGCGGTCATGCGCTCGATGTTCTTTGCGCCGCAGATGGTCAGCCTGGTCGTGGTGGCGCTCGTGTGGCAGCTCATGCTGGTCGAAAAGGTCGGCATCGTCAGCCGGCTGGCGCCGCTCGTCGGCCTCGGCGGAATTTCGCTGCTCGGCGATCCAAATCTGGCGCTGTTCACGCTGGTGCTGGTCAGCGTCTGGTTCCTGATGGGTTTCTACATGCTGATCTTCCTCGGCGGGCTCCAGGACATCCCGGCAGAGTACTACGAAGCCGCAAAGATCGACGGTGCCGGGCCGGTGACAAGCTTCTGGTACATTACTTTGCCCTTGCTCAAGCCGACCAGCTTCTTCGTCCTCCTGGTCTCGCTCGTCGCGGCTGTCGCCGGCGGCCAGGTCTTCGACCTGATCTATGTGATGACCAAAGGCGGTCCGGTCAATTCGACCTCGGTGCTGATCATCTACATCTACAAGCAGGCATTCCAGTTCGGCGCGTTCGGCTATGCATCGGCAATGGCATCGCTGCTGGTGCTGGCGCTGATGCTGGTCACGGTCTTCTTCTTCGTGCTGACGCGCGGCGGACGCTTCGAGCATGACTGACGGCCGAACTCCTTCCGGCCGTTCGCAGATACGGGCGGCGAGACTTGCCTGGATGCTGGCAACCGCCGCACTTGGCCTGATGACGGTATTCCCGCTTGTCTGGATGCTGGTCATCTCGCTCAAGCCGGCGAGCGACGTCTTCACGCCGAGCCTCATTCCGGAACGGCCGACGCTCGGCAATTTCCTCTACGTACTGACCGAGGTGCCGTTCCTGCGCTATCTCTTCAATTCGTTCTTTGTGTCGGCCACAGTAACCGTCGCTGCGCTGTTCTTCCATTCGATGGCCGGCTATTCGCTCGCACGGCTGCGTTTTCCGGGCCGCGACATTCTGTTCCTCGCCATGTTCTCGACCTTCCTGGTGTCGCTGCCGGTAATCATCGTGCCGCTGTTCATTTTGACGCGGACGCTGCATATGCTGGACAGCTATGCCGGGCTGATCATTCCGGCGATCTTCAACGCGTTCGGCATCTTTCTGCTCAGGCAATACTACCTGTCGCTGCCCAGGGAGTTGGAAGAAGCCGCGATCATGGACGGCGCCGGCTACTGGCGCATCTATTGGAGCATCATCCTGCCGCTCAGCCGGCCGATCCTGTCGGCGCTGGCGATCCTGTTCTTCCTCGCCAACTGGAACGCTTTCCTGTGGCCGCTGACGATCACCTCCGACCTCGATCTCTGGGTGGTGCAGGTTGCGATAGCAAATTTCAAGAGCCAGTACGCCGCCGCCTGGAATTACGTCATGGCCGCCTCGACCATCGTCGCCGTGCCGATGCTGGTCCTCTTCGTGATCTTCCAGCGCCAGATCATGGAATCCATCAAGACAAACGGCCTGAAATAACCGCTGAAGCAAGAGGAGAAACACATGGATAATGCCGGCCTGTCGCCGCTTCGCGGGCTCGCCAAATTGCGCGACGCCAAAACCCGCCGGTTCTCAAGCTACGACCGCACCGGCGGCAATGACGACCGGCTGCATATTGAACCCGGCCAGACGGTGGTGATTGCCGAGCATGACGGTGCCGGCATCGTCACGCATATCTGGGCGACGCTCGCCTGCAAGAGTGAGGACTTCCTGCGCAAGATCGTGCTGCGCGCTTACTGGGATGGCGAGGAATATCCGAGCATCGAAACGCCGATCGGCGATTTCTTCGGCATGGGCCACGCCCGCACGCGCAATTTTGCCAGCCTGCCGGTGCAGGCAAGTCCAGAGGATGGCAAGGCCTTCAACTGCTACTTTCCGATGCCGTTTGCCAGCCACATGCGCTTCACCGTCACCAATGAGGCTGAGGACGACCTGCTTTTCTATTACTATGTCGATCTCGAACTGCATGAGGAACTCGAGGAAGGCCTGGGCCGCTTCCACGCCCAATACAGGCAGCAGCGACCTGATGGCATAGACGAGACGGGGCTGGCCAACGAGCAGGTCCTGTTTGGCGGGGAAAACACCGACGGGAACGGCAACTACACCATCCTGGAGGCGGAAGGTCATGGCCACTATGTCGGCGTGCTCTATTCCGTCTATTCGCGGCGGCGTTCCGCACTATGGGACTGGTATGGCGAGGGCGACGACATGATCTTCGTCGATGGCGAGCCGGGCATTTCCGTGCCGGATACAGTGCGCAAGCCCGATCCGCGCATCGGACCGAAGGCCGAACTGATCGACGATCGCGGCGAGACCGGCCCCGGCGCCAACGATGCCTGGCCGCCGACGCTGCACGGCACCGGCACGGAAGATTATTTCAATACGGCATGGTGCCCGACACAGGACTACAGCGCGCCCTATCACGGCATCATCGCCGCCGGCGGGCCGAACTGGACCGAGCCGGTTACGCTCTATCGCTGGCACATAGAGGACCCGGTCATCTTCCACAAACGCATCCGGGTGACCATCGAGCACGGTCACGCCAATCGCCGCTCGGACGACATTTCGTCGGTCGCCTTCTGGTATCAGGCCGAACCGCACAAACCGTTCGAAGCGCTTGCCGATGTCGAGGACCGCATCCCCACCTATCGCGCGCCTTATCACAATTGGAATGCCGCCTTCGACGAGAAGAGGCGTTAGGCCGGGATGCGTTCGAATTGAACCGTGCATCCCGCGCTATCTGTGTCGGGGCACGACCGTGCCGCAGCGCGCCACCTCAGCTGCGAGGTGGAAGTTGCTGGACAGACCAGGTGTTGCCGTCGGGATCCTCAAAGAAGACAAATCTGCCCCAGGGAAAATCCTTGATATCGCTGACCTCGATACCTTGAGCGGCCAGGTACCGGTGTGCCTCATCGACATCGGGCACGACCAGTTGCAGGCCCCTTATGGATCCCGGGGGGCTGTCGACGAGGCCCTTGCCCATGGCAATCGAACAGGCCGAACCGGGCGGCGTCAATTGCACGAAACGTATCTCGTCGCTTACGGTGTGGTCGTGATCGAGATGAAAGCCGACCTTCCCAACATAAAAGGCAATTGCTCTATCGACGTCCGATACGGGGACCGGGACCAGTTCCAGCTTCCAATCCATGACAGCCCTTTCGCAGCTTGATCGCCAAGTGGTGCCGAACACCGTGGGCGCCATCCCGCCATCTTCCCAATGCCATTGTCGGCGCGGGCCGCTCAGTCAGTCAAGAGATACCCGGGCTCGGGCAACGTGAGGACTGGTCTCATTGCTGACGGCGTTCGGAACCGATGAGCGCAAGCTCAGTTAGACGGAGGACAACCACCTTTCGGATCAGCAAAGACGACTTTAATGATCGGAACGCAGGGCGCCGAATACAACTGTGGGAAGGTTGAACGGGCGTCGTTGACGCGCGAAGGGATTGCTTGGAAGCGACGCTCGCCGAAGCTGGCGAGATCGTCGGACGGCGAAGCCGAAGCGCAATTATGCCGTGAATGCCTACGATTCGGCCTGCCTTCTCCTTGCCGCGATCAAAGACGCCAGCACTGTATCCAAGGGATATCCGAGCCGGCGCGACGTTCTGGCGGCGGTGCGCGATATCCGTTTCAGGGGAAACGCCTATCGCGAGCCGGTGCGGTGGGATGAAAAGGGCGACAATCTGGCCGCTGTGACTGCACTCAACGGGGTGGAAAACGGCCGCTTCCGACAGATCGCCGAAATCCAGCAGATGCAGAGGTCGAGCAGACCTGACGCCGACAGGCTCTCCGACCGAACCGGTTTCCGCCGCTTTGCCAGGACGATTTTCACAGGACCACGAAACAATAATCTCCGGTCGCCGTTTCGCCCGCAGAACCTTTCGAGGAGGCGACGATGAGCGCAACCGGCTTGGACGTTTTTGACAAAACGCTGCAAATAACAAACATCTGGCTTGACGAGATCATGGCGGATCTTGGTCCGGATCGACACGTCGCCTGGCATACATTGGGCGCCGTTCTGCGAACCCTTCGCGACAGGCTGCAGATCGGACTGGCGGCCAAATTGGGAGCGGAACTGCCGCTGCTCGTGCGCGGCGCCTACTATGATCGCTATCGGCCCGCCGACATGCCCGACAAGACACGCTCGCTCGACAAGTTCCTGCAACACATCGCCGATGAATTGAAATCGACCCGTCCTGTCGATCCCGAGGATGCGGCACGCTCAGTGCTGCGTGTGCTTGCACGGCATATCGACCTTGGCCAGTCGGCAAAGGTGCGGGATGCGCTGCCAAAGGAAATCCAGGTCCTCTGGCCTGAAAGCGTGGGCGTCAAATAGCGGCGATCCTGCTCATGCGGACGCGCGACGGACCAACTGCCACGAAACGCTGAAAAGGGTAGGTATTGCGCCCGGCGTTGCCGAGATCAATGAGATCAGATGATCGGCAAGATGGTCGTAGTGGGCAGTTTCGGGGCCGATTGTCGTCAATGCCGGATGACTGAATTCGCCCTCGTCGATATTGCCGCAGCCGATGACTGCAATGTCGCCGGGCACGGAGAGGCCGGCCTCCTCGAATGCGTGCAGGGCGGTCACGGCAGCAAGATCGGATTCGACGAAAAGCGCGGTCGGCCGATCCTTGCGGGCGGCCAGCGCCGTAGCATTGGCAAACGCAGCTTTGCGCCCCTCTGCACCGCCGATCACCAGGTTGTCTCGCAGCGGAAGGCCGCGTGCTTGCAGGAAGCTGCGATAGGCGGCGAGACGGCTCCCGTCCACCGCTTGCTCATGCACCATATAGGCGATGCAGCGATGGCCGGTTCGGTAGAGGTAGTCGAGTCCCTCGAAGACGGCCCTGCCGGTATGCTGGCGCACAACCGAGAAGCCTGCAGGCTCGATGGTCGGATGGAAGATCACCGCTGGCCGGCCCGCGGCCGCCAGGCGCGCGGCCAAGAGCATCACCTCGGGCTCGGAGAGATGCTGCCAGTCGGCGATAATGCCGTCTGCCAGCCCGCTCTCGATTTCCCTCACGATCCGGTCGGTTCGCTCGAAGGTGTCTCCCGCGGTGATAATTGTCGAAAATCCCCTCAGCGCCGCTGCAGATTGGATATCCTGCGCTATCCGGTCGCTGAACGGCACGCCGAGACGAGGCAGTACAAGGCAGATTCGCTCGGCCTGCTGGCGGCGCAGCTGCCGCGCGGTGCGGTTTTGCACGTAGTTGAGCTCAGCGACGGCCTCGAGGATGCGCTGCCGCGCCTCCTTGCCGACGAACTTCAGGCGCGTGCTGTCGCCGCTGAGCAGGTACGACACGGCAGCGGTCGATACATTGGCGCGCCGGGCGACATCGGCCATGGTCGGCGCCTTTCTGCGATCGGAACTTCTCTCGTGCATTGTTGGATCCGCTGCGCGACGTGACATGATCAGCTGTCGCTCAGCCGGATTTCATTCCAGCTTCCATGTCCGGCGGCAAGGATCTCGGGCCTTGCCTCGCCGGCCTCCTCCATCAGGGCAACGATGCGGCCTCGCAGCCATGCACGCGTCTCTGCGTGATCGGGCGAAGCTATGAGATTGGTTAGCTCGTTCGGATCGCCATCGAGGTCGTAGAGCCTCGCCTCGATATAGAAATCGCTGCCGGAATCCCGCCAGCCGTCTTTTCCCGGTGCCTCGACCTCATATTTCCACCGTCTGGTGCGCAAGGCGCGGCCGACATGGTGCTCGCTGATTTGAATGAATATCTCGTCGCGCGGCGGCCGTTCGCCCTGCAGCGCGTCGAGCAGCGAGACGCCCTGCATCGAATTGGGCACTTTCAGGCCGGCCGCGGCGAGCAGGGTCGGCGCGAGATCGACGAGGCTGACCAGGCCTTCATATGTGCCGATGCGCTGGAAGCCGGGGCCGTGGAATAGCGTCGGCACGCGGATCGACGCCTCATGACAGGAACGCTTGTATTCGTTGTTGCGGGTCTTGAAGTGACATCCGTGGTCGGAGGTGAAGAGGATGATCGTGTCGTCAAGCCGGCCAAGGCTGTAGAGCGCCTCGATCAGCCGTCCAAACGCCTCGTCGAGGCGTGCGACCATGCCCAGATAGCCGGGGAAATGTTCCGCTGTCGTGCCGCCAAGTGCGGCGAGATCGCCGGGAATGGCGAGCTTCTTGCGGATCCTGTCCTCGTATCCGAGCGGGGCAGGGTAGTTGTCCGTCTGGTTCTGGTGATGCGGCTCGAGGAAGGACAGGAATAGAAAGAACGGCTCGTCTTCCCTCGATGCGACATAGCGGATTGCAGCGTCGGTTAGGGCATCGACGCGGTATCCCGGCAGCTTCACCGCCTTGCCGTCATTGTCGTGGACGACGGTGTCGAAGGGGCCGGAAGTGAACTCCAGGATGTTGGAGGCCAGCCAGTAGCGATAGCCGCCGCGTTCTTCCTGGGTGACCGGCTCGGCGGACCCCAGGTGCCACTTGCCGATGTAGGCGGTGTCATAACCTGCCGCGACGAAATGATGCGCGAGCGTGCGCTCGCTCTTAGGCAGTGGGATATCGTTACGGTAGCAGCCGGTCGTAGTCGGGTACCGCCCCGTCTGAAAGACGGAGCGGGCGGGGCCGCAAACGGGCTGGCAGGTAAACGAATTCGCCACGAACGTGCCGGTCCCGGCGAGGCGGTCGAAATTTGGCGTAAGCTGGAGCGGATTGCCATGGACGCCAACGGTGTCCCAACGCTGCTGGTCGGTGAAGAAGACGATCACGTTCGGTCGGCGGGACGTCATAGGGTGCAATAACTCCGAATGGTCATTTCATGCCTGCCAGCATCACGCTGCGGACGAAGTAGCGCTGCGTGAAGAGGAACAGCAGCAGGCTCGGGATGAAGAGAATGATCCCGCCCGTCGCCGTCAGGTTCCACTGGGTGAAGAATTCCTGGTTGAAAAGCGTCAGTCCCGTCGTGATCGGCCGCATTTCGGTGGTGTTGACGGCGACCAGCGGCCAGAGGAATTCGTTCCACTGGAACACGAAGGTGAGGAGGGCCAGCGTCGCCAGTGCCGGCCGGACCTGCGGCAGCACGATGCGCCAGTAAAGGCCGAGTTCCGAGCAGCCGTCCATCCGTGCAGCGTCAAGCAACTCGTCGGGAATCGGACGGATGAACTGCCGCATCAGGAAGATTCCGTAGGCGCTCATGGCGAATGGAAGGATAAGGCCCTGATAGGTGTTGAGCCATCCCATCCGCGCGGTGAGCACATAGAGCGGGATCATGCGGATGAAGAATGGGATCATCAGCGTCGACAGCACCGCGACAAACATGACGCGCTTACCGGCGAATTCCATCTTCGCGAAGACGTAGCCGATCAACGGATCGAAGATCAGATGGAGGAAGGTAATCCCGCCGGCGATGATGAAGCTGTTGAGCGTGAAACGCGCGAACGGCGCCTTCTGCCAGATGTCGATGTAATTCGTGAATTGCCACGTCTCGGGGATCAGAATCGGAATGCCGCTGAAGACGTCGGCATCGCTCTGCAGCGACAGCGAAAGCATGTAGAGGAACGGAAAGATCGACAGCGCCACGCAGAAGAGCAGCAGTAGGTAGGACGGGAGCGTTTTTGCGAATGTCATGCCAACCTCAATAGGTGGTTTCGCGGTTGAGCAGCCGGAACTGAACGAAGGTGATGGCCAGGATCAGCAGGAACATCAGGAAAGACAGCGCCGAGGCGTAGCCGATGTTGAGCTCGAAGAAGGCTGCCTCGAACACGTGCAGGCTGAAGAACCGCGTCGCGTCGGCCGGTCCGCCCTTGGTTATCAGGTAGGCCGGCGCCAGCTCTTGCAGCTGGCTGATCGTGCTGACGACCGCGATGAACAGTGTGGTCGGCGTCAACAACGGCCAGGTCAGATAGCGGAATTGCTGCGTCGGCGTGGCGCCGTCGATGGATGCGGCATCATAGAAGTCGGACGGGATCGACTGCAACGCGGAGAGGTAGATCAGCATGGCATAGCCGACATCCTTCCAGACCGTGATGGCGATGAGGGTCGGCAGCGCGGTCGAGGTGTCGCCGAGCCAATTCTGGGTCGGCAGCCCAAGCTCGGCAAGGAAGCTGTTCAAGATGCCAGTGTAGGGATCGAGAATTGCCTGCCACATCAACGCGACGATCACGAAGGAGGTGATGTAGGGAAAGAAGATGATTGCGCGGATCAGAGTGCGCCCCGGGATCGGCCGGTTGAGCACGACCGCCAGTCCGAGGCCAATGGCGATGCTGGCCGCGGTGACGCCTATCGCGAAGGCCAGCGTCACGAAGAGCGACTGCCGAACGCGCGCGTCGCCGAGGGCAGCAACGTAGTTGTCCAGTCCGGCGAATCGGCTCTCGCCGATCAGCGGCTGGCCGCTGTACAGGCTCGCCCAAAACTCCAGTCCTATCGGATAGAAGAGATAGACCGAGAAATAGAGGATTGCTGGCGACAGCAGCAGGTAAGCGAGAAGCGTTTGTCTGGTGCGCCGGCTGAAGCGGGCAGCTCGCCGGGTCGGCATCGCGCCGACGCGAATGTCCGTATCGGCCGTATCGGTGCTGCCGCTGATAAACATCGGCCTAGTTGTTGGCCAGGATGACGTTGGCCTCGGCCGCGAATTTCGGCATGATCTCGGCTGCTGGCTTCTGATTGTAGATGATATCCTCGAGCGCACTTTGCAGAAGCTTCTCGATTCGCGCGTGCTTGCCGGTGAGGCGGAGCTCGGCGGTGACGTCTTGCGCGTAAGGCAGGCATTTGCTGAAGCTGCCGATGACCGGATCGGCCTGAACCTCGGCGTTTTCGGCCCAGGATTTGCGCGGCATCGTCATGCCCGCTTCCTTGGTAGCCGCTAGTTCCGTGTCGAGCGCGACGAGCCGCTTCAACAACTCCCAGGCCTCCTTCGGGTGCTTGGCGTCCTTAGGGATCATCACGCTGACGCCGCCCGCGAACGTCGCCTGCACCTTGTGCTTGAGTGATGGCGCAACCGCCCAGTTGAGCTTCGGGTTGCCCGAGCGGATCGGCTTCACGTCCCACGGACCGGTTATGATCATTGCGACCCGGTTGGCCGTGAACAGCTTTTGCGGACCCTCATAGTCAGCACCCGCCGCCGGCTTGGTCGCTGCTTTTTCCTTGTGGATCAGGTCGGCGAGGAACTGGATCGCTTCGATCGCCTCAGGACTGTCGAGATTGACCTTGTTTGTCTTGGGATCGTAATAGCTTACGCCGTTCTGCAGTAGCCACGACGAATAATATCCGATGCTGGGGTTGGGAGCGAAGCCGAAGCGGGCGCCGGTCGTCGTCGCCTTGGCAACCTTCAGGAACTCCTCCCAGGTCGCAGGCGGCGCGTCGAAGCCCGCCTGCTTAAGCATATCGACGTTGTACACGAGGGTGGCGCAGGTGAGGTGGATCTGGACGCCATAGTACTTGTCGCCGAGTTTGTTGCGCTCGACGGAATAGGCTTGCCAGTCGTCGGGATAGCCGATCGCCTTGCCGTCTTGTTGGATGAAGTCGTTCAGCGGCCGCAGCAGATTCCGCTGGCCAAATTCCTGCACCCAGCCGCCGGGTTCGGCGACGAGATCGGGCGCGTTCTTCGCCGCAAAATCCGCCACCAGCTTGGTGCGCATATCCGGCCACTGGAATTTCTCCCACTGCACCGACCATCCGGTATGATCGGCCTCGAACTTCGCTATTGCATCGGCATAAGCTTGATAGGCGTGGCCGGCGTTCCAATAGAGCGTCAAGGTCTCGGCATGGGCCGCAGTCGCGGTCGTCAGGGCCACGCCCAAAACCATGCCGTGCAGGAATCCGACTGACTTGTAGCGGCTCATCTTGGTCTCCTCCCTGGTTTGCCACCCGCCTTCCTCACAATGGATGGCGTCATATTATTCGATTAATATACCCGCTATACCGCAGTTTTTGTCAAGCTGAGACTTAGTCGTCATCAATGGCCTTGGGTTTAGAAACCCGCCGACGGTGTCCAGGTCGTCACGAACGCCGCACGATGTGTTCGACAAGGCGGGGCGCCTCCTCGGTGACTGCCAATATTGTGCCTGACTTGCGTGTGGAGGCGAAGTCCAACCCAGCGAAGTAAATGCCTGGCAGGGCGGCCACGCCATCCTCGTGAACAGGCTGTCCTTCCGGGTCGAGCAGACCGGAAAGCCTCACCCAACTGAAATCGCCCTTGAAGCCGGTGCACCACACCACGGTCGTGATGCCGGACCCGGCGAGGTCAAGCGAAACGATAGCCGGGTCCGGCCGATGCGCTGTGACAGTATCCGCTGGATCCGGCTCCGACACGGGAGCATCGATTCCAGAGCGGCTGATGTATTCGTCGATATAGCGTTTAACGTTGGCGGAAGCTTCGTCCGCAAAACGAATATGCTCTTCGAGATCCTCGGCGGACGACAGACGGCCGTCGCCCTCGACGCCCGCGAGCCGCCCTAGCAGCACGATGCCTCGGGCGCCGAGCGCTTGCAGGCTTATCGTGTGTTCCACGCCAAGCAGACCACGAGGTGGAATGCGCCCCGCAAGTCGAATGATCTCGTCTCGACGTACGTCGAGAAACCCGCTTTCGACGAGCCAGATCATGATGTCGCGACCTCGGTAGCGCCGCGAGAGCCGCCCGACGCGGCTGGTGGCAAGGAAGACTGTTCGGCCTGCTTCTGCCAGGTCCTCCGCGATCTGGACACCAGACTGGCCGCTTCCGACCACCAGCACCGCTCCAGCCGGAAGATCGGCGGTGCTGCGGTAATCAGAAGCATCGAACTGGCGCAGGCCTGGCGGCAAGGCAGCGGCGAACACTGGGCGCACCGGACAATTCAAGTCGCCGCTTGCGATCACCACGTTGCGTGCCAAAACTGTGCCGCGCGAGGTGGTCAACCGATAGACGCCATTCCCGTTCCCACCGGAGAGCTCGGTCACAACAGTGTCCGGTTCGACCGGTAGTTCGTTTCGCCTGGCGAAATCCTCAAGCAGGGCGACGAACTGGTCGCGCGTCAGGGCACCGAACGGATCTGAACCGTCATAGAAGTCGCCTGGCATGACGGTCTGAACGTTTGGGGTATTCATCCGGAAAGAATCCCACCGCTGCGTGCGCCAGGTCTCTCCGATGCGGCCTCGCTCCAGTACGGCATGGCGCAAGCCTTGCCGTGCCAGCGAATAGCTGACGCCCAGGCCGGCCCAACCGGCCCCGACCACCACCGCATCAAGGATGTTGGCGTCATCCGTCATTTGCCGCGGATCCGGGTGCTAGCGCCGGAGCAGCGGTTCGAGGCGGCACCAACGCCATCAGCGTAACGCCTTGGCCAGCGGACAACCGCCAAACAGCGGCCGATGCTGCCTGAACCCATCCCCGCGATCTGCATGGCTTCGCCCCCGATGCGAGGGCACGATAACAGCTTTATCGGGTCACGGCACAATCAAATACTCATCCGAAACCGGCAATGGTCGCGGCCTAACCTGGAAAGATCGTGAAACCGCCATCGACTCGGATTACCTGCCCGTTGATGAAGCGCGCGCGCGGACCGGCGAGGAAGGCCACCGCTTCGGCGATCTCTTCAGGCTCCGCATACCGGTTCAGCGATTTCTTGCTCGAATCCATGCGCTGCGGATCGACCACGCGGCTCGCCTGGAACCGTGCCGTCTTGGTGGCGCCGGGGCTCACCGCATTGACGCGTACGCCATCGTCGATCAGTTCCTTGGCGAGGCAGCGCGTATAATGGACGACAGCCGCCTTGAGCGTCGAGTAGACCACCTCGGGCGAGCATCCGATATGCGCTGCCGCCGAGGCGATGTTGATCACCGAGCCTGAGCCACGCTTGACCATCGGCGGAACGAACGCCTGGCAGACCAGCATCGTGCCGATGAGGTTGTTCTCGGTTAGAACCTTGATGTCTTCGTAGTCGATGTCCAGTGCGTTGTTGGGATTGGGCTTTACGCCCTTGGCGCCGATGTCGCCGCCGGCGCAGTTTACCAAGACGTGCACGTCGCCGAGCTCCGCCTCGATCTTCCTCTTCATTTCCGCGACAGCTTGCTTGTCGCCGATGTTGCCGGTGACCGCGGTGATGCGCGTCCCATGCTTCTCCAAGCCCCTGGCAGAGTCGCCGAGGTCCGCGAATTCGCCATATTGAGATGGCCGGGCCCAATCGAGGTCGTGGACCGCGACGTTTGCGCCAAGTTCGGCCAAGCGGTCGGCCATCACGCGGCCGAGGCCGCGTCCCGAGCCGGTGACGAAGGCGGTCAGGCCGCTGAGTTCTCGGGCAGTCATGCTGATTTCTCCATTGCAATGAAATCGAATTTCATCATGTTGGCGGCGCTGCGCCGGATCATGTCGAGCTCGTACGAAACGAGCGCACCGTCATCATCGCGCTCCCATGGCGTGCGGTAGTCGGCGTCGTCCGCAAGGCGGTTCAGGCGCGCAGCACTCAGGCAGGCCGCGAATTCGCGGGCGGTCTTCGGCGCATATCCGTTCCACCAGTCGTCGGTGAGACAGCGAACGTGACGGGCCTCCAGCGCGCCGGGCTCAAGCACCGCCGTCAGCGTGTCGTGGTGCTCGCCAAGGATGGCTGCCAGTTCGGCGAAAGGCACGGCGCCGTCGCCGATCGCGCAGCGGACCAGGCGGTAGCCCTCATCCGTGAACTGGACGCGATAGTCCTTGAGGTGAACGTGGCGGACATGGGGCGCGATCCGGCGCGTGAAGGCAAGCGGCGCCTCGCCGACAGGAAAGGTGTTGCCGGTGTCGTAGGTGATGCCGACACCCGGCCCGCCGAGTTCGCAGAACGCAACCAGTTCGTCGCTGCCGAAGTCCTGATGGTTCTCGATGCCGAGCACGCGTCCCTCGGCCGCCGCACGCGGCCCCCATTCCGTCAAGGCAGCGCGAATCGTTGCGTTGAACTCGCTCCATTTCGGACCCCACGCATTGCGGTCGCCGCACAGGACAGGCGTCAGTGCGATACGGATCGTCGTCGCCTCGAGCAGGCGCGCAGCCCGAAAGGCGTTGTCCAGCGGACCTGCCACTAGAAGTCCGCCGCTCACCACCGGGACGATGTCCAGCGCGGCAAGACGCCTGCGCAGGGCGACGATTTCGGCGTCAGTCAAGTCGGTCAACCAGGGTTCGTAGATCTCGAGCGTGCGTGCGCCCAGTTCCTGCGCCAGCGTGATGAAGCCTTCCAGCCCCACGCCGTCCGGATTGTGCCGCGGCGTGCCGCGGCCCTGCAGGCCGAGATAGTAGGTCAGTCCGTAAGGGTTGAGGCCGAGACGAAACATCAGCTTGGCGGTTCCAATGGAGAGCGGAGAGGCGTCACTAGCGCAGACCGGCATCGACGGTTATGGACTGTTTGGTGATCATGCGGCTGTCGTCGGCCGCCAGGAAGAGCACGGTGCGTGCAATCTCCTCGCCCAGCAGGACGCGGCGAATCAATTGCCGCTGCACCGTCTGGTCGACTGCCTCCTGCGTCTTGAACCACAGCTCGCGCTGCCGCTCGGTCATGACGGCGCCGGGTTCGATCGCATTGACGCGGATGTTATCCGGTCCGAACGACCGCGCCAACGCACGCGTCAGCGCCACCACGGCCCCCTTGGCGGTGGCATAGGCCACCATCTGGTCCGCTCCGAACCGCCAGGCAATGGAGGAGAAGTTTATGATCGAGCCGAAGCCGAGTTCCTTCATATGCGGATGCACTGCCTGCGCGGCGAAGAAGTGATGCCTCAGATTGACGTCGAAGCTGCGGTCCCAATAGTCGGCCGTTACCGCGTCGATGGGATGGCGCTGATCATTGGCTGCGTTATTCACCAGGACGGCGACCGGACCAAGCCGCGCGCGCACGCCTGCTACCGACGCCTTTAGCGCATCGACGTCGGTCACATCGCAATGGAGATATAACGGAGCCTGCCCGGCGGCACCAGCGAGCTCGCGCACCAACGCCTCCGCTGGTTCGTCCTGCACATCGAGAAAGGCTATCCGGGCGCCGTTCGCCACGAAGGCGCGGACCATATCGGCGCCAATGCCGGAGGCGCCGCCGGAGATCAGCACGACCCGATCGGTCAAGCTCGGATAAGTCGCGAATTGTACGGACATCAAACTACAGAAGCGCCTTGGTTGTTGGATCGAACAGACAGGCGCGCGACATGTCGATGCCGAGCGTTATCGTCTCGCCCATGACGGGAGCGTCATCCGGCTCGAAACGGCCGGTGATCTCCAGGTCACCCAGCCTGAGCACGGCAAGCGTCTCTGCCCCGGTAGGCTCGACCAATTCGACCGGCGCCTGCATGGACGCCACAGCAGGTTTGCGCGACTTCAGATCGGTCGTGAAACGGTAGATGTGTTCCGGCCGGATACCGAGCACGACGTCCTTTGGCGCACCGGCGGGCATCGGCGCGGCAAGGGCGAGGCTGGCGTCGCTGCCGTCAGCGGCGCGTACCGAGATGCTGGTCGAGCCCGTAAGCCGGGCGGGAATGAAATTCATCGCCGGCGATCCCATGAAACCGGCAACGAACATGTTGGTCGGCCGGTCGTAGATCCGCTTCGGCGTGTCGAACTGCTGTACCGAGCCCTGGTTCATCACCGCAATGCGGGATGCAAGCGTCATCGCCTCGACCTGATCGTGGGTGACATACACCGTGGTCTTGCCGACGCGATGGTGAAGCTTCTTGATTTCGGTACGCATGTCGACGCGCAGCTTGGCGTCGAGGTTGGACAAGGGCTCGTCGAACAAAAACAGCTTCGGGTCGCGCACGAGGGCACGCCCCATCGCAACGCGCTGCCGCTGGCCCCCCGAGAGCTGGCCGGGCTTGCGTTTAAGCAGCTGTTCGATCTGCAGGAGTGCGGCAACCCGCTGGACAGCTTCCGCCTGCGCCGCTTTTGGCACGCCGCGGCTCTCCATGCCGAAGGTGATGTTCTGGCGCACCGTCATGGTGGGATAGAGGGCGTATGACTGGAACACCATCGCAATATCGCGGTCCTTGGGTTGCACCGAGTTCACCAGCCGGTCGCCGATCCATATCTCGCCCGACGTGACGGTTTCCAGTCCGGCGATCATGGCGAGCAAGGTTGACTTGCCGCAACCCGACGGGCCGACAAGGGCGACGAATTCTCCGGTCTTAGCCTCGAGATCGATGCCGGCAAGAATCTCGAGCGAGCCGTAGCTCTTGTGAAGGTTGCGGATCATCAACGCGGACATCGGCGACGCCTCATTTTATGGCGCCCTGGGTGAGGCCGCGCACGAAGTATTTTCCACCAAACAGATAGATCAGCAGCGGAGGCAACGCGCCGATCAGCACGGCTGCGCTCATCACATCGTAAGCACGCGCGGTCGTGCCGCCGGCCGTGAGCGCGACCAACGCCGCCGTAATCGGCTGCTGCTGGCCCGATGTGAAGACGACGCCGAACAAATACTCGTTCCAGATGCCGGTGAACTGCCAGATGACGGTGACAATCAGAATCGGCGGCGACAGGGGCAGGATGATCTTGCGGAAGATCCGCCAGAAGCCGGCGCCGTCGATGCGTGCCGCCTTGATCAGGTCGTCCGGTATGCTGACGTAGAAATTGCGGCAGAACAGGGTGGTGAACGAGATGCCCTGGACGACGTGGATCAACACCAGCCCGTATGTGGAATTGGTCAGGCCGAGCTTGCCGAGCAGGAACGCCCACGGCATCAACGAAATCTGGCCGGGCATGAATACGCCGAGCAGCATCAGATTGAAGATCAGTTCGGAACCCCTGAAGCGCCATTTGGAGAGGATGTAGCCGTTCATGGCGCCGAGAATGGTCGAGATGATGGTGGCGGGGATCGTCATCGCCAGCGAGTTGAAGAAATTGCGCTTCATGCCCTCGCAGGTACCGCTGACGCAGTAGGATCCCCAGGCCTGCGCCCACGCATCGAACCGGAAGCTGCGCGGTACGGAGATGAGGCCGTTGCGGGCAATCTCCGACTGCTCGCGCAATGAGTTGAAGATCACCACCAGCAATGGCACGAGATAGACGACCGCGAAAAGCGTCAGCACGGCATAGACAAGGAAGCGACTCCAGAAATGCCGGCGCGTGGCAGCGGCTTCTTCCGGATCAAAACGGGCATTAGGGGCAATTTCAGCCATTGCGGCCCTCCGCCCGCCGGCGCCAGACGATCCACAAGGAGTACGGCACCAGCACCACCGCGACCGCCGCGAGCATCATCATCGCCGCGGCGGCACCCTCGCCGATTTGGCCGCGCTGGAACATCAGGTCGTAGACATAGATGGCGGGGAAGGTGGTGGACACACCTGGGCCGCCTCGCGTCAACGCCGCCACCAGGTCGAAGGTCTTGATGGCGAATTGTATCTGAATGACCGCCACCGCCAGGAATATCGGAGCGATGGTTGGCAGGATGACCCTCCGATAGGTCCGGAAAACCGACGCGCCGTCGATTTGCGCGGCTTTGACGAGATCCGGATCGACCGACCGCAGACCGGCCAGGAAAAGTGCCATTGCGAAGCCGGACGACTGCCAGATACCGGTTATGATCACCGCATAGATCGCAGTGTTGCGGTTGGCCGTCAGGGCGAAGCTGAAGTCGGTCCAGCCAAGCCCGCGAACGAAGGCCTGGATACCGTCGACAGGATTATAGAGCCAACTCCACACCGTACCGGTGACGATGAAGGACACCGCCAACGGGTAGAGAAAGATGGTGCGCCAAACCGCCTCGCCGCGGACGCGCTGGTCGATCGCGATCGCGAGCAGCAGGCCAACGGCCATCGAGCCAACGATATAGAAGCCGCTGAACAGGAAGAGATTGGTATAGGCGATGTTCCAGCGCCGGTTTGCCCAGAGCGAAGCGTAATTGTCCAGGCCGACGAACCCATAGGTCGGCAACAGCGACGAATTGGACAGCGAGATGTAGAGCGTCCAGAGCGTGAAGACGAAAACATAGATGAAACTCGCCGCTATCGACGGCGCCAGCACCAGAATGGGCACCATCGTGCCCAGGCGCTCGCGCCACGGAGGGGCCGCGGCAGCTGCGGCTGGTACAATCAGATCATGGGTGGACATCGGGCTGCTCCGGCGAGGTCTGGCCGGGAGCTTCGCCCCCGGCCATCATCGGCAGCGTCACTTCTGCGCTTCGGCCGCATCCGCCATCGCATTGGCCGCGTCCTGCGCACTCATATCCGGCGTTGCTACAAACTCCGTGATGCTATCCATTATTGCGCCGCGGACCTTTTGCGGAACCGTCATGTTGTGCGCCATCGAACGCACGAGCGTGCCGGCGGCGATCGAGGCTTGCAGATCCTTTTGCGAGAGCTGCTGGCAGGGATTGAAGCCGTTCGAAAGATCGACGTCGAGGCGGGCCGGAATGGACCCTTTGGTCTGATTGAAAATGGTCTGGAATTCGGGCGACAGGATGATGCTGGCAAGCAGCTTCTGTCCCTCGATATAGTCCGGATCCTTCTGCTTGAAGAACACGACCGAGTCTGAATTCAAGATGAAACCGGGCTTGCCCCAATCGGTCGGCGCCTGGGCGCAGACATAGTCGGTGCCCTCCTTGAAGCCGCCGGCCGTCAGCAGGCCGATCGTCCAGTCGCCCATGATGTGGAAGGCGGCCTCGCCGCGGCCGACGAGATGCGACATGGTATCCCAGTCACGCCCGTTCATGCCGGGGTCCATGTACTTCGAGGTCATGGTGCGAAACTGCTCGAAGGCCTTGACCATGCCGTCGCTGCGCATGGCATCGACGTCGCCCTCGACGAAAGCTTTCTTGTAGAGATCGAGGTCCTGACCGTACACGACCACTTCGAAGACGGTCGAGTCGGTCCAGTCGGCGGTCGAGTGCGAAATGCAGATCTTGCCGCTGGCCACGATCTTGTCGCAGGCGGCGTTGAATTCCGCCCATGTCTTCGGCATCTCGGTGACGCCCGCGTCCTTCATGACCTTCGGCGATGCCCACAGCCAGTTAATGCGGTGGATGTTCATCGGCGCGGCCACCCAATTCCCGGTCGGCTTCATCACCGGCAGCAATTCGGGAGCGACGACCTTCTCCCAATTTTCCGCCTTCGCCAGGTCGTCGAGATTGGCTGTCATGCCCGTCTCGTTCCATTCGGCGATCTCGGGGCCTTTGAGCTGCACAGCGGGAGGTGCGTTGCCGGCGATCACATCAGCACGCAGTTTGGCCAGGGTATTGGCCGTATGGCCTGCGATGGAGGTCTGCTGCCAGGTGCCACCCTTGGCGGTAAACATCTCGCCGAGCTTGGCGATAGCCTGGGCGTCCGATCCGGTGGCCCATTGATGCAAGAGGTTGGTCTTCGGCTCCGCGAGGGCTGTTCCGGTAATCAAGGTGAAGGCGGTAGCGGCCGCAAAGGCCGTCCTCAGGTATTTCATCGTTTCACTCCCATATGTGATGCACGGTTCGTATCGACCGCTTGTGGCCCGCGATTTGAGGTCGTGGCCGGCGAGATTCAGTAATCTCCGTTCTTTCCAAGATGACATATTTGGGCTATCAGTCAACGTGCTTTGTGCCCATCATGAACAAACCTTCGCTTAGAAATTGGCTGATCGACAGGCCGTCCGCGTCGCCGGAGAGCCTGATCGTCCGATGCTTGCGCGAGCGCGGCGTGCTTTCTGCGTCGCAAATTACCCGCATTACCGGTTTGGCGCGGTCGACGGTTTCAACCGCGCTCAACGGCTTGAGAAAATCTGGGATGGTGATCGAATCCTCGGCCCATCATGACGCGGCGAGGGGTATCGGCAGGCCTGCCACGACATTGACGCTCAATCCCGCTGCGGGCACCTGCGTCGGCATCCATCTGGGCCTCGACGAGATGCGGTGTGTCGTCGCTGACGTCTCGCATTCTTTCGTTGCCGAACAAACTATCCCCATGGGTCTGGACTACCAGCCGCAACAGGCGGCCCAGCTCGCCAAGTCAGTAATTGCCCGATGCTACGAAGAGAACGGTCTGCCGATGGCGGGGCTCCTGGGGGTTGGGGTCTCCGTCTCGGGCCCAGTCAGCCGCGAAGGAGTGGTGCTGCGCGCGAGTATCGTTCCGACCTGGGCCGGGGTCAACATCCGCGATGTGTTCGGGCCGGTCCTTGAACAGCCGATCTTCGCCGACAATGAGAGCAACTGCTCGGCTATTGCCGAGCTGATGTGGGGTGCTGCCGTCGGCCAGGACGATTTCGTGCTGTTCAAGGTCGATCTGGGCGTCGGCGGGGCCATTGTCCAGCACGGTCGGCTGGTGAGCGGCATCGCCGGCGGCGCCGGCGAATTCGGGCACATTAGCATCGATCCCGGCGGCGACCTTTGCCGGTGCGGCAATCGAGGATGCCTGGAGCTCTATGCCAGCTTTGCCCGACCGCTCGAGCAGATTTCGCGCATCGTGCGGCGGCCGGTCACGATGGACGACGTGATCATGATGGCCGAGCAGGGCGACGTGAGGGCGCTGCGGATGATCGAGGACACCGCCGAGTTTGCCGGCCGTGGCCTTGGCCTGATCGGTTCGGTTCTCAATCCGCCGCTCATCATCATCGGCGGCCGCATGGCCTTGGCGGGCGACATTCTCCTGGCGCCACTGATCGCATCATATGAACGCCACACGCTCATCAAGTCCCGCGATGTGGCGCCTGCGCTGCGCACGCGGATAATCGTTGGCAAGCACACGGAGAACGATGCATTGCTCGGCGCGGTCGGCCTCGTGCTGCGCCACAACAGCCGGCTTCAGTGACCCGGCTTGCGCTCTGATTTTGCGAGCTGCTCGCCGAAGCAGCGGAACTGATGTTTGCCTACGCGACACGCACCGTGCGCTGCCTCGGCTTGATCGCGGTGGCGAGCAGCAGGCCGGCGATGATGAAGGCGGCGCCGGCGAGATCGTAGTCGTGCAAGCTTTCGCCAAGGACCAGATAAGCGAGAACGGCGACGAAGGCGGTCTGGAGATAGAGCAGCATGCTGGCGCGCCCCGCACCAAGCGTCTCGACGCTACGGTTGTAGAGATAGTACATCAGAGCGCCGCCGGGGCCGGCAACATAGGCGAGAGCCAGAAGGCCGTTCGCATGCAGCGCTGAACGATCCCCGGAAAACAGTTCCCAGAGATAGAAGGGCAGTGCGGCCAGCGCGCCGGCTCCCAGCAGCAGGACCACCATCGGCAGAAGCTCGATAGCGAATTTGGCGCGACGCAGCAGCACGGTGTAGAGGCCCCAACAAAACGCGCTGCCGACGATCCACAACTCGCCGGGATTGAACTGCAGCTGCATCAGCGCGGCAAGGTCGCCGCGCGCCACGATCACCACCATCCCAGCCAGAGCGACCAGCGCTCCAAGCGCTTTCCAGACACCGAGGGGCTCGCCGAGCACGAAGCGGGCAAGCACCATGGTCATGATCGGCGACAGCGCCATGATGATGCCGGCGGTTGTCGCGTTGGTGTAGTTGAGGCCCGTGTAGATCATGCCCTGACACAAGGTTAGCCCGATAGTGCCGATGACCAGCACCTCGATCACCCGGGATTGGATCAGCACGAGCATCGCCCCGTGATGACGATGGACGATAGGCAGCAGGATCGCGCACGCGAGCGTCAGCCGCCAGAAGCAGAGCGCCCAAGGCGGCATCTCGGGGGCAACCCACTTGGCGGCGATATAGACGCCGGCCGACAGGAGCCAGCAGAGCGTCGCGAGGGAATAGGCGAGCGGAAGTGATGCGCCGGGTGTCGCCTTCGCTACACTTGGATGTGCTATCGGCAGCGATTGGATATCCGTCTCCTCCCACCGCAGACTTTAGCAGATTTGCAGCGTCTTGCTAAGCAGCAACAACAGCTGTTTCACCAGCTGGTGCAATCGGTGGGTCATTGTGGGTCCCGCCGTTCACGGTCTCCTTCCATTCGAACGCATGTTGGCCCATGATTCATATTGCGCGACAGATATTCGCGCGGTTGCCACAATCTTCTCGCGCCATATTTCTACCGAGCGCAGATCTGTCGCGAATTCCTGGCCCTGGGATCACGAGCGCCGCTGTTTCGAGGCAATTGGAAGAATAAGCCACTGACTTCCGTTTGCACAAAGAGCGCGACACAAATCCGTGCGGAGGACGTCCGATGCATGCCGGCTTCCCAGGAAGCGTACTCGTAGCGGTGTTGGGCACCGTCATGGCGAGCTGCGCTGGCATTCCGGCGCAAAAAACTGGTGCAATAACCGGCTATGGCCCCAACCCCACTTTACCGAAACCAAGACCGACGCTGATCCCGACTGTTAACATCGCCGAGGCGAAAGGCTGGCAGAAAGAAGGTATGCCGACCCCGGCGAAGGGGCTGACAGTGAACGCCTTCGCCACCGGCCTCGATCATCCGCGCTGGCTACATGTGCTTCCGAACGGCGACGTGCTGGTTGCTGAAACCAATGCCCCTGCCAAGCATGACGAAGGCTTCAGTCTTAGAAAGGTCTTCATGGACCTGGCTATGAAGCGGGCTGGCGCCGCGACCAAAAGCGCCAACCGCATCACGCTCCTGCGCGACACCGATGGCGACGGCATTGCGGATGTACGCACGACGTTCGCGGAAGGCCTCAATTCGCCCTTCGGCATGACGCTGTCCAAAGGCAAACTCTTTGTCGCGAATACCGACGCGCTGGTCGCTTTCCCCTACTCCAATGGCCAGACCCGAGTCAGCACGTCGCCGGAAAAGATCATCGACTTGCCGGCCGGGGACCTCAACCATCATTGGACCAAGGACGTGATCGCAACTCCGGATGGACGCAAGCTCTATGTCACCGTTGGTTCCAACAGCAACGTTGGAGAAAACGGCATAGCCGCGGAGAAGAACCGCGCCGCTGTCCTTGAAGTGGATCGGTCTACCCGCCGCACTCGGGTCTTCGCCTCGGGCCTGCGCAACCCGAACGGGCTCTCCTGGAATCCTGAGACTGGCCAGCTTTGGGTCGCCGTGAACGAGCGTGACGAGATCGGCGACGACCTTGTGCCGGATTACATGACCTCGGTTCGTGACGGCGCTTTCTACGGCTGGCCCTACAGCTACTACGGACAGAACGTCGACGAACGTGCCAAGCCGCAGCGCCCCGATCTCGTGGCGGCAGCGATCAAGCCCGATTACGCCCTGGGCTCTCATACCGCCTCGCTGGGACTGACCTTCTCCAAAGGCGCGCGGCTCGGTCCGGCCTACGGCAACGGCGCCTTCGTCGGCCAGCACGGCTCGTGGAATAGAAGCGTGCACAGCGGCTACAAGGTCATCTTCGTGCCGTTCCATGGTGGCAAACCGAGCGGTCTCCCGAAGGACGTGCTCACTGGCTTCATCGGGCGGAATGGCACGGCGATGGGCCGTCCGGTCGGCGTTGTTATCGATCAGGCCGGCGCACTGCTCGTCGCCGACGACGTCGGTAATGTCATCTGGCGGGTCCGCCGGGCGAATGGCCGTTGAGCGCAGGTGGCCTTTCTGATTCCGACCTCACCAGCCTTCGGCTACAGCGCCACGCCCGATATGGCTGCATTCGGCGGAGACGGATATCCTAAACAATTAGCTAGCAGCACGCCCGAAGATAGTCGTGTCAAGCATGCTTGCGCCCGCCTGCCTCGCGGAAACAGCTGTCAGGATAGGGATACCACCAGCCCTGAATCTCCGGTCTGTGGTCGATGATGACCATCTTCGAGCGGCGGAATGCATCCAGACCCTGGCGGCCGAGCTCGCGGCCGAGGCCCGAAGCCTTCCAGCCCCCGAACGGCAACGCGTCATTGTCTATCAGCGGATTGTTGACCCAGACCATGCCGGCCTCGAGCCGCTCCGCGGCCTCATGCGCTTCGGCAAGATCGGTGGTGAAGACCGAGGCGCCGAGACCGAAGGGGCTGTCGTTGGCAAGCTCTATCGCCTCGTTGAAATCCTTGACCCGGCAGATTGCGGCGACCGGCCCGAAACACTCTTCGCGCACGATTGCCATATCGGCGGTGATGCCGGTCAGGATGGTCGGCTCGTAGAACCAGCCTACATTATGTGCCGGCGGAATGCGTCCGCCGGTGATCGCTTTGGCACCGCTGCGGATCGCATCGTCGACCAGCCGGATGACCTTCGCACGCGCGGCCTCGCTGACCAGCGGTCCGATCTCGGTTTTGTCGAGGCCGTTGCCGATACGCAGCGCGCGCGTTTTCTCGGCAAACAGATCGACGAAGCGGTCGTGAACGGCATCAACCACGAAGAACCGTTCGGCCGAAGTGCAGACCTGGCCAGTGAGATGGAAGGCAGCCGTGACGCTGCCGGCAGCCGCCACGTCCAGGGGGGCGTGTTGGCTGATGATCAGGGGATCGCTGCCGCCGGCCTCGATGACGCAAGGCTTCATGCGCTCTGCACATGCGACGGCGACAGCCTTGCCGGCGGCGACCGAACCGGTGAAAGCAACCGCATGCGTGCGGTCCGAGGCGATCAGCGCCTGCGCCGTTGCTGCTCCGCCTGGCATGCAGGAAACCAGGCCCTCCGGCAGGGAGCGGAACACGGTCATATAATCCAGCGTCGACAATGTTGTCGCTTCGGCGGGCTTGATCACGCAGGCATTGCCGGCGGCAAGCGAGGCGGCGACGGTCCAGCACATCAACAGGATCGGAAAATTGTAAGGCATGATGTGCACCGACGTGCCGTAGGGCTCGTAGCGGGCATACTGGAACGAACCGGCCTGCGTCGTGCCGGCGATCTTGCCGGCGTCGTCACGCGCCATTTCGGCGTAATAGCGGAAGATCGGCGCGCAATTGGCGATCTCGCCGATCGCCTCCGGATAGGGTTTGCCCATCTCGTGCACCATCAGCTCGGCGCAGCGCGTGAAGTCGGCCGCTTCGATGGCGTTCGCGACGGCGTGCAGATGCCGGGCACGGCTCTTGGCGTCGAGCTTTTTCCAGGCCGTTTGCGCCTTGGTCGCTGCGGTGAGCACGGCGTCGATCTCGCCGTCGCTGGCTGCGGTGATCGCGCCGACGGTTTCGAGCGTCGCCGGATCGATCACCGGTTTTGCCGCACCAGTCATTGGCCGATAATCCGGATTGACGAAGAAGGTCGGCCGGTCGGGTGAAAAGTCCATCGTCCTCCCGTGTGCACGGAACCTTTTTGAGAATTCACCCTGCCGAGACAGGCGGCGTGGTTTTCGAGAACCGAAGCGGAGCGGACATTAAAGTGCGTGAGCATCGGAAGAAACGGCGTCAGGTGTCCGGTAGGGTAGAATTATCGAGAAGGTTCAGCGGATCATGTAAACTTTCTTGATGGTCTCGTGGACGGTGCAGACGCCCTTCCAGTCCTGCGGAAAGAACGCTGCGGTGTCCGGTTCGATCTCGATCACCTCGCCGGATTCGTGGACATAGGTGCAGCGTCCCTCGAGGAAATGGCAGAACTCGTCGCGGGTGACGTGGCAGCGCCATTTGCCCGGCGTGCAGACCCACAGTCCGCATTCGGAGCGGCCCTCCGGCCCCTTGTGCAGCAGCTTGCCGGAAGTGCGGGATTCGCCCTCGATCAGGGTGGGGATGACGCCCCAGTCGACCAGGTCGGTGAGGGCGAGCGGCGATTTCATGATCGGTGTCGGCATGTCGGGAGCTCCAGTGGCCGGCTTTAGGCCAGCATGTAAAAGTTGCGGATGGTCTCGTGGACGGTGCATTCGCCGGTCCAACCGGCCGGGAACATGACAACCGTGGCGGCGGATACCTCGATCACCTCGCCGTCGTCCGATCTGTAGGTCGCGCGGCCGGCAACGAAACGGCACAATTCGTCGCGCGGAATCGCCAGCCGCCAGCGACCGGGCGTGCAGACCCAGATGCCGGATTCCGGCTGGTTGTTCGGCCCTTTGTGCACCAGCCTGCCGGTGGAATGCGAAGCGCCTTCCAGCGCATCGGGCTGGGTGCCCCAGTCGACGAGGTCGGTGCGGGTCGAGGCTTGGTGGAGGTGTGGGGCTGAGATCACAGCAATTTCTCCAGCAGTACCGCCGCTTTCTCCGGGCCGTTCTGCGACTGCATCTGGGCCGACGTCTTGGCCAGCTTGGCCTTGATTGCCGGGTCGGTCAGGCAGGTTTCGATCCTGGCGATGAGCTCGGCGTCGCTCCAGTCGTAGCGCGGCATGCCGAAGCCGTGGCCGGTCTCCTCGACCCGCGTCGCATTGTCGTGGCCGTCCCAGACGTAGGGCATGATGATCGCCGGCTTGCCGAAATACAGGCACTCAGTGAACGAGTTGTTGCCGCCATGATGGATCACCGCATCGACCTGCGGGATGACCGAGGGCTGCGGGAACCAGCTCTCGACGATGACGTTTTCGGGCACTTGCGCGTACTGCTCCTTGTAGCCGCCGACATTGACCAGCGCCCGGTAGCGCGTCTTGCCCAACGTTGCGACGATGCGCTTCAGCAGATCGACATCGCCGGCGCCAAGGCTGCCGAAGGAAACATAGAGCAGCGGCCCGTCATTATTCTTCGCAAAAACCGGCACGGTGTAGGGCTTCTCCTGCCGCACGCAGCCTTCCAGATATTGGAATTTTGCCGGGTCGAGCGGATAGCGGCGCTTGAACTTCGCCGCCTCGGGATAGAGCAGCAGATTGAGGTACGGCGAGGCCTCGAAGAACTGGCCGATCGGATACGGCGCTTCGTTGTTCGCTTTCAAAAACGCATTGAAGTCGTCATGGATCGGCTTGATGACGGCGTTGAAATGGTCGCGGTAACGCCGATGGCAGGCGTGGTCGTTCTCGCCGCAGCCGGACAGATGTGGCGGGACGTCCTCGTCCTCGATCTCGTTTTCCGAGCAGGAGATGACGCGCACCCAGGGCTTGCCATACTGCTTGATTGCCGGGAACAGGATGACGTTGTCGACGCAGATGACATCAGGCTTGATCGTCGCAAGCACGCCAGGCAGATCCTTCTCAGCCCATTTGGCGCTGTCGACGATCGCCGTCCAGCAATCCTTCACGTAATTGTCGACCTGGTCGTAGGGCGATTTGCGGAAGTTCGGGATGTGGCCGTTGATGAAGTCTTCCCAGAACTTGGCCATCTGTTCCGGCGGCAGCGGCTCGGACAGGTTCACCGGATGAGCCTCGAAGTCGTAGCCCTTGTAGACGTCGACGAAGCCGGGGTCCGACAGGAACACCGCTCTGTGGCCGCGCGCCTCGATGGCCTGGGCTATGCCGACGGAATTGAGCGCGGGGCCATAGGCGGCCTCCGGAAAGAACGCGATCGTCTTCTGCGCCATGAGAGGTTCTCCTTTCGATCAATCTGCGAAAATTCTGACGTCAGCCGCATCCCAGCCGAGCTCGACTGTATCGCCCGACGAGACCGGGCGGCGATCGGCGGCGTCGGCGGTGACGCGCACCAGGAACGGCTTTGGCGACAGGGCGGTGCGGACGTGCAGCTGCAGATCGAGTCCCTGATAGGCCAGCGCCTCGACCGCGCCGAAGATACGGTTGGCCGTTTCTGCCGACGGGAACAGCCGGATGCGTTCGGGCCGCACTGAAGCTACCGCCGCAGCGCCGGGCGAAAGTGTTGCGGGAACATCGCCGGCGATCCGCACGCCGTTGCTTGCCAGCACGCCGTCGCCGACGGCTTTGCCCGGCACGAAATTCATGACGCCGATGAAGTCGGCGACGAAACGGTCCCCCGGGTGCTCGTAGACCGCATGGGGTGTATCGCATTGCAGCAGCTTGCCGTCCCTGAGCACTGCCATACGGTCGGCCATGACGAGCGATTCCTCCTGATCATGGGTGACGATGACGAAGGTGATGCCGACCTCGTGCTGCAGCCGCTTCAGCTCCAGTTGCATGGCCCCGCGCAATTTCTTGTCGAGTGCACCAAGAGGTTCGTCGAGCAGAAGCAGCCGTGGTCGCTTGACCAGCGCTCGGGCAAGCGCGACGCGCTGCTTCTGCCCGCCAGACAATTGCTCCGGCTTGCGGTCGGCGAAGGCAACGAGTTCGGTCGTCGCCAAAATGGCGTCGACACGGGAGCGGATTTCCTTTGCAGGCAAGCGTTCCATTTCGAGGCCGTAGGAAACATTCGCCCTGACGCTCATATGCGGAAACAGCGCATAGGACTGGAACATCAGATTGACCGGCCGCTTATTGGGCGGGGTCCTGGCGATGTCGCGGCCGTCGAGCAGGATGCGCCCGTCATTGGGCGTCTCAAAGCCGGCCAACATGCGCAGCAGCGTTGTCTTGCCGCAGCCCGAAGGTCCAAGCAAGGCGAAGAACTCGTTCTCGCGGATATCCAGCGAAATGCCGTCGACCGCCGTCACCCGGCCGAACTTCTTCGACACGTTGTCGATCGCCAGCAGCGTGCGGGGCTCGTTCATTGGCCGATCACTCCACGGTTGAGCCGCTGCGACAGGGTCAGCGCGGTGATTGAGACCGCCATGACGATAGTCGCCAATGCATTGATCTCCGGCGTGATGCCGAAGCGAATCATCGAATAGATCTGCATCGGCAGCGTGGTCGAGGCGCGGCCGGCGCCGGCGGTGAAGAAGGCGATGATGAATTCGTCGACCGAAAGGGTGAAGGCGAGCAGCGCGCCGGCGACGACGGCAGGCAGGATCACCGGCAACGTCACCCGCCGAAATGTCGTGAGCGCGGAAGCACCGAGATCGGCAGAGGCCTCGACGATCGACCAGTCGAAGCTTTTCAGCCGCGCGCGCACCACGGAGCAGACGAAGGCGAGATTGAAGACGACATGGGCGAGGATGATGGTGTGCAGGCCCAAGGTGAGATCAAGCATCGAGAAGAAGCTGAGCAGCGCGATCGCCAGCACGATGTCGGGAATGATCATCGGCGCAAAGATCAGCGCCTCGAGACCTTTGCCGTGTTGCCGGCGTATTTCGACGCCGATCGCCAGCAGCGTGCCGAGCAGCGTGGCGATGGCGGTCGAGACAAGCGCCACGATCAGTGTGTTGAGCGCGGCAGAAAGGATTGCGGCGTTTCCGATTAGCGAGACATACCATTTCAGCGAAAAGCCCGACCAGACGGTCGGCAGCCCGCCTTGGTTGAACGACAGCGCCACCAGCACGGCGATCGGGATGTAGAGGAAGGCCAGGACCAGTGAAAGCACGAGCCAGAGCGCGCGCCTCGTGGCGAGGGAGCGCTCAGCCATCGGCGCCTCCTCTCGCTTCGGCGGTGCGGCCCGAGGCGCGATCAGCAGCCAGGGCCTGCGCCGTCAGCACCAGCAGCATGATGGCGATCAGCACCATTGCCAGTGCCGCACCGAAGGGCCAGTCATTAGCCGTGAGGAACTGGTCGTAGACGAGATTGCCGATCATCTGGAAACGGCCGCCGCCGAGCAGCGCCGGCGTGACGAAATTGCCGATCGACAGCACGAAGACGAAAACCGCCCCGGCGGCGATACCCGGCATGGTCAGCGGCAGGATGACCCGGCGAAATGTGGTCACGGCCGACGCGCCGAGATCGCGCGAGGCCTCTGCGAGCTCCGGATTGAGCCGCGACAGCGGCGCGTAGCAGGCCAGGATGACGAAGGGCAGATAGTTGTAGACCAGACCGGCGATGACGGCGCCTTCGGTATAAAGCATCGACAGCGGCTCGCCGGTGTAGCCGAACCAGCGCAGCAGTTGTGTGACCAGCCCTTCGCGGTTGAGCAGCACGATCCAGGCATAGGTACGGATCAGGTAGTTGGACCAGAAGGGCAAGACGGCAAAGAACAGAAACACCGGCTGCAGTTGCCGGGGTGCTGCCGCGATCGCATAGGCGGCGGCATAGCCGATCACCACCGCGACCAGGGTTGCCGTGCCGGCAATGCGCGCCGAATTGAGGAAGATGCCGGCATAGAGCGGGTCGAACACCAGCCCGAAATTCTCCAGCGTGAAAGTGTAGTCGATGCCGCCATAGATGCCGCGCCGGAAGAAGGCGAGCGCCAGCACCAGCGCGCATGGCACGACCATCAAGGCGATGAGCCAGGCCAGCGCCGGCGTCATCAGCAAGGATGAGCGAAGTCTTGTTTGGGACAAGATTGCGGTACCGCATTCAACGGTCGGCGGCGAAAACCCCGCCGTCGACCGGGATCTCTGATTTTGATGTCGGTTATTGCGCGGCCTTGATTTCGCTGACGATCTTCGAGTAGTCGCGTTGGGCATCGCCGACATCGCGCAACTGCTCGAACTTGACCAACTCTGCCACCGGCATGCTCATATTGGGAAATTTGGCGAGAAAATCCGCCGGCAGGCTTTCCATAGCCGGCTTGTTCGGTACCTTGTAGTCGATGTTCTGGGCCGCCCAGGCGTGGTTCTTGGCGTCCAGCATGAAGTTGATGAACTGGAAGGCGGCGTCCTTGTTGGCCGATGCCTTCATCACGACCATCGTATCGACCCAGAGATCCGAGCCTTCTTTCGGTATGGTGTATTTAATTTGTGGATTCTCGGCGATCCCGTAATTGCACCAGCCATCCCAGGCCTGAACCATCAGCGCCTCGCCCGAGACCAGCTTTGAATAAAAGGTCGTGTCGTCATAGGCCAGCAAGGTCTTCTTGGCCGAGATCAGCAGGTCCTTGACTTCGCCGAGCTTTGCCGGATCGGTCTCGTTCACCGAATAGCCCTTGGCGAGTTGGCCGGCGGCAAGCAGCCAGCGGTCGGTCGCCAGCATCGTCGTCTTGCCCTTGAGCGCATCGGACGGGGCGAGAAGGTCGTTCCAGCTCACCGGCTCCGCCTTCACCAGATCCGAACGGTAGCAAAGGCCGGTGGTGCCCCAAGTGTAGGGCACGGAAAAATTGTTGCCGGCGTCGTGCGGCAGCTTCGCCGCCTCGGGATAGAGATTGGCGAGGTTAGGGATATTGGCATGGTCGATCGCCTCGATCAGGCCGAGCTTGTTCAGCACTTCGGCGAAGGGCGAGGAGACGAAGACCACGTCATAGTCCTTGCCGCCGGACGCGACGAGCTTGCCCATGATCTCCTCGTTAGTGGCGTGAACCACGACTTCACCGGAGACACCGGTCGCCGCCTTGAAAGCTTTCATGGCATCCGGCGCCATGTAGCCGTCCCAGTTGGAGATAACGAGGTCGGAGGCAGCCGCCGGCGCTGACAGCGCCAGGCCAAGGCCAAGTGCGATCAAGGATTTCCTTAACGGACGGTGCCGCAGGGTGGTGGTGGTCATGACAGACTCCCATTCTGGTTGATCATCGAACTTAGTCGTCGGACCAGCGCTTGCAGCCGTAGCCGCTTTGATCCTGTTCCCCAGTCTTTTATTGCCGATTGATCTCACAGTACTATTGCAGAAAAAAGTACGTCAATCCATAATTTGTCAACTACGGTGAATCCCGGCCGATCGCATCCGCAAGGGCAATCGGCCAAACCTCAGCCGCCAAGTCCTTCATGAGAATTGCCATGCAAGTTGCAGCTCGACGTCCCCGCACCAACCATCTCGACCTTGCACAGCGCATTCTCGATGTGGCCCGGAAACGCGGCTTTGAACCCGGCGCTCATCTCCCGGAGCAGCAGATCGCTTCGCTCTGCAACGTATCCCGAACTCCGGTGCGGGCCGCGCTGCGTCTGCTCACTGAAAAAGGCGTAGTTCAATGGGAGGCTGAGTCCGGCTATCGCTTGGCCGTAGACCTCACGAGCCAGGCGACCGTCGCCGCCGACCTGCCGAGCGCCGAGGAGGATGAACTTGCCGACATGATCCTGCGAGACCGCTCGGCGCGCCGGCTGGACCAGACGGTCACCGTCGGCGCCCTGATGCGACGGTATAATGCCGAGCGCAGGACGGTACTAAAATCGCTGAAGAAACTGGCCGAGGAAAATCTTCTGGACCGCGCGCCGGGGCAGTCCTGGCTTTTCAGGAGAGTGCCGGACGATCCTGGCGCACAAGGGGAGAGCTATGAATTCCGGCTGTTGCTGGAACCCGCCGCCCTTCTGGCGCCTGGGTTCCGGCTGGATGGGACGCGCGCGGCAGCCTTGCGACAGGGCATGGAAATGCTGCTGGCTCTGCCCGACGCGGCATTCGATTCCAGAGAGTTCCAACGGCTGGACATCGATTTTCACGGGATGATCGCCGGTGGCTCCGCCAACCGCTTCGTCGCCGAGGCGTTGGCCGATCATCTCAGGCTGCGCCGGCTGCCGGGAACGTATGCCGGCGTCAATGTCTTCCGGCTGAAGCAATCATTGCGCGAGCATCTGACCATACTCGACCATCTGGAGAGCCAGCAGTACGAGGTTGCAGCCGATCTGCTTCGGGTCCATCTGCGGCTTTCCCGCAGCCAGCGACCGCAGGCGGCTAGTCGCGGGGCGCCCGCGCTGTTCGGCATGATCAGCCGGCCGGAATAACGAGGATCATGCGCAAAGGCAGCCCGACCATCGCACTGTTTCCGGAAGCGAGCTTCGGCGCTGCGCTGAATTGCGTTGGCATAGCGCAGGCCCTGCGCGCTCGTGGCGCCCGTCCAGTGTTCATCTGCCATGCCGGCTTTTCTGGCGTGTTCGCCGACTATGGGTTTCAGGAATACCAGTTGCCGACTGACGATCCGTTGACCGACAGCGAACGCCAGAGCTACTGGCAGGCCTTCGTGCGCCGTCATCTGCCGCATTTCAGGCTGAGCCCCATCGATCAGCTCGAAACCTACGTTGCCCCGACCTGGCAAGCAATCGTAGACACTGCGGTCAACGCCGAGGCGCCGCTGCGCCAATTGCTGGCGCGGCTGAAGCCGGACGCCGTGGTGCTCGACAACGTCGTCATGTTCCCGGCATTGGCGACCGCCGGCTGCCCGTGGGTGCGCGTCGTCTCCTGCGCCGAAACCGAGCTTCCCGATGCCAATGTGCCACCCTATCTGTCCGGTCTCGCCGCCGACGACCCGAGCCGCGCGGTCTTCGAGGCGCGCTACCTGGCAGCGGTCGCTCCGGCCCATGACCGCTTCAATCGGCTTCGGACCGACGCCGGTCTTGCGCCCTTGCCAACGGGTCTTTTTCTGGAACCTTCGCCCGCCCTCAATCTGCTGCTGACCCCAACGATTGTGCGAAGGCAGCGCGCCGAGCCGCTCGACCCTGCCAGCTTCGTCTATCTCGAAGGCTGCGTCCGCTCGGAAGGGCCGTTCGACGTACCGGTCTTTCCGCGCAATGGCGGACCGCTGGTTTATGTCAGTTTCGGTAGTCTTGGCGCCATGGATGTCGGCCTGATCCAGCGCATGCTCGCCGTTTTCGACAGGCTGCCGGCCCGCTTCATTGTCAATGCCGGAGGTCTGCGCGACAGCTATCGCGCCGTTCCGGACAATGTCTATCTCGACGCCTGGTTTCCACAGCCTTCCGTCGTGGCGAAATGCGACCTCTTCATTCATCATGGCGGCAACAACAGCTTTTGCGAAGCACTGCGTTTCGGCGTGCCGTCGCTGGTCATGCCCTATTGCTGGGACGGGCATGACAATGCGCAACGTGCCGAGGAAACCGGCGTCGGGCGCCACATCAGCCGCGATGGCTGGACGGAAGACGAATTGGAGCGAAGCATTCTTGGCCTGATGGCCGATGCTGCAATGCGCGCACGCCTCCGGGAGAATGCAGTGCATATGGCGCTGACACCCGGAACGGACGTGGCTGCCGAAGCCATTCTCGCTCTCGCAAGGACCCGACCTGATGCTTGACACCACAACAACTGATGCCTCGACCATGAACGGCACCAACGACCCGAAAGACTGGTTGGCCGCTCACGCTGTCAGCGAGGTCGAGTGCCTGGTGCCCGACATGAACGGCGTGCTGCGCGGCAAGGCCCTGCCAGCGGCCAAGTTCCTCAAGGCGATCGAGGACCGAGCACTCTATCTGCCGAGCAGCGCGTTCCTGGTCAGCATCGACGGCCGCTATTCCGGTTCCGTCGACGAGGGGTTCGCCTACCAGGACCCCGACATGCGGATGGTGCCGGATGTCGCAACACTCTGTCTGGCGCCCGGTGGCGGGCCAGGCAAGGCCTATGTCTTCGCCGATGCGTTCCACATGGACGACCGGCCGTGGATGGCTTCGTCGCGGCACGTGTTGCGGGCCGTGCTCGATCTATATCGCCAGCGCGGCTGGCGGGCAGTGGTGGCGCCGGAGCTTGAATTTTATCTCACCGCGCCCAATCCCGATCCCGACAGGCCGGTGACGGCGCCGGTCGGGCGCAATGGCCGCTCCGAAAGCGTGCAGCATCCCTATGACATGGCGGCACTGGAGCAATTCGAGCCGGTGATCCGGCGCCTCTATGACTATGCTGCGGCAGCCGGACTGCCGCTCGACACGCTCATCCATGAATCGGGCACGGCCCAACTGGAGATCAATTTCCTGCATGGCGACGCGCTGCCGCTGGCAGACAAGGTGTTGCTGTTCAAGCGAATGACGCGCCAGGCCGCGCAGGAAGGTGGCATGCAGGCGACCTTCATGGCCAAACCGATAGCCGCACAAGCCGGCAGCTCAATGCATCTCCACATGTCTGTCGTCGACGAGGCCGGCAACACGCTGTTTGCCGGGCGTGACGGCGCCGACACCGAGATGTTCGGGCATTTCATCGGCGGCCTGCAGAAATACATTCCCGAGGTGATGCCGCTGTTTGCGCCGAACGTGAATTCGTTCCGCCGCATCCGGCCGAACCACAGTGCACCCGCCAACATCGAGTGGTCGCACGACAACCGCTCCTGCGGCCTGCGTGTGCCGGCCGGCGGGCGCACCGCGCGGCGCGTGGAAAATCGGCTGCCCGGCGCCGATGCCAATCCCTATCTGGCGATAGCCGGCTCGCTGCTTTGCGGTTATCTCGGCGTCGAGGAGAAGATCGCTCGTTCGACGGAAGCGTCGGGCAATGCCTATCGCAGCAGGAGCACGCTGCCCAAAACCATGGAAGAGGCGCTCGACCGCTTCGCTGCGTGCGATCCGGTTCGGGCGGTGCTCGGCGAGGATTTCTTCCAGACCTATTTGCGCGTCAAGAGCGTTGAGCTCGACCTGTTCCAGAGCGTCGTCACCTCTTGGGAACGCGACCATCTGCTGCTCAAGGTGTGATGATGGGCTTCAATTCTGGGGGCTTCAACTCCGGCCTGGATATCGGCAAATCCTACTATGTGGCGACGGCCAATCCGGCTCCGGACCATCCGGCGCTGCAGGGCGACGTCGACGCCGATCTGGTAGTGGTCGGCGGCGGTTGTACCGGCCTCTCCGCAGCCTTTCATGCAGCCGAACGCGGCCTGAAGGTGGTGCTGCTCGAAGGCGGCAAGATCGGCTGGGGGGCGTCGGGGCGCAATGGCGGCCAGATGATCCCCGGCCTGCGCAAGGGCGCCAAGGGGCTGGTCAAGCTATATGGGCCGGAACGGGGGAGGGCGCTGTTCGATCTCGCCTTCGAGGCGCGGGCCCTCGTGCTCGGTCTGATCGAGCGCCATGCCATCGATTGCGACCTCAGGCTCACCGGCCATCTGGCCGGTGCGGTCAACGGTTCCGACCTGCGCGACCTCGAAGAAGAGGCCGAGTGCCTTTCTACGGTGATGAACTTTCATGATGTCGAGATGCTGTCGGCAGCGCAGGCGCGCGGAATGGTGAACACACCTTATCACGGCGCGATGTACGAGAAGCTCGGTGGCCATATGCATCCGCTGAACTACACGCTCGGTCTTGCTCGCGCCGCGGCTGCGGCGGGCGTCACTATCCACGAGAATTCGGTGGCGCTGCGGCTGGAGCGGGAACCTTCCCCCCGGGTTTCGACGGCCAAAGGCTCGGTCCGGGCCAGGCATGTCGTACTGGCCGGCGATGCGCTGCTCCACGGGCTTGAGCCGCGCGTCAACAGCCGCATCATGCCGGTCGGCAACTACATCATCGCCACCGAGCCGCTGGGCGACACGAGCGACGTCATCCCAAGCAATGTGGCCGTCTCCGACACGCGCTTCGTCGTCAATTACTACCGGCTGTCGGCGGATGGACGCCTGCTGTTCGGCGGCGGCGAGCGCTATACGCCGTCGCCGCCCGCCGACATTGCCGGCTTCGTGCGGCCGCACATGGAAATCACCTTTCCGCAATTGCGCGGCCGCCGCATCGATCACGCCTGGGGCGGGCTGGTCTCGGTGACGACATCGCGCCTGCCGCATGTCGGTCGCTATGGCGACGTCTATTTTGCGCATGGCTATTCGGGCAAGGGGGTGATCCTGTCGACGCTGTCGGGCAAGCTGCTCGCTGAGGCGATCACCGGTGATGCTTCGCGGCTCGATCTGTTTTCGACCCTAAGCCCGCTGCCGTTCCCCGGCGGCACGGCGCTGCGCGGCCCGCTCTATGTGCTCGGCATGCTTTGGTACGCAATGCGTGACCGCATCAAACATTGAGCGCAGGCATGCGCAATGAGGCCGAGCGCCGCCACCAAGCGATTAACGGCTGATTTCGCGGCGGCGTCCGACTTGATCGATGCTTGAATATGGTCCGCAGGCAATGGCCGCGAGTCGGTCCAGGCCCTGCTCCCGAAGCCTGAGCGCCGATAGACCTGCCTGGTATTTCCTCAGCTAATAGATCGATATGATTGCAGGATTAACCGTTTCATATCCCAGGCGCGGCTCCGATTTGTCTTTCGAAATCGCGCTGGAGACAGTTCCGGTTGAACTGCAGTCCAATTTTGTTTCCCTGTTTTTCTTGATCGTGCTGCCCGACAGGTCGGCGCAGCACGACGTTACTGCTGTACTGACCACCCTCTTTTTCTCGTGTGCAACGGCGGCGGTGGATACGGCCATCACAATTGCCGCACAAATAATCGTCAATCTCATTGATTTCCCCCTTAGAGCACCGCAAACGTGTGGTCGACTGCCTTGAGACGCCGGCGAAGACGGTACTCGCGCCTGGCCGGCCCATGCAGCTTCCGACTGCACAAGATTGTAACTACATTAGCTGCAGCGCAAGTAACCATTTCGGACTAGGGAACGGGTTCCCCTTCGATCGAAAGCGCTGGGCTGCCGGCGAAAAAGCAGGCGTTTTAGCCGTTCTCGCCGCCGAGCGCCTTCCAAGTTTGGGACAGAGGTTGGCTGATGCCCTTAAACTCACGGCTACGCATTGGTTGGATCTATGCAGCGACAAGGCCAACCTTGGCAAAGCCTCTACATAGTCACCTTCGGGCAGCACCAGTCTTGGAATTCACGCCCTCAAGCAAGGCGAGCAGGCCTTTCAGAATTTCGATTGGCGGCGGCGGACAACCTGGAATGTGCAGATCGACAGGCAAGGCCTCGGACACTCCGCGCACCACCGCATAGCTGCCGGAGAAACAGCCGCCATTGCCTGCGCAATCTCCCAGTGCGACCACCCATTTTGGGTTGGGTGTTGCGTCGTAGGTCCGCTTCAATGCCTCGCGCATGTTTTTTGTGACCGGCCCGGTGACGAGCAGTACATCGGCATGGCGCGGTGATGCGACGAACCGGATCCCAAAACGCTCGATGTCATAGAAGGCGTTGTTCAGCGCGTGCATCTCAAGTTCGCAGCCGTTGCAGGAACCGGCATCGACCGCCCGGATCGACAGGCTTCGCCCCAATCGTTTGTGAGCAGCCCCATCGAGCGCGCGTGCGAGTTCGTCGACTGCCGTGCTGCTTGCCAACGGCGGATGCTCGGTGAGAGGGGGGCGTATCAGGCTTTCAAAAAGAAGCTTGCGCATGATAGCGTGCCTTCAGAGATCATGGCCCGAATAAGAGCAGTTGAACGATTTGTTGCACAGCGGAAAGTCGGCAACGATGTTTCCTTCGATCGCCGCTTCAAGGAGCGGCCATTGAAACCATGACGGATCACGGAGGTGACAGCGCTCGACCAAGCCGCCCTTGCCAATGCGCAGCCAGGCCAGAATGTCGCCGCGGAAACCTTCGACGAGCGCCATGCCTTCATGCGATCGGTTTGTCTGCGCGAAATCGACGCGGATCGGCCCGTCTGGCAGTTGTCGCAGGACTTGTTCGATCAGGGACAGGCTCTGTTCGACCTCGTGGATACGAATCCATACACGGGCGTTCACATCGCCTTCCTGGAGGAGAGGTACATCGAAGGCGAGTTCGCCATAGGGTGGATAAGCGAGATTGCGTCGGGCATCGAAGTCCCGACCGGAGGCCCGGCCAACGTAGCCTCCGGCGCGATATTGACGAGCGAGTTCCACCTTCAGCCGGCCAGTTGCGACAGTCCGATCCTGCAGCGACGCCGTGTTGTCGTAAAGCTCGACCAGCGCGGGAAACCGCTGCCTGATCTCTGCGATCAGGGACCTGAGCGCTGTCGTGCCCTCATCGCTCAGGAAGCTTGCCACGCCTCCGGGCACGATGCAGTCGCGCATCAAACGATGACCGAAGGCAGCATCGCTTGCCCGCAATACGCGCTCACGCAGCACCCCACAGTGGGCATGCATGAGCGCGAAGGCGGCATCATTGCAGATAGCGCCGATGTCGCCCAGATGATTGGCCAGGCGCTCCAACTCGGCCATGAGCGCTCGCAGCCAGACCGCGCGTGGGGGAACCTGGACACCCAGCGCCGCCTCGACCGCGCGGGCAAAAGCGAGGGAGTATGCCACGGTACTGTCGCCAGAGGTTCTGCCCGCCAATTTGGCTGCACGGTCGATGTCGGACCCCGCCATCAGGCCTTCTATACCCTTGTGCGCGTATCCGAGGCGCTGCTCCAGCCGGACGACCGTTTCACCGCTCGCCGTGAACCGGAAATGGCCCGGCTCGATGATGCCGGCATGCACGGGCCCGACCGGGATCTGATGCAGGCTCTCCCCCTCTGCAGGCAGGAAACTGTACGGGAAGGCAGTCGCAGCAGACGTCCGGACGCGGGTACTCAACGGATAGCTGACACCCCAGTGGCCATGATCAAGCCACCGTCTCGTATCAGGCGCGCCTTGTGGCAGGAGCCCGAACAGGTCAGCAGCCGCACGTTCGAGCCGCAGTGCGGGCGGATGCAGCCGGCCGACCGATGGGTAGCGGCCACTGGGGCATTCCAGGCTGACGACGCCGATGTCCCCGGCGCTTTCATCGAGAAGTGCCATGTGGACGGCGCCTGGCTCACCCCATAGGCCGAGCAAGCTCCAGTGGCCCTCGGCCAGTTGCTCGACGGCAAAGCCCCATTTTTTCGGAGTCACCACGGCGCGCGACCACGGGAAATGATTTTCGACACGTTGGCCAGCAAGGATGAGGTCGATCAGCGCGGGCATGCTCTTTCTCTCCTCTGCTCACCCCAGGATACTTGCGAGGTGCTGGAACCATGTGACCAGCGGTGGCGGCAGATAGATGCCGGCGGCAAACACCAACGCCAAGTGGGAATACATCGGAATGTAGGACGCCTCGGCGGGTGCAGTGCTGCCGCGCGGTTCGCCGAAAGCGACGCCGGTCAGTCGAAGCAGCAGGGCGCCGAAAGCGAGCAGAATCCCGAAAACCAACGGCATCGCCAAAAGAGGGTGTCTTGCAAATGTCGAACTCACGACCAGGAATTCGCTCATAAAGATACCGAGCGGAGGGAGGCCGGCAATGGCAACGACGCCGATGACGAGCGCCCAGCCAAGGGCAGGATGTGTTTCCGTCAGTCCCCGGATTTCGGCGATGTTCTGTGTCCCCTTGACCTGGGCAATGTGGCCGACCGTGAAAAAGATCGCCGACTTGGTCAGGCTGTGCATGACCATGTGCAGCAGCCCGGCAAAATTGGCGAGCGGGCCTCCTATGCCGAAGGCGAACACGATGATGCCCATGTGCTCGATCGAGGAGTACGCGAACAGGCGTTTGATGTCGCGGCGGCGGTAGAGCATGAAGGCCGCGAAGACAAGCGACGTCAGTCCCATCGTGATCATCAATGGCCCAGGTGCGATCGCTTCCGGGCTTGCCGCGAGCAACAGCTTGAAGCGCAGCACGGCATAGAGTGCGACGTTTAACAGCAAGCCCGACAGCACTGCGGAAATCGGCGTTGGACCCTCAGCATGCGCGTCTGGCAGCCAGGCATGTAAGGGCGCAAGGCCGACCTTCGTCCCGTAGCCGAGCAGCAGAAAGATGAAGGCGACATTGAGCAGAGCCGGATCGAAGCGCGCGGCGTGAGCGATGAGCACCGTCCAGACCATCGCATTCGTCCCCTCGCCAACAACCGGCTGTGCAGCCATGTAGACGAGGATGGTGCCGAACAGTGCGAGCGCGATGCCGACGCTGCCCAGAATGAAATATTTCCAGGCTGCCTCCAGCGCTTCGTGCGTGCGGTAGATGCCGACCATGAGCACGGTGGTCAGCGTGGCAAGCTCCACCGCCACCCACATCAAGCCAATATTGTTCGACACGAACGCCAGGTTCATGCCGAACATCATGACCTGGTACATTGCGTGATAAAACCGCAAGTTCGGGACTGTCAGCCGCCCGCTCTCCAGTTCGTGGGCAATGTAGGAAGCGCTGAAGACGCTGGTGGTGAAGCCGACGAATGTGTTGAGCACGATGAAGACGATGTTGAGATCGTCGACGAGCAGATACTGCCCAGGCTGCGGGCGGTCGGTGACAAGAAGCGACAGTGCGGCGAGCAAGGTCAGCAAGCTCGCAGCGACATTGACGCCCGCCGATATCCGGTATTTCGGCAGCGCCGCCAGAAGTGCGGCCGCGAAGACCGGTATCAGCAAAATGGCGGCCACCGCATCGAGGGAAAACGCGGTCAACGGTGTTCTCCCCTGTAGTCGTCGAGCGCGCCGACATCCACCGAATCGAACCTCTCGCGGATGCGGAACAGGAAGACTCCGATGACGATGAAGGCGATAAGGATCGAGAAGGCGACACTGATCTCGACGACCAGAGGCATGCCCTTGGCCCCCGTGGCGGCGAGGACCAGACCGTTCTCGAGCGACATGAATCCGACAACTTGGCTGACGGCGTTGCGGCGGGTGACCATCACCAGCAGCCCCAGCAAAATGATGGACAGCGCGAAAGCCAGGTCCTCGCGGGCGAGGGGATCAGCCTCGGGAGTGACGCGCAGCATCAGGACCATGGACAGGGTCACCAGGCCTATCCCCGCAAGCATCGTCGTACCGATGCCGACGGCGGTCTCGACGTCACGATGGATGCCGAGCCGCTGAATGATGCGATGAAGCCCTACAGGAATGACGATCGCCTTGAAGACGAGGGCGATCGCCGCCGTGACGTAGAGATGATGCGCGTCCTGAATGTATGCCTGCCAAGCTACGGACAGGGCCAGCACGATTGCATGAAGCGCAAAAACGTTGATCAGAGCAAAGAGGCGATCCTGATACAGCATCATGAAACTGACCAGCACCAGGCCGCCGGCGAGCAGGTGAGCGATGTCGAAGGTGAGGCCGTTCATCAGAGGCTCCGCGAGACGAACAGCAGGAGCGTGCCGAGCAGGGCCAGCATCAGCGCTGCCCCGAGGAAATCCGGGACGCGGAAGACGCGCATCTTGGCGATGGCAGTCTCAAACACGGCGAGGAGAACGCCACAGACGGCAAGCTTGCCGACATAGGCGACGACACCCGGAGCAAGGGATTCCAGGCCTGCCCCGGCCCTCGCCAGTCCCCAAGGTAGGAAGACGCAGGAAATCAGCGACACATAGAGCAGAAGCTTGAGGAAGGCGGCAAACTCGATCATCGCCAGATGGCGACCGGAATATTCCAGCACCATCGCCTCATGAACCATGGCGAGTTCCAGATGGGTCGATGGGTTGTCCACGGGTATGCGGGCGTTTTCGGCGATCGCCACCATCACGAGGGCGATGAGCGACATCCCGAGCGACACCCGCAAGCCAACCTCCGGTGACCCCATGAAGGCGGCGACCGTTGAGAGTTGCGTAGCACCCGCGACGAGCGCCAGGCTGAACACGATGAGCAGCATGGCGGGTTCGGCCAGCGAAGCGATCATCACCTCGCGGCTCGAGCCGATGCCGCCGAAGCTCGTGCCGACGTCCATGCCTGCCAGCGCCAGGAAGAACCGGGCGCTTCCCAGCAGTGCGACAATGGCTATGAGATCGGCGGTCCAACTGAATGTGAGGCCGGCGGCGAATGTCGGGATGAGCGCCGCGCCGACCCAGGTGGTGGCAAAGATCAGATAGGGCGTCACGCGAAACAGCCAGGATGCGTTGTCCGCCAGAACGACTTCCTTGCGCATCAGCCGCAAGAGATCGCGGTAAGGTTGGATCAGGGAAGGACCCTGGCGGCGCAAGAGCCGTGCCTTCACCTTGCGGACGAATCCGGTCAGGAGCGGCGCCAGCAAAAGCACCAGCGCCATCTGCGCGCCTTGAACGGCCAACTCGAGAATCACGGCCATAGTGCGAGCACCAGGAGCAGGACAATGAGAAAGAGAAAGACGAGCGTCAGGTAGCGCCTGATCGTCAGGAACTGCAGATGGTTGAGGTGGTCGGTCGCAAAGTCGAGGGCCCGGCCGATAGGCAGGTACAGCGTCTCCCAGATCACATCATGCATTTCGACATTCAGACGAGCCGGACCGGTCTCGCCAGGTGCCGGCATTTCGACGGTTTCCCTTGCACGGAATACGAACGTGCCGAAGACGCGGCGGATAGGCTGCGCGAAACTGACGGCCGTGTACTGCGAGCTCGGGACCACATCCGGGAAGCCACAACCCCAGGCGGGACCCCGACGGAGTGCATGTGATGCAAAGCGATGGATCACATATGCCGCAGCGGATGCGGAAAAGGCGATGAACAGGAACACCAACAGGCCGTTGTAGGAACTGCGGCTCGCTGCAATCGGCACGATAGACAGCCAGGGCTGGGCCATCTGCACAGGCATCCGACTGCCGATCAGTGGCAGTGTCACCGATGAGAGGCCGTCTATCACAAGACCGGGCAGAATGCCGGCCAGGAGACAAAGGGCAGCGAGAATGAACATTGCCGCCAGCGAGTAGCGGTCGACCTCATGCGCCAGTTCCACCGCGGCCGAGCGTGGCCGGCCGAGGAATGTAATCCCGAACGCCTTTACAAAGCAGGCCGCGGCCAGTGCCGCTGACAGCGCCAGCAGACCGCCAACGGCGGGCACCATGACCTTCAGTCCCCATTGTGGCAGATCGGGGCTCTGCAATATGGCCTGAAAGGCCAGCCATTCGGAGACGAAGCCGTTGAAGGGTGGAAGTGCCGAGATCGCGACGCAACCGACGAGAAAGGCAAAACTTGTAAAGGGCATGCGGTGGATGAGACCGCCCAGCTTCTCCATATCCCGCTCTCCGGTTGCCGTCAGCACGGCGCCCGCGCCGAAAAACAGCAGGCTCTTGAAAAAGGAATGGTTGAGGACGTGGAACAGCGCGGCGGTGAGCGCCAGCGCTGCAGCCGACGGCATGGCGTTCGCCTTGAAAGCGAGCGCGAGACCAAGGCTTACGAAGATGACGCCGATGTTTTCAATGGTGCTATAGGCAAGCAGTCGCTTCAGGTCCTTTTCCATCAGCGCGTAGAGGATGCCCAGAACCGCCGTCAGGCCGCCAAGGAAAAGCACGGCAACGCCCGACCACCATGCCGGCTCACCGAGCAGATCGAAAATAACGCGTATGAAGCCATAGACTGCGACCTTGGTCATCACGCCGCTCATGAGAGCCGAGACGTGGCTTGGCGCGGCCGGATGAGCGAGTGGCAGCCAAACGTGCAGCGGGACGAGTCCAGCCTTGGAGCCGGCGCCCAGCAGCATGAGAACCAGGACGAAAGCAGCGGCGAACGGGGTGGGGTCGGCGGCTCGCATCGCGTCGAATGTGTAGGTTCCATCGGATCCGGCGAGCAGGCCGAACGCAAGCAGCAGCGCGAGTGTGCCGAAGCTTGCCATCACGAGATAGATGTAGCCCGCCCGCGCATTGTCCTGCTCGCGATGGTGCGCCATGACGAGCGCCCAGGAGGCGAGCGACATGAATTCCCAAGAAAGCAGGAAAGTGAAGGCGTCGTCGGCCACCACGACAAGGTTCATTCCGGCTAGGAAAGCCGGGAAGAACGGCAGCACCCGATGCGGCGCAGACTCATGCCTGCCGTAGCCGAGGCCATAAAGGCTGGCCATGGAGCCGCCGAAGTTGACGACGATGAGGAAGAAAGTCGAGAGCGCATCCAAACGGAAATGAGCGCCAATCCATGGCAATCCAAGAGGCAACACCACAGTCGACGGGGTGACGGGATTGTCGGCGATGCGGCTCGCGAGAACCATGAGCACGGCCGCCGATATACCTAGCGTCAAGCCGTAGATCAGGCGTGTTCCCGAGTCCGATCTGCGGCTTTCCGCAATCGCAAGCACCGCAGTCCCCAGGAGCGCAGCAACGCCCCACAGGAGGACCGCGGCCCCCGAAATCACGCCACGCTCCTCACGGGGAGTTTGGCATCCGTATCGACCCCGCCAAGGATTTTGGCGGGGTCAAAATCCGCTTTCAGTCGCACGCCGCGCCCGCCGATTTGGCTGGAGGCGCCTTCAGCGATCAATTCCACGCCGGCGAGGTCAAGTGCCCCGATCAGCTTCATGAGAGAATCGACGTTACCCCGAATAATCGACTCGCTGGCTTCCATGCGTTGAATTGTCGGCACGGAAAGACCGGACAATTCGGCAAGCCTGCGCTGGTCGATGCCAAGGAGCGCCCTCGCGGCACGCAACTGTGGAGCAGTTATCACGGTCGCATCCCCCTTTTTGATCAGCTTTGAGATATTATCTCTACGTCTTGCAGCATATATTAAAATGCGGCGCATTCAATTAATGATGCGTGACGCATCTGTCTTGAGGCTGTAGAAAACCGGGCGATACGCCCTGCGCCTCGAACCAAAGCCATGCGGCCATTCCCGTCACGGCCAGTCTTGTCGCCAGCCATCTCGGATTGCGCGTGATGGGCTGGCAATGGGCCTTATCTCGGCCGGCCACTCGATTGGAGCCGCCGCGGGCGCGTTCCTGGGCGGCTATCTCTTCGACCTCACTCTACGTTATGAGTGGGTATGGCGGAGTTCGCTTGCTCTTGCCGTTGGGCCGGTTTCATCGTGTTCGTGCTTCAGGATCGGCCAAAACAGATAGCTGCCGAAATCCAGGAACAGCGCCTTCGCGAATGTGCTGCCAAATCTGGCATGCAGCAAAGCTCTGCAGCGCTATTGCCAAAGCCGCCTCATGCGAACGGAGACGTCCTCCAGGACTGGCATGGAGGCCAGCACAAGGAGAATGGCCGCGAGAAACAACGTCGCCGCGAAGCCGACATGCTTGAAACCCACAGCGCCGATGACGCCGCCGAGAAAGAACAATGCCACAAGCGACGCAAGCAGCCTCAGCTTTCTTCGATCTGCCTTCACGAACAGTTCGTCCGAGTCATTGCCTGAGATGTTCCAATAAAGCAGCTTGCCGAGTTCAATGCCCATGTCAGTCACCAGGCCAATGACATGCGTTGTCCGGATTCTGGCTTCCGACAGCTTGGTGATGATGGTGCAAAACCGGGTGTCAAAATTGCAAAATCGCGCGACCCGCTACATGAGACGACTGGCACCGTACATCTCTATGTATCTGATTTTTCTTGGAATTTGGTAGCGGGAGAGGGACTTGAACCCCCGACCCCAGGATTATGATTCCCGTGCTCTAACCAACTGAGCTACCCCGCCAAGGCGGCGAAGGCCCGAAATCCAGCTTAAATCGGCAGGCATATCGGCGCGTTCGCCAAGGTCGCGCGGATATAAGGTTGCGAGGCCAAGCCTGTCAAGCATCGAAGTGGCTGCCGCGCCGGCATATTGCTGGCGCCTAAAGCTTTGCCGGGCAGACATTTGGGCGCACAGGCCGGGGTTGAGTTCAGCGAGGCACGTCGCTATGTCTCGGCCACGAAAGCCATGGTCATGAATTGATGAAACCGCGCATTGCAGTCCTCGGTTGCGGATACTGGGGCAGCAACCACATCCGCACCCTAAAGGCGCTCGGCGCGCTGCATGCGGTTTCGGACGTCAACCCCGCGCGTGCGGAGGGTTTTGCCAGCGAGCAGGATTGCCTGGCGATAGAGCCGGAGGCGCTGTTTGCCCGCGACGATGTCGACGCCATTGTCATGGCGCTGCCGCCGCAGTTCCATGCCGACATGGCGGTGCGCGCCGTGCTCGGCGGCAAGGACGTGCTGGTGGAGAAGCCGATCGCGCTGACGGTGGCCGATGCCGAACGCTCGGTGCAGGCGGCCGCCGATAATGGCCGTGTCTTCATGGTCGGCCACGTGCTGCGCTTTCATCCCGCCTTCGAGACGCTGAAGGCGCTGATCGACAATGGCGAACTCGGCGAAGTCCGCTACATCCATTCGCATCGGCTCGGCCTCGGCAAGTTCCACACCGAAAACGACGCGCTATGGGATCTGGCGCCGCACGATCTGTCGATGATCCTGGCCATCACCGGCACCGAACCGGTCGAAGTGCGCGGCGAAGGCGCTGCTCTTCTCGACAATCTCAGCGACTTTGCGCATCTGCACATGCGCTTTCCCAACGGCCTGCGCGGCCATCTGTTCGCCTCGCGGCTCAACCCTTACCGCGAACGGCGGCTGACCGTTGTCGGCACCAAGGCGATGGCGGTGTTCGACGATGTCGAGCCGTGGGAGCGCAAGCTTGCCGTCTATCGCCACGCGGTGTGGCAGGACAGCGGCCAATGGGCGTTCACCGCCAACGAGCCGTCCTATGTCGCGGTCGGTGAGGGCATGCCGCTGACGCGCGAGCTGGAGCATTTCATCCACTGCATCGAGACGCGGGCCGAACCGCGCACCAGCGGCGAGGAGGCCATCCGCGTGCTGCGCATCCTGACCGCCGGCACCGTCGCCCATACAAGGCCCTGAGAGAAAACGCCGTCTATTCGGCGGGAACCCGCGCCGGCTGGACGGCAAGCCGCGTCAGCATCGCCTCGGCCTCGGCGCCGCGCTCGGAGCGCTCGATGAAGCCGCCGCCGAACACGCGCGCCTCGTTGCCATCGTCGGAATAGAGCACGCAAGCCTGACCGGGCGCGATGCCGGATTCGCCGTCGACCAGTTCCACCGAAGTGACACCGGCGCGGTGATGCAGCACGGCCGGGCGCGGCGGCCGCGTCGAGCGCACCTTGGCGAAAAGCTCAAGCCCGGCCGCCGGGATAGCGGTCAGCGGGCCATCGCCCAGCCAGTTCATGTTGCGCAAGAAGATCTTGTGGGTCTCCAGCGCCTCGCGCGGGCCGACGACGACGCGGGCCCGGTCGGCGTCGAGATGAACGACGTAGAGCGGCTCGCCCGAGGCGATGCCGATGCCGCGGCGCTGACCGACGGTGTAGCGCAAAATGCCCTCGTGGCGGCCAAGCACGCGCCCGTCTATATGGACGATGTCGCCCGGATTGGCGGCAGCCGGCTTCAGCTTGGCGATGATGTCGGAATACTTGCCCTGCGGCACGAAGCAGATGTCCTGGCTGTCCTGCTTGGCCGCAACCGTCAGTCCCATCTCCTCGGCGATGGCGCGAACCTCAGGCTTCGACAGGCCGCCGAGCGGAAAACGCAGATAGTCGATCTGCGCCTGGGTTGTGGCGAACAGGAAGTAGCTCTGGTCGCGGTCGGCGTCGACCGGCCGGTAAAGCGCGCGGTGGGCGCCATTGGCGCCGGAACGGATGTAGTGGCCGGTCGCCAGCGCGTCGGCGCCGAGTTCCTTGGCGGTCGCAAGAAGGTCGGCGAATTTCACCGTCTGATTGCAGGAAACGCAAGGGATCGGAGTTTCGCCGGCGACATAGCTCTCGGCGAACGGGTCGATCACCGCCTTGCGGAAGCGCTCCTCGTAATCGAGGACGTAATGCGGGATGCCGAGCGTCTCGGAGACGCGGCGGGCATCGTCGATGTCCTGGCCGGCGCAGCATGAGCCGGCCCGGTGCGTTGCCGCGCCGTGGTCATAAAGCTGCAGCGTGACGCCGACGACGTCGTAGCCCTCGCGCTTCAGGAGGCCGGCAACGACCGACGAATCGACACCGCCCGACATGGCGACGACGACGCGGGTGTTTTCGGGGCATCCGGGAAGATCGAGGCTGTTCATGGTTCTTTCGTTCTGCGCGGCGCTTCAATGCCAATGGCCGGAATATAGGTCAAGCGTCTCGGCTGCGCCAGCTTTGCCGGGCCGGCTCATTTTCCTGCCGGGTTCAATGCGCTTGCCGGCAGATGTTTCAAATGCCGATGAAAAGGCTAACGCCGCGTTCATGATCCTTACCTAACCATTAGGGTCTGCTTAGGCAAATTTTAAAGCTGTGGCGGTAATGTGGTGGGGATTGGGTCTTTGAGTTTTTTGTAGAGAGTACGATGACCGATCTAATTAGACCGCGAGTCAAATATGTTATCGGGCCAGACGGCAGCCCACTTACCATCGCCGATCTGCCGCCGACAAACACACGTCGCTGGGTTATCCGGCGCAAGGCGGAAGTGGTGGCGGCGGTGCGTGGCGGGCTTTTGAGCCTCGAAGAGGCATGCCAGCGCTACAAGCTCACCACCGAGGAATTCCTGTCCTGGCAAGCGTCGATCGACGAATACGGCCTTGCCGGCCTGCGCACCACGCGCATCCAGCAATACCGGCATTAGGCCGATAAGGGCGCTGATCAGCGCCCTTACGTTTGCGAGGGGCGACGATCTGCAATTTCAGACCGTCAGCACCACCTTGCCGATCGGCCTGGTGGCGAGAAAGGCATGGGCGGCACCGGCCTGTTCGAGCGGAAACGCCTTTGCCACGTGGACGGCCAGCTTTTTCGCGTCGATCAATTTGCCGAGCTCCACCAGAGCGGCACGGTCGGGCACTACGGACATGCGCTCGACGCGGATGCCTCGCGTCCTGGCCTTTGCCTTGGTGGCATCGCTGACATCGAGCAGCGACACCAGAACGCCGCCGGCCGTGAGCACTTTCAGTGATTGCTCCGCATGCACGCCGCCGAACGGGTCCAGAACCAGATCGATGTCGCGGGCCTTCCCGGTGAAATCATCCCTTGTGTAGTCGATCACCTCGTCGGCGCCGAGCGAGCGGACGAAATCGAGCTTTTCCGGGCTGGCGGTCGCGACGACGTAAGCGCCGTGCGCCTTGGCGATCTGCACCGCCAGATGGCCGACGCCGCCGGCTCCGGCGTGGATCAGCACGCGCTTGCCAGAATCGAGCCGGCCATGGCGGACAAGGCCTTGCCAGGCCGTCAGGCCGGCCAGCGGCAGCGCGGCGGCTTGCGCGTGATCTATGCCTTCAGGTTTCGGCGCAAGCTCATCAGCCGGGACAGCGGCGAGTTCGGCGTAGGCTGCCGCCTGTTTGGGAAAGCGCGTCATGCCGAACACGGCATCGCCGACCTTGAGGCCGGAGACGCCGGAGCCCAGCGCCTCGACAACTCCCGAAACGTCCCAGCCAAGGACAAAAGGCGGCTCGCCAAGCAGCGGATAGTGGCCGCCGCGCACCGCACCATCGACCGGATTGATGCCGGACGCCTCGATGCGGACGAGCACTTCGCCGGCCTCGGGTGATGGCGCGGGGCGATCGGCAATGACGAGGACGTCGGGTCCGCCGAAGGAATTCTGGATAATGGCACGCATGGAAGGCTCTCCTGCTGGTTTTGATGTGCCACTATCACTTGGATAGTTACATTCTCTTGTCTAGTATGTACCTTTTTGATATATACGCACCTCATGGATAGTGAAGATGTTTCCCCTTTCGGCTATGACGCCTTTCGGCGGTCGTGCCCGTCACACGCCGTGCTCGAGACGCTCGCCAGCAAATGGGTCCACCTTGTGATCTGTGCGCTGCGCCGCGGCCGGCTTCGCAACGGCGAACTGGCGCGCAAGCTCGAAGGCGTCACGCCGAAAATGCTGACGCAGACCCTGCGCATCCTCGAACGCGACGGCCTTGTGCGGCGCGAAATCTTCCCGGTCATTCCACCGCGAGTCGAATACGAGCTGACCGAACTCGGCCAGAACCTGGCAGGACTGCTCGATCAGATCAGAGCCTGGTCGGAGCAGCATGTGCCCGACATCAAGGATGCCCGCGCGCGGGCGGCGGAACACCAAGAATATCTGGGTGCCTGAGGCCGGCACCGTTCGGTGCGCAGCAATGGCGCTCAAGCGCGGCGCGCGTTAAAGCCTTGTTTTAGCCGATCATGGCGCTGCGGCTGCCGGCTTCCGTGTCGCGCGTCTTGGTGTCCCGCGATTCCAGCATCTCGGCCTTGGAAAGCTCGGCTTCGGCCTCGCTCAGCAATGATTCGGCGACATTTCGCTGCTGGGCGAGGTCGCTTTGCGAATTCCTGAGGTTGTCGCGGCGCAGGCGTGCCGCCTTGGCGAAGGTCGGATAAGCAAAATGATTGATATCGGTGATGCCGGCCTTCTTCTCTTCGGCGGCGATCTGAAGTTCCAGCTCGACGGCCATGCGCTCGAATTCGGCGATCATCATGTCGAGCTGCAGCAGCTGCCGCCGCTTCTCGCTCACCTGAAATTGCTTCAGCCGAACGAGGTTTTCACGTGACTTCATGATTCGGTACTCCCGGAAACGCACACCTGCACATATCGTCCAATTCACCCGGCAAGGCCCAGGCCTGACCCCGTTTCCACCGGCTTTCCCCGAACTATGGGAAACAAACTCCTAAAGTTTTTTGCCGGCGGTAACCATTCGTTTACGGGCATTGTTAATCATACGGCTCAGGACTTAAGGGCGGGTAAAAATTCTGCTTCTCGTCGCGAAACCTGGCCAACGAGTCCGAAGAGTCACTTAGTCTGGCTTATTAATGTGCCGCATTAACGGTTTGGGTCTGTGATTCGTTATTGGATTCAACAAGGTGTAGAAAGGGGTTAAAAAATCTGATACCGTCACGGACGGGGAATTAGGTTTTATTAACCATTCGATGGCAGCCTCTGCTCAGGGCAATCACTGCTCCGGTCCTGGACGGGTCGTGAAATGGTCCGGCAGCAGAAAAGGGGAATGAAATGCGCGTTCTGCTGATAGAAGACGACAGTGCAACCGCACAAAGCATCGAGCTGATGCTGAAATCAGAAAGTTTCAATGTCTATACGACCGACCTTGGCGAAGAGGGTGTCGATCTAGGCAAGCTTTATGATTACGACATCATTCTCCTCGACCTCAACCTCCCCGACATGTCGGGCTACGAAGTGTTGAGAACACTCCGCCTTTCCAAGGTGAAGACGCCGATCCTCATCCTCTCCGGCATGGCCGGCATCGAGGACAAGGTGCGCGGCCTCGGCTTCGGCGCCGACGATTACATGACCAAGCCCTTCCACAAGGACGAACTGGTCGCCCGCATCCATGCCATCGTGCGGCGTTCCAAGGGCCATGCCCAGTCGGTCATCACCACCGGCGACCTGGTGGTCAATCTCGATGCCAAGACCGTTGAAGTCGGTGGCCAGCGCGTCCATCTGACCGGCAAGGAATATCAGATGCTGGAACTGCTCTCGCTGCGCAAGGGCACCACGCTGACCAAGGAAATGTTCCTCAACCATCTCTATGGCGGCATGGATGAGCCGGAGCTGAAGATCATCGACGTCTTCATCTGCAAGCTGCGCAAGAAGCTCGACGCCGCGTCTGGCGGGCAGAATTACATCGAGACCGTCTGGGGCCGCGGCTATGTGCTGCGTGAGCCTGAAGATATCCGGGTCAGCGCCTGAAGCAAGGGCATGATCCCAAAATGGGCGCCGGCTTTCGGAAAAGAACCTGGTAAAACAACGAGATAGAGCTCATCCCGATTTCATCGAGATTGAACAGGCTCTGATCAGGCGGCAATCTTCAAGGCGCGGAAGCACTCGAGCAGTTGCGGCCGGTTGAACGGCTTCAGCAGGTAGCCCTGGGCGCCGGCGCGCTTTGCCCGCATGATCGCCCCGACGTCGACCTCGACCAGCGAAATCAAAACCTGCGGCGCTACCGGGCTTTCCATGGCGCGCACGCGGCGGATGAGGTCCTGCGCCTGCATGTCCGGCAAGGCGCCGTCGACGACGATGATATCAGGCATGTCGACCGCGCACATCTCGATCGCCTCATGGCCGCTGGCGGCTTCGATCACCATCATGCCGGAACCGCCCAGGATACGCCTTGCAACCTTCCTGATGACGCTCGAATTGTCGACGAACATGCAGCGTTTCATTCCCGGACCCTCTTTGCCATGCGGCAAACCGACAGCGTCGTGGCATCTGCCGGGGAACATAGGCCGATCTGGTAAAGAAGCCGAAAAGCCGTTAGGTAAAATTTTCCTGAAGGTGTTTTAAGCGAAATCTTCTTTCGCAATGCTTCACGCAATTAATCTGCAAGCCGGTCTCACAGATGTTAAGACGACGCCGCAAATATGATTTGGAGAAAATACTTTTCCGGCTCTTAGCAGAACTTCAGACTGCAGAAAGGACGATCTCGTCGGCGGTCGCATGGATCGAAATCGTCATGTTGGCTTCGCGGGCCAGGAGCAGCGTGTAATAGGGCTGCACCGAATGCGCGTCGATCGGCTCTTCCGGCCTGTGGCCGGAATGCAATTCCAGGAATTTGGGCGGCACGCGGAGCATCGGGCCGCTCGCCGCGAGCGCAAAGCGCGGCTCGGTCTCGAGGTTCTCCAGCGTGACCACCAGCCTGCCGCCGCGCGGAATGGCGGCGTTAGCGACGAGGATGAGATTGAGCAGCAGCTTGACCTTGTTCTTGGGCAACAGTGCGCGGGTTCCGTTCCAGATCAGTTCCGGCTTCTCGTTCTTCAGGAAGGCGATGGCCACGGCCTCGGCGTCCCCGGTGTCGATCAGCATGCCGGCGGAACCGGCGGCGCCGAAGGCGATGCGGGCGAATTGCAGGCGGGCGGAGGCGTTTTTGGCGCTTTGGCGGATCAGCTTCATGGCGTCTTCGTCGGCGCCGCCTTCGTCGAGCAGCTCAAGCCCGTTGTTTATGGCGCCGACCGGCGAAATGATGTCGTGGCAGACCCGGCTGCACAGCAGCGCTGCCAGATCGGGTGCGGAAAGGGTGAAAAGCTCGGCCATCGGCAAAAATCCCTGCAAATTTCACAACACAATGACCGGGCGATCATGATCACGCCTGTCCACACGAATCACGCTCTCTCCCAAGCATTCTGAATACACAGCGCTTGTGCGTGCAGCAACAAATCCGAAATCATGATTGTCGAAAATGGCGTGTTCACGCAGCAGGGTGCTGCGCGGGCGATGTGAAAACAGCCTTCGAACCGCCATCTTCATGTGGGAGTTTAATGGTTGAAAAAGGATTACGGCATAGTTTGCCCCTAACAGTCATCCTTAACGGCCGCCAAAGAGCCGTACGGGTGCGAGGCGTCGGCGAAAGTGCTCCCTGACGGAGATTGGAAGCATGGTTTCCCGATTCTACGACCGGACTTTTTTCCGTGTCATCTCAATGACGATCGCGCTCATCGGCCTTGTCGCCTTTTCGGCATCGGCCGCGCGGGCGCAGGAATACACCGCGCAGGAGATCGTCGATTCCGGTCATAAATTCTTCGGCGCGACATCGGGCGGGCTCGCCACCGTCGTCGAGAAGATTTTCGCCACCTATGGCCTGCCGAACGGCTATCTGCTCGGCGAAGAGGGGTCCGGGGCGCTGATCGGTGGCCTGACCTATGGCGAAGGCACGCTCTACACCAAGAATGCCGGCGACCACAAAGTGTTCTGGCAAGGCCCGTCGCTCGGCTGGGATTTCGGCGGCGAGGGCTCGCGCGTCATGATGCTGGTCTACAATCTCGACGATGTGAGCAGCCTCTATAATCGTTTTGGCGGCGTCGCCGGCTCCGCCTATGTCGTCGCCGGCGTCGGTTTCAACGTGCTGAAGAACAACAATGTGCTGCTCGTGCCGATCCGTACCGGCGTCGGCGCCCGTCTCGGCGTCAATCTCGGCTACCTCAAGCTCACCCAACGCGCGACCTGGAATCCGTTCTGACCTGCATGATGGCGCCACTGCGATTGGAGCTGTGATCCCACGGTCTGAGCTTTGCCGCGGCATACTCTTGCCGTGGCGCCGGATTTCCGTCATGCGAAGATGGCAAAGTCGACCTTTGGCGGTTGCCATGCACAACGGATAGTCATCTTGGTCCAGTCGATCCTGTTCTTTGTCCTCGGCTTTCTCTGCGCGGGCTTTCTGGCGCTGATGATTGCTCCGGCCGTGTGGCGGCGGGCGGTGGCGCTGACGCGCAAGCGCGTCGAGGGCTCGATGCCGTTGACGCTGGCCGAGATCCAGGCGGACAAGGATCGCATTCGCGCCGAGTTCGCCGTTTCGGTGCGCCGGCTTGAAATGACCGCCAAATCATTGCGCGAGAAGGCCGCCGAACAGCTGGTCGAGATCGGCCGCGACCGCGAAGCCCTGAAGGAATTGGCGGCCGAGCGACAGGACAAGAACCGGGTCGTCGCCGATCTTACAGCCAGGGGCGAGGAGCTTCGCAAGCGCGATGAGCAGCTGCAGCAGCTGTCGGAACGGCTTGCGGAGACCGAGCGCGCCCTCGAAAAGCGCGGGCTCGAACTGCGGAAACTGGAGCACATGTATGACGACGCCAGTTTTTCATCCAGCAGCAGGCAGATCGAGCTGGTGGCGCGCGAATCCGAGCTGCAGAAGCTGGCGAGCGACATTTCGCTGCTGCGCGGCCAGCGCAAGGAGGCGGACAGGCGCAGCCAGGAATTGGCAGCCGAAAGCAAGGTTTTGCGGGACGCGCTGAAGGCCGAGAAGAAAAGAACCGGCGACCTGGAAAAGAAGGTCGAACGCCTGCTCGCCTCGCTGGCCGATCGCGAGGACAGGCTGGAGCGCCGCGAGAAGGAACTGGTGCGCCTTCGCGAAAAGCCGAAAGGCGCTGAAAGGGCGCCTGCGGTGGGTCTTGCCGGCGTGCCAGGCAGTCAGGTCAATGTGGCCGTCAACGGCGACGTCGAACAGACAACCGCCAAGCTCGACGCCGACCGCGAGCGGCTGGAGGCCAGGCTGACGTCGCTGGCACGCGAGAACAGGCGGCTGAAGACAGATCTTGCTGCCGTCGAAACGTCGAAATCACAGGCCGGAGACGATACCGGCAGCGCCAGCGCGGCGTTGCGCGAAGAGATGAACGATCTGGCGGCGCAAGTCGTGGCCTTGACGGCAAAGCTCGACGGGCCGGATTCACCGATCGCCCGGGCGCTTGCAGCGCCTGAGGATACGCGGCCGGGGAGCGGCGGACGCAGCCTTGCCGATCGGGTGCGGGCGCTGCAGAAGGCCGCTTCGACCGACTGAGATTCCGCAAGCGCGAGCGGGACGCCCCGGCTCTAAATTAGGCTCCGGAAAAATGATGCAGCGCGATAGCTGACGCGGCGGCGACGTTCAGGCTGTCGAAACCTTGCGCCATACCGATCCGCAGCGTCTGCAGGCGGGCAAGCAGGCTTTCCGGCAGGCCTTCGCCCTCAGTGCCGAGATAGAGCGCCAGCCGTTCGTTTGTCTTGGCATCGCGAATGTCGGTCTGCCCGCGCGGCGACAAGGCGAATTGGCTGAAGCCTTGCCGGTCGAGCATGGCGGTGCAGGCCGCGGCGTCGGCAAAGGAGGCGAAGGGAATTTTCAAGGCGGCGCCGACCGAGACGCGGATTGCCTTGCGGTACAGCGGATCGCAGCAGGTCGGATCGAGAAGCACGGCATCCGCGCCAAAGGCGGCGGCATTGCGGAAGATTGAGCCGATATTGTCATGATTGGCGATGCCGACCAGCACCACGATCAGCGCGCGGGCGGGCAGTGCGCCGAGCAAAGCTTCAGCGGAGACGGCCGCGCCCTTGCGGCCGATCGCCAATATGCCGCGATGCATGTGGAATCCGGCAATCCTGTCGATGACTTCGCCGGATGCGACATAGATCGGAAGCCCGGCAGGCGCCTTGCGCAGGACGTCATCGAGGCCGGCCAGCCGGTTCTCGAGCACCAGCACCGATTCTGCCTCGAAGCGACGGGCGGCAAGCAGCGCGTCGAGCACCACCTTGCCTTCGGCGACGAAACGGCCCTGCCGGCCGGCAAGATCGCGTTCCCGGATGTCGAGATAGGCGGCGACGCGAGGATCCTGCGGGTCGTCTATGCGGATCGGATTCATGGCTTCCTCGGCGGACCATGCGTCGGCCGCGAATCGGGATTCGGTTTCGGAAGGCACGATGCCCGATCCGAAGGAGTTCAGACCGTATCTCAGCGTCCAAATGGATGCACGCCGTTCTAACGGTCAAATCCAATCACTAGGCGCCGGGCGGAGACGCCCTGCCTGGCCTCCTGGCGGCACGGCGATATTTGATTTCCGCGGCACGGCTCTTCGGCCAAGCCGCTTCAATGCAGAATTTCGATGGGCGAAGGAACCACACAGGGCCATGCCGCGTCATAGAGGCGGGCTCCTGCTGCGGTCCTGGGAGGACATCGATGATCAGGCTCCTCCTCGTCTTTGCCGCCACGCTTGCCCTCGCATGCGGCGTGGCTCGCGCGGCCAAGCTCGATCCAACCACCGTCAATCAGGCCCAATTCACTATCGGCGAACCGACGGGTGTCGATCCGATGCTGCTGAAGGCGCAGATCCTTCTGGATCGCGCCCGCTTCTCGCCGGGCCTCATCGACGGTCGCCTTTCCCAGAACTTCGCCAAAGCCGTCGCCGCGTTTCAGGTGGCAAACGGACTTCCGCCCGATGGCAAGCTCAGTCCACAGACCTGGAGCAAACTTATCGCAACCTCCGCCAAGCCGGTGCTGGTGACCTATGAGGTGATGCGCAAGGATGTGCGCGGACCTTTCACCAGGCGTATTCCGGCTCGCTTGGAGAGGATGGCCCGCTTGCGGCGGCTCGGCTATCGCAATGCGGTGGAGAGGTTGGCTGAGCGCTTCCACGTCAGCGAACAATTGCTGAGAATGCTCAGTCCGGGCACCAGGTTCAGGAAGCCCGGCACGACCTTGGTGGTGCCTGACGTCGGCAGGGGCGACCCTCCCGCCGGCGTTGCCGTCGTCGAGGTCGACAAGGGCGCCCGCCTGGTGCGTGTGCTCGACCGTGCCGGCAAATGGCTGGCGGTCTACCCCGCCTCGATTGGGAGCGAGGAGAAGCCGGCGCCAAGCGGCATGGCGGAGGTCAGGCGCGTGGTGCACAACCCTACCTATCACTACGATCCGGACTTCGCTTTCAAGGGGGTCAAGACCAAGCGGCCCTTCACCATCGCTGCCGGGCCGAACAACCCCGTGGGATCGGTCTGGATCGATCTCTCCATCGAAAGCTACGGCATCCACGGCACGCCCGAACCGGGCAAGATCGGCACCACCTTTTCGCATGGCTGCATCCGGTTGACCAATTGGGATGCCGAAGACCTTGCCTCCATGGTGCAGCCGGGCACGAAGGTCGAGTTCAAGGACGAGATTGCGCAGGCCGCCGACGAGCGCGTTCAGTAGCAAAGCGGACTTGGCAGCAAAGCGGACTTGGCAGCAAGGCGGATTTGGCGGGGCATTCTCCGCCCGGCCGCTCAGGTCCCGGCGCGACGCAGCCGGTGAGCCATCTGCGACAGTTCACCTTCGCCGAAAATGCCGTCCAGCATGTGCAGCAATTCGCGCACCGCCGCGGACTTGCAGGAATAATAAATCATTTGCCGGTCGCGGCGGGTCTCGACAAGGTCGGAAGCCCTGAGCTTGGCCAGATGCTGTGACAGGGCGGATTGGCTGAGCGATACCTTCTCGGCTATGGCGCCGACCGACATCTCGCCCTCGGCCAGATAGCTCATGATCAACAAACGTTTTTCGTTGCCCATCAGCGTCAGAAACGCAGCCGCGGTTCCGGCGTTGGCGACTAGTTTGTTCGAGACCATAGATCCCCCATGCCTTCTTGCTCATCCGCCGCTATGGGGGCAATAGCGTCGGATTCCATAGACTTTCCCTATAGATGCACGCCAGCGATTCAGCGTCACTCGCAAAGGTAGAACATTTCGCTCAAATCTCAAGGCTTGCTTTCCATGCAAGCCGATTAACCGTGCGGCTGTGATTATTTTGCCGATCGGGCAGCCTTGGCCATGTCGATCAGGACAGGCCTGAGGTCGCGCGCCGCTCTCAGCGGCTCGGGGAAGAAAACCCGACAGACATTGTCGCCCGATATCAGATCCATCCCGTCGGCGTCGAACCCGGTGACGATCCAGCCGTCGCTCTCGGCCCCGCCGAAATGACTTGCGTAGAGGGCAATCGCATCGAGATGGTCGGCGTTCATGTGGTCGAGCGCCGATTGCTCCCCGGCGGCAAGCTCTTCGACGATCGCTCCCGTCGCGACCAGATCGGTGCGGTCGAGCAGATAGGCCTTGCCGAAGCCGCCGTTCAGGCTGGCGCGCTCCGGTTCGAGCCGGAAGATCGAGAAGTCGCCGAGCCCGGCATAGAGTTTTGCCTTGGGATTGCGGTTGAGGTAGCGCCGCTCGGCGCGGGCGTGCTCGTTCGAGCCGCGTTCCAGCCGCACGGCGCGGCAGACGAGCGTCAATCGCGGATGCGCCAGCGGATCGCCCTTGCCGGGTTCGCCGACGAGCAACGAGCAGCGCGGGTCGGCAAGGATGGCGCCGGTATGGGCGGACAGCATCGATACCAGGATCAATGGCGTGCCGTCGATGTCTGTGGCGACGCCGACCCGGCTGGCCAGCGGCGAACCGGTTCCTGGTTCGAGCACTGCCAACGCGCCGAAACGGGCGCTGCGGATCAGCGTCTTTGCCAGCCTGATCGCCTCGGTATCGGTCGCGCGGATCACGTCTTTCCTGGGTTCGTCCAAGGCATCACCGTCGCATTTATTTCGGCGCCATGCGGATGGCGCCGTCGAGGCGAATGGTCTCGCCGTTGAGCATCTGGTTCTCGATGATGTGCAAGGCAAGTGCCGCGTATTCCGAAGGCTCGCCCAAACGGGAAGGGAAGGGCACCGCGGCAGCGAGCGAATCCTGCACCTCCGGCGGCATGCCGGCCATCATCGGCGTCCTGAAGATGCCGGGTGCGATGGTGCAGACGCGAATGCCGGAGCGGGCCAGATCGCGCGCCACCGGCAGCGTCATGCCGACGACGCCGGCCTTGGAGGCGGAATAGGCCGCCTGACCGATCTGGCCGTCATAGGCCGCGACCGACGCGGTGTTGATAATGACGCCGCGCTCGCCGCCCTGCAGCGGTTCGAGCCTGGCGGTCCGGTCGGCGACCAGGCGGATCATGTTGAAGGTGCCGATCAGATTGACCTCGATCACCTTGCGGTATTGATCGAGCGGATGCGGTCCGTCCTTGCCGATCGTCTTCATGCCGACAACGATGCCGGCGCAATTGACCAGGATGCGCGGTGCGCCGAGCGTCTCTGCCGCTTCCGCGACTGCGGCGGCACCGCTCTCGGCGTCGCTCACATTGCATCGGACGGCGATGCCGCCGATGTCAGCCGCTACCTTCGCCGCACGCTCGATGCCGAGATCGAGGACGGCAACCCTGGCGCCGCCGGCGGCAAGAGCGCGCGCCGCCGCCTCGCCAAGGCCGGAGCCGCCACCGGTGACGATCGCAATCTGGCCGTTCGGGTTCATCTCGACGTCCTCCTCCGTGCCCAGACTATGCCGCCAAGCCACCGTGCGACAGCACCGGCACGGTCATGCCATCGCGGCGATGTGCGCGGCAATCCTTGCCTGGTCGGCGTGGCAAACCTCGCCCGCCAGCCTCGCCACCGCGCCCGGCACGATCTCGTGCGCCAAAAGCCGGTCGGGGTCGACCGGACGCGGCATCGAGATCTGCCCGCGCGGGAGCCTTTTGAAGCCGAGCGGGCCGTAGTAGGGTTCGTCGCCGACCAGCGTCACGGCTGGCGCGCCGGCCTTGGCGGCGGCTTCCAGCGCGATTGCCACCAGCCGGCGGCCGATGCCGAGATTTTTGAAGGCCGGCCGCACGGCGAGCGGCCCGAGCATCAGCGCGCGGCCGGCGCCGGCGGCGATGCGCGTCATCCGGACCGAGGCGACGACGATTGCGCCATCGACAGCAACGAAGGACAAAGCCCGCTCATGCGGGCCAGCTTGGCGGATCTTGTAGGCGGCAAGCACGAAACGGCCCGGCCCGAAGGCCTCGTCATTGATGGCTTCGATTTCAGGATCATGCGCCGGAGTTTCCGGCAGGTATTTCACGTCGGCCAGGTATTTCAAGTCGGCAAGGCTCATGGTCTTTGCGTTCCGGTATGCGAGGAAAGGTTTGCTGCAAGCGGCAGCGTTCGCCAGTCAGCGCTTCATCAAGCGCGGGCGCTCTTTCGTCGTCGGTCGAACCGGATCAGGGCAAAGTCGAACATGCGGATTGTCCGCTAGCACCAATTTTCAGCCGCCGCAATCGGCCCGCGCAGCCGACCGCACTCGACGACGCAGCCGTTGACGATCTGTTCAGCGTCGGGGATTTCCGCGGCGCCGCTTGGTGCCCTACATCGAGCAGGAACGCGAAAGGATATTGCATGGGATTGCTAGTCGAAGGCCAATGGCAGGACCGCTGGTACGATAGCGGGGAGAGCGGCGGCAAATTCGTGCGGGCGCAGTCGCAGTGGCGCGACTGGGTGACCCGCGACGGCGCGCCGGCCGAAGGGCGAAAACGCGGCTTCAAGGCCGAGCCCGGCCGCTATCACCTCTATGTCTCGCTCGCCTGCCCGTGGGCGCATCGGACGCTGATCTTTCGCGTGCTCAAAAAACTCGAGGACGTGATTTCCATCTCGGTCGTCCATCATTTCATGGGCGCCGACGGCTGGACGTTCCTGGCCGAGGACGGCGCCACCGGCGACACGCTCTACGGCCTCGATTTCCTGCACCAGATCTACACCAGGGCCGATCCCGGCTATTCGGGCCGGGTCACCGTTCCCGTGCTGTGGGACAAACGCGAGCAGACCATCGTTTCCAACGAATCCGCCGAGATCATCCGCATGCTCAATTCGGCCTTCGACGAATGGGGCGATGCCAAGCTCGATTTCTATCCGCAACCGTTGCGCGGCGAGATCGATGCGGTCAACGCGCTGGTCTATCCCGCGGTCAACAACGGCGTCTACCGTGCCGGCTTCGCCACCACGCAGGCGGCCTACGAGGAGGCGTTCGGCGAATTGTTCTCGACGCTCGACATGCTGGAGGACCGTCTGTCAAGGCAGCGCTATCTCGTCGGCGGCCGCATCACCGAGGCGGACTGGCGGCTGTTCACGACACTGGTCCGCTTCGACCCGGTCTATGTCGGCCATTTCAAGTGCAATCTGCGCCGCATCGCCGACTATCCGAACCTGTCGAATTATCTGCGCGACCTCTACCAGGTGCCAGGCGTCGCCGGCACGGTGAATTTGCACCACATCAAGTCGCATTATTACAGCAGCCACGAGACGATCAACCCGACGCGCATCGTGCCGGTCGGGCCGGAGCTGGACTACGCCGCGCCGCATGACCGGGCGCGATTCAGGAAGGCGGCGTGAGACCGGTGACCTAGCGGAAGGTTTCGGAGTCCATCTTTGCCCTTCTAACGAGTTCAGCTTTCAATATGGTATTTCCAAATCGATTGGAGTAGCCGAGCGACGTTGCCAGGAACGCAACGATGCCGCTGATCATGACGATCAGGACCGACATCTGGGGCGGGATTGCGCGTAACAATCCCGACGGCAGAAGCACAGCCATTCCCAAAATCATTTCTATCATGGTTGAGAAGCCGACCATTTTCCAGAATTCAGTGCGAGTAAAAAGCTGAGCATGTCGCTTTATAAAAACGAAATATGTCACGAATGCCGCAACTAATTGTATTGCGAATTGGATGAATCTTCCAACTTTTGCTAAAATATATGGATCTATCGCAAGAACTATTGTCGAAATTAAGGCTATCACAGAAAATGCTATCACATAAATTCCCGTGTAAAGTGATACATAGAGCGCGATTCTAAACCTATCGTTTTGGCTGTGTTGCATTTTTTCTCCTCATCGCTCAGCATGTATCTCTCTGAGAACAATGGATGCTGCCGGTCTATACCGAAGCAGCCAAAGCTGTTGAAGAGATGATCTACCAGTAAGGCGATGCCGAATTCCCCTCAAAAACTTCGGCAATCCGCCGCAGCGTCGCCGGTGTCGTGCCCTGGGGCAAGCGGTCGAGCGGGAAGAAGCCGGCTTCGGCGATCTCGCGGTCGGGCAGCTTGGGTGCTGGCTGGTCGAACTCTTCGACCAGATAAAGGCCGACATGATCGCGGCGGCTGGCGCGGCGGTTGAAATGCAGGGATTTCAGCACCGCCGGTCCGGTCAGCGCGATGTTGCCTTCCTCGAACAGTTCGCGCGTCAGCGCCTCGATCATCGTCTCGCCCAACTCGACGCCACCGCCCGGAAGGTGCCAGCCCGGGACATAGGTGTGGCGGATGAGGAAGACGGAATTGGAGCGGCGGTCGTGGATCAAGCCGCGCACGCCGAGCGTCATCGGCCGCCGCAGTACGAAGTACAGGTGAAACAGCCTTGCCCTGAAGCCCGGCCAGCCGGTCTGACGCAGGGCTTGCTCCGGATCCGGCGTCGTCATCGTCCGCGAAACCGTGAGTGGAAAGCCGCGCGCGCCTCGCCTATGAAGAAAAGATGTTCAGGCTCGCGCATATTTCCGATGTCCATCTGGGGCCGCTTCCCGATGTAACCTATCGCGATCTCGCCTCCAAGCGCGTGGTCGGTTACGTCAATTGGCAGCGCAACCGCCGCCGCTACATGCACGATGCCGTCATCGACACGATCGTCGCCGACATGAAGGCCAGCGGGCCGGACCATCTCACCATCACCGGTGACCTGGTCAATCTGGCGCTCGACGGTGAGCTCGAGATGGCCAAGCACTGGCTGGAGACGCTGGGCTCGCCCAACGACGTGTCGGTGGTGCCTGGAAACCATGACGCCTATGTGCCGGGCGCCTTCGACAAGACCTGCCGGTCCTGGGCGGCGTGGATGACCGGCGACGGCGTCAATACGCCGGTCGACCGCAACACCTTTCCGTATCTGCGGGTGCGCGGCGAAGTTGCGCTGATCGGCGTCTCGACGGCGCGCGCCACGGCTCCCTTCATGGCCAACGGCTTCTTTCTGGAAGGCCAGGCGGAAAGGCTGCGCGGCATCCTCGACGCCACGGGCAAGCAGGGCCTGTTCCGAGTGATCATGATCCACCACCCGCCGGTGCGCGGCGCCGTTTCGCAGAACAAGCGGCTGTTCGGCATCTCGCGCTTCCACAAGGTTCTTCACCGGCACGGCGCCGAGCTTGTGCTGCACGGCCATTCGCATGTGCCGTCGCTCTTCTTCATCGGCGCCCGCAAGACCAAAATCCCGGTGGTCGGGGTCGCCGCCGCCGGGCAGGCGCCCGGCAGTTCGCATGCGCCGGCGCAATACAATCTGCTCGACATCGACGGTGAAAAGGACAAGTGGCGGATCAGGCTGACGCGCCGCGGCCTGACCGGGCCGGCATTGCCGCCCAGCGACCTGCAGACAATGGAGCTTGGCGTCGAAGCCGAGGCCTCGATGGCTAGAGCAATTCCAGGAAAAGTGTGAAACGGTTTTCCGTCCGGAATTGGGTCAAAACAAAGAGATAGTGCGGTTCAGCGTTTCCGTGAAACGCTGAACCGCTCTAGAAGCTGATTTTCATTGCAACGATGCGGTCCCAGAACAACACGAGCGAAATCGCCAGGCCGACCAGGGCGCCGGCGGCGATCAGGCCGAGGCCCGAGAAGAACGCCGACCAGCCGTTGCTGCGCGCAGGGACATGCAGCGGCGGCTCAGCCTCCGCCACCAGGGCGCGTTTCAGGCCGGCGACGGCCTGCTCGATGCCGCCTTCCATCATTCTCTGGCGTTCGACGACGCGCTCGGCGACATAGCGCGTCACCTGATCGGCAACGACCTTCATCTCGGTCGACTCGGCGAGCACGACGCGGCCGATGCGCGTGTCCTTGAGAAAGCGATAGGTGCGGCGGTCGCGTCCCATGGCGACATGGCTGATCGCGTCGATCCACAGCCGTGGCTGCAGGCCGGACGAGACGGCGAAGTCGAAACTGTCCATATCGGTGGGTACGTCGCCGAAGACCGGCGCGAGTTCGGCGGCAAGCAGATCGAGCCGCATGCGATGCGCTTCGCGCATCTCGACGACGACGTCGTCGCGGTCGGCGAAGGCGTTCTTGACGTCGCGAATGGCATCGGACAGTTTTCGCGACTGATCGATCTGGGTGATGTTCTCGCCTGCGTCCTTCATCGGCGTTGCCTCGCGGGGTTTGGTTAACACCGAATTAACACAGCCGCCGGCAAATTGCACTTGCGAGATCGATGGGTGGGCAAGGGTTCGCTGGATGAGCACCAGCGCCGCCGCCGTGCCTGCGCGAAGACCGATCAGCTCGCCGCAGCGGCGAATCCCCGACGAAGCCGCCTGCTGCGGCGTCGCATATTGCGACGGACGGCCTCGACGATCAGGCCGGGCGCTTCCTCGACCAGCATATGGCCGGCTTCCAGCACGTGGTGCAGATGAAAATGCTTCGGCACGCCGTCCGCTTGGCTGACGGGCAGCATCGCGTCGTCGGTTCCCCAAACCACCATGATTGGCATATTCAGCGTTTCAAGCCCCTCGTTCGGGATGACGCCTTGCCGATCATCCCTGGTCATGGCGGCTGCGAGCTCGACAAGTGTACGCAACTGGCCGGGACGCTGGCGCATCTCGTTGACGAGTTCGACCCTATGCTGCGGCAGCCGGCTTTGCGGTCCCGACATGGCGGCAAGACAGGCGCGGATTTCATCCGTGCCGGCAGCGGCGGCGTAGCGACGCAGCAGCGGACCATTGATCTCAGGACCGAAACCGCCCGGCGCCAGCAGCGTCAGCGACGCCATTCTTTCGGGCTCGCTCAATGCCATCAGGGCGGCCACGGCGCCGCCCATCGAATGACCGACGAGATGAGCCCGCTTTATCCCGCGAGCGGAAAGATCCGCAAGGACGGCACTGGCTGCAATCCTGGCCGGACCGCCGCCCGGAAAATCGAGCGACAGCCCATGCCCCGGCAGATCATAGGCCAACGTCCGCGCGCCGGGCGCCAGAGACGCGGCCACGTCGCGCCAGTCGTCGTGGCAGCCACCGAAACCATGCAGGAAGGCAATCGTTGTCGGGCCGGTGCCCCGTTCGGCAGCGTAAAGGGATGGGGTCATGCAAACTTTATGGCTTGGTGCCGGAATCAATCAGGATGCCGGGGCGGTCTTATGGGAGGATCAGTCTTTGCGGGAGGTCAGACTTATGTGGAGATCAGTCTATGCGGGATCAGACCTATGTGGGATCAGATTGGCCGGTTCAAATTGTGTCTGAATTGCGCTTTGGCCGTCCGGATGGCCAGTAAAATCTTCGCGATCACCTGACGTCGTGCACGCGCCGGGAGACGTCAGCTGGCGCCGCCAAGGCCGGCGGCGCGCAGGGCTTCCACCAGCCGGTTGGTCAGATCGGCGGGATATCTTCGTTCGACGAAAGTTGCGCGCGGATCGGCTGCGAATTTCGGGAATTTGGCGGTCAGTTCCTGCAGCAGCCTGCTCGCCAGCTTCTCGCGGCCGGCAGCCTTGGCGCCGATCAGCCGCGCCGCCAGATAATGCGATTTCATTTCCGTCGTTCGCAAGCCGTCGCTGGCGAGCGTGGCCTTGTTCATGTCGCCCATCATGAACTCTCCGGCGAACAGCCCGTAATCCCACCATGTCGGATGGGCGCTGGCGATGTCCACCGCGTGAGCGATGATCGGGGTGCCCTCGCTGTACCTGCCGGCGAAAACCAGCCCGTAGCCATAGGCGGCGGCCATTGCGAGATCGTAGGGATTGAGCTCATAGGCCTTGCGCATCCAGCGGATCGATTCCGCGGAATCGCCCATGCGCGAATTGAGATAACCAAGGGCGCGGTGCGCGTAGGGGCTGGTCGGGCCCATCTGGATGGCGCGATGGGCAAACGTCATCGCTTTGTCGATCGTCGCGTCGGCGGGATAGGGATAGTGGTCGGTGACCGCTTCGAGATGCAAGGAAGCGAGTTCCGAATAGACGAGCGACGACTTCGCCTCCCGGTTGGCAAGATCTTCGAGGCAGCGGTAAGCGGCTTCGTGCGTCTGGGCGTTCTGGTCGAGATAATATTTGCCGTTGAGCACCAGACACGCCGTCAGCCCGGTCTGGATGCCGCTCTGCTCGATGTAGTTGTAGATCGTGCCCGAGGCGGGAAGAGCCGAGCTCAAAATGCCGGAGATCTGGTCCTCGATGGCGGTGTTCGCGCTGTCGCCGGCGGTCAGGTTGCGTGAGAGCAGCACGCGGCCGGTCGCCACGCTTTGCAGCTCGAGCATGATGTCGCCGCTACGCGGCCCGGGCAGGACATCGAATACGAAGCTGGCGGCGTCGGTTACTGGATCGGGCGGGCTGTCGGCATCACGGCCGATGAAATTGATGGTATCGAAGCCGCTGAGGCCGGCGCGCAGCGATGCGGCGACACGGCGAGCCAGGTCGCTGTCGGCCTTGATGGCGATGTAGACCTGGGGGAGGTTTTCAACGGGAGGCGCTGCAATGCTGCCGGTCGCCACCGCGGTCTCGACCGCCGTGTCGCCGCCGGTCAGCAATACCACGCTGCCCTGGCGAAGGATCAGCACACCCAGCATGAGGATGACCAGCGCGATCGCCAGCCAGAAGAACTGCAAATGGCGTTGCAGCGAAGGAGCAGCAGGGGCGACGGCTGGAACGCTCAGCAATGCAGCCGGATGTGCCCGGTTGCGGGCGTCCTCCAGCGATCCGGGCGGGGCGGTCGTCGCCGCTTCCTCTGTTGCCAGCTCCGGCTTGTTTTCTGCCTTGGGCTCCACCTCCGCCGGCAAGCGAATGGCGTTGAGTTCGTAGGACGGAACATAGCCGCCGCGCGGAATGGCGATCCGGACCGGTTCGGCAACGCCCTCATTGGCGAAATACTGCTGCAGAAGCTCGCGCAGCCTGCCGGCCTGCACCCGCACCACCGCATCGGTCGACGGGTCGAAATCGCCGTCCTTGCCGAACACGTCCATCGCGATGGAGAAGCCCTTGAGCCTGTCGGCTTCGCCTGCCTGCTCGCGCTCGACCAGGTAGCGGAGCAGCTTGCGCGCGCGCTCGGATCGTCCGAACGTTTCGCTGGCAAGCAATCGCTCCAACGTTTCGCGCACTGCGGGGGCGGCAGGCGTGGTATGCTGCAAGTGTCGATCCCTTCGAATTCGGCACAGGTTGAGGTACGATCATATCGCGCTGGCGGCGCCTTACAAGCATGTGCTTATGGTGCGATAGCGTACCCACCGGATAAAATTTCCGGTGGGCTGATGCGCGGGCCTGGCGGTCTCGGCTAGCCGCCCTTTCGGCCGACGATGCGGTTGGCGGCCGAAACCACGGCTTCTAGCGAGGCGGCGACGATGTTGGTGTTGATACCGGCGCCGAACAGCTTGCCGCCCGGATGTTCCATCTCGACATAGGAAATGGCCGAGGCATTCGAGCCGCGCTGCATGGAATGCTCGGAATAATCCAGCACCGACATCGGCACCCCGACATGGCGCGACAGCGCATCGACGAAGCCGTCGATCGGGCCGGTGCCGGTGCCTGATATGGTCACCTCCTTGCCTTTGTCGAGGATCACCGCTTCGACCACGCGCCGGCCCTTGACCTCGGTGTCGGGATAGGTGTGGTGGTCGAGGAACTTCAGCCGCGCGCCGGGCTGGTCGACATAGGTGTCGAGAAAGCGCTCGTAGATGCGCTTGACCGGCACCTCCTTGCCTTCGGCGTCGGTGATCGCCTGGATAGCCTGGCTGAACTCGATCTGCAGGTTGCGCGGCAGGTTGAGGCCGTAATCCGCATGCAGCACATAGGCGATGCCGCCCTTACCGGACTGCGAGTTGATGCGGATGATGGCTTCGTAGCTGCGGCCGACATCGGCCGGGTCGATCGGCAGATAGGGCACCTCCCAATGCGGCGTGTTGGCCTTGCGCAGCGCCTTCATGCCCTTGTTGATGGCATCCTGGTGCGAGCCGGAAAAGGCGGTGTAGACGAGCTCGCCGACATAAGGGTGGCGCTCCGGGATCTTCAGCTGGTTGGAGTATTCGTAGACGTCCTTCATGCGGTTGATGTCGGAGCAGTCGAGCCCGGGATCGACACCTTGCGTGTACATGTTGAGCGCCAGCGTGACGATGTCGACATTGCCGGTGCGCTCGCCATTGCCGAACAGCGTGCCTTCGACGCGGTCGGCGCCTGCCATCAGGCCGAGTTCGGTGGTGGCGATGCCGGTGCCGCGGTCATTGTGCGGATGCAACGAGATCAACAGGTTCTCGCGATCGTCGAGGTTGCGGCACATCCATTCGATGCGGTCGGCATAGATGTTGGGCGTCGACATCTCGACCGTAGAGGGCAGGTTGATGATCAGCTTGTTTTCCGCCGTCGGCTTGACGATCTCGGTGACGGCGTTGCAGATCTCCAGCGCCACTTCGAGCTCGGTGCCGGTAAAGCTCTCCGGCGAATATTCGAAACGGTAGCCGCCGCCGGCTTTCGCCGCCATGTCGGTGATCATCTTGGCCGCATCTGTGGCGATGCGCTTGATCCCGGCGACGTCCTTCTCGAAGACGACGCGGCGCTGCAATTCGCTGGTCGAGTTGTAGAAATGGACGATCGGGTTGGTGGCGCCCTTCAGCGCCTCGAAGGTGCGGGTGATCAGTTCCGGCCGGCACTGCACCAGCACCTGCAGCGAGACGTCGGCGGGCACGTTGCCCTGTTCGATGCACCAGCGGGCGAAATCGAAGTCGGTCTGCGAGGCCGACGGAAAGCCGATCTCGATCTCCTTGAAGCCCATGTCGAGCAGCAGGGCGAACATGCGCGCCTTGCGTTCCTGGCCCATCGGATCGATCAGCGCCTGGTTGCCGTCGCGCAGGTCGACCGAGCACCAGATCGGCGCCTTGTCGATCACTTTCGAAGGCCAGGTGCGATCGGCAAGGCCGACGGTCGGATAGGGTTGGTATTTGCGGGCAGCGTCCGGCATGCCCCTCGCGGGCCTGGCGGTTTCCTCTACATTCAGACGGATATCTTCTCGTGCGTTCATCGTCTTTTCTCCCGGCGGCTCGCGGATCCAGCTTCAGGCAGATTGGTGGCGAGCGGCGCCTTTACCAGAATTTCGTTCGCTTGATGTGACGTGCCAATTTGTGACTGGCCAAGGAGCGTGCGCGTGAGCGGCAATTCGACCGCCGGGCGCTCCTTCAGCGAACCCGGCGATCGCCGATAAGGCCGAGAAGCAGCAGGGTCGAGGCGAGCGCGCGGACGGTCTGGCCGGCAATGCCGGTCGGACGGGACGCAAAAGAGGTGGCGCGCGGGCTCATGGCGGATTTCATACAGGAGCGGGCAAAGCGAGGCAAGTGGGAGCATTGGAGGTGGGTGAAGCTGCCGATCCAGCCTCTCAAGACCTGGGTTCCTCGCCCCGCGAAGCGGGGGAGAGGTGGCCGCCCACGGGTCTTGCCTTCGGCAAGCCCGTGGCAAGGCGCCGCGGCCGGTGTGGGGGCGTTCGTAGGGCGCAGTCCCCTCTCCGTCTCGGCTTCGCCGAGCCACCTCTCCCCACTTTCGTGGGGCGAGGAACCCAAGCTGCAATGAAGGCGCGGCGCCGACATGAAGCGATTTTTCCTGATTACAGCAACTTTGTTCTTGCTTTGTGCCGGCAGCTATGCTACTAATTTGGGTATGGTGCTGACTGGCGCCGAGGACCCGCCGTCGAGGCGGGTTTTTTATTTCACGGTTTTGGCGTCACCTTTCGCGGACCCAGCCGCTCACCTGATCCAGTTGCTCTTCCCCGAGCCCGGCAAATGCGCCAGAGTCGATTGTCGGCGGGGGTGCAATGGCTCGCCGCCGGGAGGGATCGTCCATGAACTTCGTGTTCTTCTCGCCGCATTTTCCAGCCAATGGCGCCGATTTCTGCGACCGGCTGAAGAAGGCCGGCGCCACCGTGCTCGGCATTGGCGACGCGCCGTTCGATGCGCTGGACGGCAAATTGAAGGCAGCCCTTTCGGAATATTACCGCATCGACGACATGGAGGAGTACGAGCCGGTGTTCCGGGCGATCGGCCATTTCATCCACAAATGGGGCCGCGTCGACCGGTTCGAATCGCTCAACGAGCATTGGCTGGAGCTGGAAGCCAATATCCGCACCGACTTCAACATCTTCGGCACCAAGCTCGACTTCGTGAAGAATTTGAAACGCAAGAGCCGCATGCGGGCGTTCTTCCGCAAGAGCGGCGTCGAAACCATCCCGCAACGCAAGTGCTCCGACCGCGCCGGCGCCATGACCTTCATCCGCCGTGTCGGCTATCCCGTGGTGGTGAAGCCGGATTCCGGCTCCGGCGCCTCGAACACTTTCAAAATCTCCAACGCCGGCGAACTCGACAGCTTCTTCAGGGACAAGCCGGAAGGCGTCAGCTTCGTCATGGAGCAATTCATCGAAGGGCTGGTGGTGACCTATGACGGGCTGGTCAACCGCGACGGCGAGGTGGTGCTGGCCGCCAGCCACCGCTACGACCAGAGCGTCATGGAGGTGGTCAACCGCGACCGCCATATGAGCTATGTCTGTTTTCCCGAGATCAGCCGGGCGGTCGAGGAGGCCGGCAGGAAAATCCTCAAGGCGTTCGACGTGCGCGAGCGCTTCTTCCACATCGAGCTGTTCGAAACCAGGGACGACCGGGTCATCGCGCTGGAGGTCAACATGCGGCCGCCTGGCGCCTGGATGACCGATGCCATCAATTACACCTTCGATATCGATGTCTATGCCGCCTGGGCCGACATGGTGGTCAAGGACGCCGCCGGCGGCCCTTACAGGGGCAAGTATTTCACCGCCTATGCCAGCCGCAAGCGGCACCTCAACTATATGCACAGCCATGCCGACGTGCTGGCCGCCCATGGCGGCATGATCGTCCATCATCACGCCATTGAGGAGGTTTTCAGCCGCGCCATGGGAAACTACGCCTATCAGCTGCGCTCCACCGACCCGAAGGCGCTGCGCCGGGCGGTCGACTACATCCATGCGGAAAAGGCGTGAGGCGATGGACGTTTCCTACCACAAGGGTTTTGGCCGCAACCTCGGCCGCGACATGGAATACAAGCGCTACGGCCATGCCGGCCGACCCGTGGTTGTGTTCCCGACTTCGCAAGGGCGGTTCTACCAGTTCGAGGATTCCGGCGCGGTCTCGGCTCTCGCCGAGTTCGTCGACACCGGTCGCATCCAGTTGTTCACGCTGGACGGCATCGATGCGGAATCCTTCTTCGACCGCCATGCCGAGCCGGCCCATCGCATCGCCCGGCATGAAGCGTATTTCCGCTATGTGCGCGAAGAGGCGCTGCCGGAACTCCTGTCTGTCGCGGCCGAGGCCAATGGCGGGCGTACGCTGAAGCCGCTGTTTTGCGGCTGCTCGATGGGCGGATATCATTCGTCGAATTTCGTCTTCCGCTTTCCGGAGCTGGCCAGCGGCGTCATCGCGCTGTCGGGGGTTTACTCGACCCACGATTTCTTCGGCAGCGCGCTCGACGGACAGATTTTCTTCAACTCGCCGCTCGACTACCTGCCCGGTATCGTCGATCCGGGGCTGCTCGTCAGGCTGAAGGCGCTGCGGCTGATCTTCTGCTGCGGGCAGGGTGCCTGGGAGGAACGGATGCTGGCCGATACGCAGGCGCTGGAACAGATCCTGCGTGACAAGTCGATTCCTGCCTGGGTCGACTATTGGGGCGGCGATGTCGCCCATGAATGGCCGTGGTGGCACAAGCAACTGGTCTATTTCTTCGCCCGCTGGCTGGACGACGATCTGATGCACCGGCTGGATTAGGCCGTAGACTCATAAGCGCAGCCACAGTCGCCTTGAGAAGATGTCGTTCAGCACGCGGCGGTCATCCACACGCGGCACGCCTGGCGGCTTGTTGGGCAGGAGCGGCTCGATCACGCGCCACTCGAAGTCGGGCAGGTCGTATCGGCTCATGCCGACGCTGAATCGGCTCGGACGCCACAAGAGAAGCCTCGAATGGCGATCCGCGCAAATTTGCGCTACGAGGCAGGTGCCAGCGTGACGGAATTGGTAAACGTATCACCACAGTGATCCTGAGCCTCTTGGCTCAGGTGCGGGTTCGATCCCTGCCGCTGGCGACGCGCCGCTTTACGAGTTCACGACCTAGAGCATGTCGATATTTAGGTGATGCGGCCTGCAAATGGACTTCCCTTCAGCCTGATTTCAAAACATGACTATACTTATCATCTTTTAGTGGAAACAGCGGGCCGGCTGTGGCATTCCGGCGTGGCGAGGACGCCGTATGGCGAGCTCGGGTTCAAATGGCACCGAAAGGCTGAGCGATGGAGCAATTGAGTGCGCAAACCCGGATCAGCGGTGCCGTCATCCGGTCGGTGATGGACAGGCTGCGCGCCGAGCACGGCGAATCCGAGATCGATACCGGCCTTGCCGATCATTGGGAATTTCGCACGCACTACGGCTCGTTGAAAGCGACGCTCGGTGACGACAACGTGCTGATCCGCGTCGCGGCCGAGGATGAAACCTGCCTGTCCTACATGAAGATGGCGGTCGCCGGCCATTTTTCGCAACATCTCGGCACGACCAGGGGCATCGCCTGGCAGGGCGACGGCAGTGATGCCGGCACGCCGGTGTTCTTCCGCGAGATCACGGTGCTGTCCTCGACGCGGATTTCTCCGCATATGCAGCGCGTCCGCTTCACCGGCAACGATCTCGGCCGCTTTGGCCGTGGCGGCCTGCATGTGCGGCTGCTGCTGCCGCCGCGCGGCAGGCTGCCGGTGTGGCCGTCGATGGGCGCCGACGGCCTGATGGTCTGGCCGTCGGGCGAGGACGCGCTTGTCGTTCGCGTCTACACGATCCGGGCGCTGGACGCCGCAAGTGGCTGGCTGGATGTCGATTTCGTCCTCCACCCCGGTATGGATACGCCGGCGGCCGCTTTCGCCGAAAAGGCGGTTGCCGGCGAGGTCATCGGCATGATCGGACCGGGTGGGGGCGGCGTGCCCGAGGCGCAAAACCTGCTGCTGCTCGGCGACGACACCGCGCTTCCGGCGATCGGCAGGATGCTGGAGCAGCTTTCGCCGTCAACCCGCGCCGAAGCGTTCATTGAGGTCGACGGCCCGGACGACCGGATCGCGCTGGCCGCGGGCGAGACCGTTGCCGTCACCTGGCTATATCGGCATGGGCGCGAGGCTGGCACAGCCAGCCTGTTGCCGGCGGTGCTGCGGCAGCGGAGCCGGACCTCGCTTGCCGACAATCTCTATGTCTGGGCCGGATGCGAGTTCGGCGATTTCCGCGAGATCCGCAGGATCGTCCGCAAGGAATGGTGTGTGCCGCGCGACCGGCATCTGGTCACCGCCTACTGGCGCCGCGGGACGCAAGCGGCGGACGGCGGCGAAGAATAGTGCACCGCCCCTCGGGGGCAGAGGATCGCATATGGATTCTTGCGAAGAAGACCCCCACCCCTAACCCCTCCCCACAAGGGGGAGGGGAACTTTTGCGGCAGCGCCACTCAGCGGCAAACTTCGACGATTCTAGCCGAAACAGCAGCGGCATCGTCCCCCACCCCCTTGTGGGGAGGGGTTAGGGGTGGGGGTACGCGGCCTGGCAAATGCCCCAAACTTCCATATGCGATTCCCCTGCTGCACAAGGGCGGGCGGGGTCACCGGCGGTCGGATACGAAGGCGATCGCCGGGGCGGCCAGAAGCGCGACGAGGCCGGCGCCTGCGAAGAACGCGCCATAGCCGAAATACTGCGCGGCGTAGCCGGCCGCGATCCCGCCGGCCATGCTCACCAGTGCGTCCATGCACTGGAACAGCGTGAAGTCGACGCCCGCCTGTCTTGGATCTGACCAGCGCATGAACTGCGCGTAAAGCGCGACGAAACCGAGAGCCATGAAGCCGGACGAACTGAGCACCGCGATGGCCATCAAAGCGGTGGTCGAGAAGCCACCAAGAAAATCGAAGACCGAAAAGAAGAACAGCGATCCGGCCTGCAGGAAAAGCGCCAGGACGAGCACGTTGCGCGGGCCGAACCATTTGACGAGAGCGCCGCCGGCGAGTGCGGCAGCCAGGCCGACGAACATGCTGCCGACGCCGTTGACAAGTCCGACCATCGAGAGGTCGAGCCCGGCGTCGATCAGGAATGGTCCGAGCATGGCGAGTGCCGCCTTCTGGGCCAGGACATAGATGGCCGACGCTGCCAGGCCGCGCCGAATTTCGTGACGCTTCAACGCGTCGAGGAGGCTGGGAACATGCTCGCGCGTCTCCTCGCGCGCGCGGTTGGCCACGCCAAGCAGGAAGGGCAGGCCGAGCGGCAGGAGCAGCAAAGCCATCGCCCAAACGGCGATGCGCCAGCCATAAGCGTCGACCAGAAACAGAAACAGGCCGGCGCCGATGGCCGAGCCGAGATAGGCGCCGCCGACCTGCGCGGCATTGCCCCAGCCGTGGTTTTCCTTAGCCAGGCTCTGCACGGCGAAACCATCGCAGGCAATGTCGACCGTCGAGGCGGCGAAGGCGACGATGGTCAGGCAGGCCAGAACCGGCCACCAGGCCTCCGGGCCGAGCGCGCCGACGGCCCACAGCCCGGCGATGGACACGAGCCCACCGGCGGCTACGATCGTGCCGGTGCGGTTCTTGCCGACCGGCGGCAGCCGATAGCGCTCGACGGCCGGCGCCCATAGAAACTTGAGCGCCCATGGCAGCGCGATCAGCGAGACCAGGCCGATCCGGTCGAGCGGCAGGCCCTGGTCGCGCATCACCGCCGGCAGGCCCGCCCAGGTGATGCCGCCGATCACGCTCTGCGCGACATAGAGCCCGCCGATCGCCAGGACGATCGCGACAGGCGTCGATGCCCGGCTGGAAACGGCGATCGACATCAGAAGCGGTAGCGCAGGCTAGCGAACAGCGAGCGGCCCTCGTCGCGGTAGCAATAGCCGGCCGAGCAGATGGATTTTTGAGTGTCGAACAGGTTCTTGGCGTTCACCTGCAGCTTCACGCCCTCGAGTTTGGGATTGCGGTAGCCGAAATCGTAGGAGAGCGAGGCGTCGACGAAGGCGCGCGCGTCGTTCTTGAAGGTGTTGGTGTCATCGCCATAGCTCGAGCCGGCGACGCGAACGCCGCTGCCCAGCCCGAGCCCCTGCAGCGTGCCGTCCTCGAACTGGTACTGCCCCCAGAGCGACAGGATGTGATTTGGCGTCGCCGACAGTTCCTTGCCTGCGGTTCCCGTGGCGCCGCGTTCGATTTTCACGCGCAGATAGGTGTAGGAGGCGAGTATGCTGAGACCGTTGTCGAGCGAAGCGCTGGCTTCCAGCTCGACGCCGCGCGAGTTCAGGTCGAGCTGGCGCTGCTTGTTAATACCGGTCGAGGCGTCGAAGACGACGCCATCCTTCTGGTCGATGTCGAACAGAGCGGCGCTGACGGCGGCGTTATAGTCGGCAAATTCGTATTTGACGCCGATTTCCTTCTGCGTCGCAATGGTCGGACGGGCGACGCGACCGACAGGGCTGCTGACATCGTCATAGACGAAGCCGATATTGGGCGAGAACGACGTCGAATAGTTGATATAGGGCGTGATGCCCCATTCGGTCTGGTAAGACAGGCCGAGCCGGCCGGACAAGGCACTGTCGTCCTGCTTGGACTTGGTGAAGTCGGCGGCGGTCGAGGTGGTGTCGGCCCAGTCGTAGCGACCGCTGGCGAACAGGGTGAAATCGTTCCACTCCATCTGGTCATGCAGGTAGGCGCCGAGCTGGTTCATCTCCTGCCCGCCATAGTAAGGAACCGGAGCAGCCTTGATGTCGTCGACGGAGACATAGGAGATACCGCTGCCGGCGTCATAATTGGACCAGGCGTAGTCGATGCCGGCTACCGCCGTGTGCCTGACTTGGCCGGTATCGAATTCGAACTGCGCCATGTTGTCGACGACGAAGTTCTTCATGGTCTCGGTGTAGTGGCCCCAGTAGCGTTTCAGATCCGGGCCGTCCGGGTAATGGCCGCTGTACTCGATGTCGCTGTCGACGGCGCTGTAGCGAAGGTTCTGCCGGACGGTCAGCACGTCGTTGAAACGGTGCTCGAACTCGTAACCGATACGGCCCTGGGTCTGGTCGAAGTCGTTCCAGGCGGGATCGCCCTCGTAGAGGTTCGTTAGAGCGCCACCTGAATTGTAGAAGGCAGCGGTGCCGCCGGTGACGGATTTCGAATATTCCCCGAGGATGGTCAGCTTGGTGTCCTCATCCGGCTTGAAGGTGACTGCCGGCGCCAGATAGATCTTGTCGTCGGGATAACCGGGCAGGTCGGTATCGCTGGTGCGGCCGAGGCTGGTGAAGCGATAGAGGATGCTGCCGTCTTCGTTCACCGGGCCGGAAGCGTCGAGTGCGGCCTGGAAGCGATTGTGTGCGCCGAGCAGCATTTCGACTTCGCGGAACTGTTCTTCCTTGGGGCGCTTGGTGACCAGATTGACGATGCCGCCCGGACCGCTGATGCCGTAAAGCGAGGAGGCCGGACCCTTCAGGATGGTGACGCCTTCGATGCCGTAGGGCTCGGTCTTGAACCAGGCCGAGGGGCCGTTGTACTGGCGCAGCCCGTCGCGGAACATACCGTTGTAAAAGGCCTGGAAGCCGCGCAGGAAGAAGGCATCATAGCGGGTGTCGAAGCCGAAGCTGTTCGGATTGGCGCTGGCGACATAGCCGAGCGATTCGTTCAGCGTGCGTGGCTTCTGGTCCTCGATCTGCTTTTGCGTCACAACCGAAACCGCTTGCGGAATCTTGACTATCGGCGTGTCGGTCTTGGTGCCGATGCGGTCCTTCTTGGCGACGTAGCCGTCTTGCACGAGGATCTCGTCGCTCTCGGCATCGACCTCGATCTTGTTGAGAACGGTGACGCCGCCCTGGTCCTGGGCGTGAGCCGGCGCGGACAGGCCGAGCAGGGTCATGCTGCCCGGCAATGATATCCCCAGGAGCCATGTCATCGTCCGTATCCGCATCAACTCGTCTCCACTCTTCCGTACAACATTGACGGAAGGGGGCTCTCAAATCTGAGTATTTGAGTCAAGTTATTTTTTGAGCTCGTGCGCGTGCTGGCCCGATACGGTCGGCGGCAGCAAAGTGCGACCGGTTTCAGGAAAACCGGCTGCGAATCAAGGAGAGGCAAGCTGCTATGGTTTGAGGCTTCTCGCCACCAGCCGCGCCACGCTTGGGCCGACCAGAAGCACGATCAGGAAGCGTGCCGATTGCAGCGCCATGACGAAGGAGATGTCGACATGCTGCGCGGCGGCGGCGATGATGGCGACGCTGTCCATGCCGCCGGGGCTGGTTGCCAGATAGGCGGTCAGCGGATCGATGCCGAGGAGGCGGCTGATCAGGAAGGCGAGGCCGCCGCAAAAGACGATCAGGGCAATGATCGAGCCGACGATCTGCGGCAGCGCGCGGGCCGCGTGGCGCAAAATGGCCCTGGTGAAATTCAGGCCGATGCTCCAGCCGATCATCGTATAGCTCAAGGCAAGCAGCCAGGGTGGCAACTGCATGGTCACGCCGAGCCCGAGATGGATCACGGTGCCGAAAATGAAGGTGCCGAGGAAAAACGGCGACGGCAGCCGGAAAAGCTTTCCGGCGAGGCCGCCGACCAGCGCCACGCCGAATGTTGCGGCCAAGCTCTGCGGATCGACCGGCGGGAACCAGACGATGGCCGGCACCTCGATGCCTGAGGTGTCGACCCAAAGCTTGGCCACCAGGGCTGCCGTCATCGAGACGCAGATGACGCGCAGATACAGCATGAAGGCGACGAGGCGCTGGTCGGCGCCGAAGGCACCGGCCATCAGCACCATGGCGGTGGCGGCGCCCGGCGACGAGCCCCAGACCGCGGTGGTGCCGGGCAGGATGCGCCAGCGGCTAATCAGCCAGCCGAGCAGGCTGGATGCCGCGACCGTCGCCATCACGACGCCAAGGAACAGCGGCCATTCCTTGTAGAAGACGGGAAAGATATCGGCCGAGATGGAACTGGCGACCAAGCAGCCGACGACCGCCTGGGCTGAGCCGAACAGAACCCGCGGCACGCGCACCGTGGCGCCGTTGGTGCCGGCAGCGATGGCCGCCAGCATCGGTCCGATCAAGAGCGCGGCGGGCAGGGCAGCGAGTTCCAGCGCGCCGGCAAACAGCACCGAGACCACCACCAGGACCGGCCACTGCCAGGCCCTGTGGATCCGCGCCAGGTGCTCGATGGCCGGCGGGTTCGGGGAAGAATCCATAGATGGGGCTCTTAGACCGGTGGCGAAAAAATGCGAACCCCTTTTTGCGCGGAAAAGGGCTTGGGTGGTAATGGCACCAACCATCCGTAGCGATCCTTCGCGCCCCCCTCTGTCCTGCCGGACATCTCCCCCTCGAGTGGGGAGATTGGCAGCTTCGTCGACAGCGCTCTTCTTTGAAGATTGGCGAAGGCCGAAGTGACATTCAATCTCCCCACTTGAGGGGGAGATGGCCGGCAGGCCAGAGGGGGGCGCTGTCCTGCCGGCCTCTCCCTCTATCCCGCCTTCACCGCCGGCAACCCGAACCCGCCAACAGGATGCGTCTCCACCTGGAACTCGAAGCCGGCGATGATCGGCCGTGCCTTGGCGATTGCCGCCTGGACTTCGGGCAGCTGCAGCGAAGCCTTGTGGCTTTCGGCGTCGGTCCACACTTCGGTCACCCAGATCGCGTCGGCATCGGCCGGGTCGGTGGCGATGATGTAGTTCAGGCAGCCGGGCATGGCGCCGGTGCTGGCGAGCAGGATATCCATCATTGCGTCACGCTGGCCGCGCATCGCCCGCATCTTGCCGATCAGTCCGTACATTCGCTTTGCTCCGTTGAGATGACGCAACCAGGAGTATGCAGTTCGTCGCCTACGGCATCAACTGGCCGCCATTGACCTCGATCACCTGGCCGATGATGTAGCCGCTCAACAGATCGGAGGAGAGGAACAGATAGGCGCCGACGCAGTCCTCGGCGGTGCCGGCGCGGCCCTGCGGGATGGTGGCGATCATGCCTTTCATCTGGTCGTCGGTCGAGTAGCGCTCGTGGAAAGGTGTCGCGATCGTGCCGGGCGCCACCGCGTTGACGCGGATGTTGAAACCGATCAGCTCCTTGGCCATGCCGCGCGTGACGTTGGAGACGAAGGCCTTGGCCGAGCCGTAAAGGCCGGCGCCGCCACCGGCGCCGTTGCGCGCGGCGATCGAGGAGGTGTTGACGATGAAGCCACCCTGCCGCTTCAGCCATGGGATTGCTTTGCGCGAAGCTGTCAGCACGGAACGCGCGTTGAGGTCCATCACCGCGTCGTAATGCGCCTCGGTCTGCTCGGCATAGGGCACGCGGCCGAGCATGCCGCCGGCATTGTTGACGAGGCCGTCGAGCCGGCCGAAATGTTGCGCACTGTCCTCGACGACGCGCTCGACATCGGCGGGGATCGAGAAATCGCCCTGGGTGAGGAACACGTCGCCGCCACCGTTGCGAATGGTCGCGGCCAGGTTTTCGGCGGCCACCCGGCTCGAATTGTAGTGCAGCGCGACGCGGCATTTCTGCGCGGCGTAGGCGAGTGCGAGCGCCGCGCCGATGCCGGTCGAGGCGCCGGTGACCAGGACCGCCTTTCCGGCAAGGTCGGGGATGACCAGAGAGGGGCTGACAAGGGTGGTGGTGGCTGGCACGTCTATTCCTCCGGGGACTCTGCCTGCTCTTCGTAGGCCCTCGCAGTCCTCGCGTTCAAGTCCGTAAAAGTTTAGAGCGGTTCACCGTTTCACGGAAACGGCGAACCGCTCCCTCTTTGTCTTGACGCAATTCCGGACGGAAAACCGTTTCACACTTTTCCTGGAATTGCCCTATGGCCTGAGATAGGCGTAGCCCTGGCGTTGCAATTCGGCGAGCTTGACGACGCCGCCCCTGTCGGCCGCATGGAAGCCGTCGAGCAGGTCGGCCAGGCCGATATCCATGCCGTGCATGGTATTTGCGCATGCATGCGGGCTGAGCCCATCCTGGACAAGGCCGGCGAAACGCCCGGAAATGGCGGCCGATATGCCCTTCGACTTGAAGGCGGCAAGTGCTGGGCCGTGCACGACAAGCGCGATGTCGACTTTGCCGTCGGTGCCTTCGAAGTGGTTCTTGATGTTGCCGAGCACGAAATTGACCTTGTCGAGGTCGCTGAGGTGATAGGCGACCTTTTGCCTTTCCTCTTCGGCAGCCGGCGGCTTGACTTCACTAGCTGCGGCCTTGATGGGGCGCAGCCCGAAAAGCCCGGCGGCCCCGGCAAGACCGACGCGGAAAATATCGCGGCGTCGCATGGCTTCATCTCCCATTTGGCCGGCCCGCGCAATTTGCGTGGCCTCGACCTCAATCCTAGCATAAATTGAAGCCACGTCTTGTCGGGGCAGGGGGAGCCAGCATGATATCAAGGACCGTGATGGGCGCCGGAGTTGGGGTTGCCTTGCTTGCCGCCGTCGCCGGTGCTGCTTTCGCCGACGACACGCTCAAACTCACCGAGCTCAGCCCCGACGGCAAGGACGCTTGCTTCGGCCGCGTCTACGACGCCGCGCATCTCAAGTCGCATCCGCAGCAGAAGGTGGCGCGCATCTTCTTCTATTACGGCCGCGATCCGGTCAGCCGAGCAAACGAGGAGCCAAGCACCGGCATCGATTCCTCCTACAATGGCTTCATGGCGACGACGGTACGCGGCGCCGAGGCGCCGGAATGGCTCGGCGGCTGGTGCAGTCATGAGTCGGAGGACGGCAAGACCGGCCCGATCCGCTGCGGCATGGACTGCGATCGCACCATGGCTTCGCTGAAGGTCGACGACAAAGGCCGGCTGATCGTCTCGGACGTGCAGCCCGATCTCTATCTCGACGCCGGATCGGAAGACGAGCTCGGCAAGGCGGAATACGAAAGGCAGGCGCTGGGCAAGGACGACAACGGCTTCAGGCTCGACCCGATGCCGGCCGCCACCTGCAAGGCGGAGTTCGCGCGCATCGACCCGATCGACCCGGCCCTTGGCCCGCCATTGCGCGAGCGGCTGAAGCCGGACCAGCCCTTCTGCTACGGACGCGACTACGACGCCGAGCATCTCGGCTCGCATCCCGATCAGCTGACCCAGTCGATCAGGGTTTTCCGCGGACCGGTCGAGCTGGCGTCTTTCGCCAAGGAGGGCGATCCGGCCAATTGGCCAAGCGGCGCCGATATCGCCGTTTCGGTTACCACGCGGCAGAAATCGGCCAAGGTCACGCAGGTCTATAACTGCCAGGGCGAGGGCGACCAGTGGCGCTGCGCGGCGACCGCGAAGACCGGTGATGCGTCCTGTGACATCGCGCAAAGGGAGGTCTTCCTTCGCCGCGGCGCCAACGGCACGATGATGCTGGCCAACCCGAACGGCGGCCTGCCGATCATCGATTTGTGTTCGAAAGCGGCGGAAGGCGACACAATGTCCGACGACAAGGTCTACCGGCTGGAGCCGATGCCGCAGGCTGCCTGCGGGCTTTAGCAGTTCAGAGACGCGATGCCGGCGAGACAGCACCCCCCTCTGTCCCGCCGGACATCTCCCCCTCAAGGGGGGAGATCGGCAGCTTCACCGACAGCGTTCTTCTTTGAAGATTGGCGAAAGCCAAAGCGACATCCAATCTCCACCCTTGAGGGGGAGATGTCCGGCAGGACAGAGGGGGGTGCTGTCCCGCCGACCTCAAGGTTTTGGATGGCGGCGTCCCGCCGCCACCTCACGCGAAGGGCACGGCCGTCGTGCCCTTGGGCAGTTTCGCCTCGTCGTCGGGCTCGACATGGATGATGACGCGGACGGAAGGGATCTCTGCCTGCAGCGCGTCCTCGATGCGGTCGCAGATGACGTGGCTGGCGCCGACCGACATGTCGGCGTCGACGACCAGGTGGAACTCGATGAAGGTGGCGCGGCCGGCGATGCGCGTCTTCAGGTCGTGGACCTCGAGCGCGCCCTTGCAATTGGCCGAGATGATGTCGCGTATGCGGATATGTTCCTGGGTGTCGACGGCGCGGTCCATCAGCCCGTTCATCGACGAGCCTATGACGTGCCAGCCCTGCCACAGAATGTTCAGCGCCACGATCACCGCAAGAGCCGGATCGAGAACCTGCCAGCCGGTCAGTACGGCGCCGACCAGGCCGATGAACACACCGACCGAGGTCGCCACGTCGGTCATGATGTGCCTGCCGTCGGCAACGAGAGCCGGCGATTTTTCGCGTCGGCCGGTGCGGATCAGCGTCAAGGCCCAGACGGCGTTGATGACGGTTGCGACGCCATTGACGGCAAGGCCGGTCCATGGCTGTTCCAGCAGGGCGGGATGCTGCCAGGACCACCAGACCTCATTGAGGATCAGCAAGGCGGCAAGCACGATCAGCACGCCTTCGAGGACGGCCGAGAAATACTCGGCCTTGTGGTGGCCGAACGGATGGTCCTGGTCGGCTGGCTTGTAGCTGACCTGGATCGCCCAATAGGCGGCGGCAGAGGCAATGACGTTGACGATCGATTCCAGCGCGTCCGAATAAAGCGCGACCGAACCGGTGACGTACCAGGCCACCAGCTTCAGGCCGAGCACGACGCAGGCGACGACGATCGACCAGAAGGCGAGGCTGGCGACCTTCTGCCTGGCGGCGGCTTTGATTTCTGCCGCGGTCACTGGGGAAAAGATCCCAACACTGAGCCCTCGAATTAAGCGGCCTTTTCCTTGGCCTTGCGCGGCAGGTGCGCGACAATGTTCTCGATGATGCGCATGCCGGCATTGTGGCCGAGCGTCATGATCGACTCCGGGTGGAACTGCACTGCGGCGATAGGCTCCTTGCGGTGCTCGAAGGCCATGATGATGCCGTCCTCGGTCTCGGCGGTGACGACAAAACCATCGGGCAGCCGCACCGGATCTGCAAAGATCGAATGATAGCGGCCGACCGTCACCTCCTTGGGCAGGCCGGAGAAGATGATGCCCGGCTTCGACACGCGGATGCGCGACGGCTTGCCATGCATCGGGATGTGCAGTTGGCGCAGCTCGCCACCATAGGCCTCGGCCAGCGCCTGCAGCCCGAGGCAGACGCCGAAGATCGGCAGGTCGCGCGCACGGGCCCGCTTGATGGTGGCGGCGCAGTCGAAGTCCTTCGGCGTGCCGGGGCCGGGCGAGAGCACGACCAGGTTTGGCTTCAGCCGGTCGAAGATCTCGTCCGGCACCGGCGTGCGCACCGTCGAGACGTTGGCGCCGGTCTGGCGGAAATAGTTGGCGAGCGTATGGACGAAACTGTCCTCGTGGTCGACCAGCAGGATGTTGACGCCGTCGCCGACACGCGCGGTGCTGCGTTCGGTGCTGGCGGCATTGCCTGATTTGGCGTCGCGGATGGCGGAGAGCATGGCGGATGCCTTCAGTTCGGTTTCGGCTTCTTCTTCCTCGGGAATGCTGTCGAAGAGCAGCGTGGCGCCGGCGCGCACCTCGGCGATGCCGTCCTTGATGCGAATGGTGCGAAGCGTCAGGCCGGTGTTCATGTCACCGTTGAAATTGACCATGCCGATCGCCCCGCCATACCAGGCGCGCGGGCTCTTCTCGTTCTGCTCGATGAAGCGCATGGCCCATAATTTCGGCGCGCCGGTGACGGTGACCGCCCAGGCATGCGACAGAAAGGCGTCGAAGGCGTCCATGCCTTCGCGCAGCCGCCCCTCGATGTGGTCGACGGTGTGGATCAGGCGGGAGTACATTTCGATCTGGCGGCGGCCGATGACGCGCACCGAGCCCGGCTCGCAGACCCGCGACTTGTCGTTGCGGTCGACGTCCGAGCACATGGTGAGTTCGGATTCGTCCTTCTTCGAATTGAGCAGCTTCAGGATCTGCTCGCTGTCGGAGATGGCGTCGTCGCCGCGCTTGATGGTACCGGAGATCGGGCAGGTCTCGACGCGGCGGCCGTTGACGCGCACGAACATTTCCGGCGAGGCGCCGATCAGATATTCGCCCTCGCCGAGATTGATGAAGAAGGAATAGGGCGAAGGGTTGATGCTCTTCAGCTTGCGGGAAATCTCGGAGGGCTGGGTTTCGCAGCGTTCGTAGAACATCTGCCCCGGCACCACTTCGAACAGGTCGCCGCGCTCGAAGCTCTTCATCGCCTTGCGCACCAGCTTGGCATATTCGCCGGGCTCGTGGTCGCCGCGCGGCGGGATGCGGTCGGCGGTCCTGAACGGCTCGACGATCTCGTCGCGCGGCAGGCCTTCGGTCGAGAAGCCATCGCCGGAATAGTCGTAGCGGTCGGTCCAGGCCTTGGTCGAATAATGGTCGACGACGAGGATCTCGTCGGGCAGGAACAGCACGAGGTCGCGCTGGCTTGGCTTGCGCTCGAGCTTGTAGTCGACCGGATCGAACTGGAAGGCGAGGTCGTAGCCGAAGGCGCCATAGAGGCCGAGATTGGCGTCTTCCTCGGTCTTGAACAAAGCGGTGATGGTGCGCAGCACGGTGAAGACGGAGGGAACGCGGCTGCGTTCCTCTTCAGTGAAGATACGATCGGGCTTGGCGACCTCGAGGCGGATGAGTTTGTTGGACGTCTCGGCGATCGTGACATCGTCAAGGCCGGCAAGCACCGTGCCGATCACCGGCAAAAGCACCTCGCCGCGGCGGTTCAGCGCCTCGATGCGCATGGCGCGGCCGCGTGCCGAGATCACCACCGGCGGATCGATGATGGCGGTGTCCCAGCGCGTATAGCGGCCGGGATATTCGTAATTCGAGGAAAACACGGCGCCGCGGCGCGAATTCAGGCCATCGACATAGCCGTCGATCGCCCCCTCGTAAGGCCGGTCATGGCGCTGGCGGGTAATCGCCACGCCACCCGCCGTGACGAAGCGCTCGGCGCCATTCTCCAGAATTTTCGTCGTCATTGCCGTCTCCATCAGCGTCTTTGGGGCAACGGACCCGGGAATGGCTTGAAAAAACAAATGGCCGCCCGGACATTCCGCTGCGGCCACCCTCTATTGTCACGCGAACGCGTTCGAACAGGCCGCTGTCAGCGAGCCCACCACCAAATGGTCTTGATCGAACGCATATTCATGGCGAAATCCATAGCCGCGAAAAGCGGTATGCGCAACAGGTTTGAAAGTCTGTGGGGTGGCTGCCGCTTTCGCAACCCATGGCACATGGCCAAGACCGGCAGTCCTGCCTAGACTCTGCATCAAACAGCAGGAAGACGGGAAAACATCAAATGACCCAGCAGTTCGACCGCGCACGGACGTTCCATTCCCTCCATGTCAAGGGAAACCCGATTGTCCTCTACAATGCCTGGGACCCAGGCTCCGCCAAGATCATCGAGAAAGCAGGGGCCAAGGCCATCGCCACCGGAAGCTGGCCGGTCGCGGCCGCTTTCGGATTCGCCGATGGCGAGAAAATCCCGTTTGAACTGGCGCTCGAAAACATCAAACGCATCGTTGCGGCGGTGGATGTGCCGGTAACCATGGACCTTGAGGGGGGTTACGGGGTCGCTCCGGAGGTTGTCGCCCGCAGCGTGACGCTCGCCGTGCAGGCTGGAGCCGTCGGCTTTAATTTCGAGGATCAGATCGTCGGCGGCAGTGGGCTGCACGACATCGCCATACAGGTGAGGCGGATCGAAGCGGCTGCAGCGGCGGTGAAGACGTCGGGTATTCCGGCCTTCATTAACACCCGAACCGACATTTTCCTGAAGACTAAACCGAATGCGCACGACAAGGCTCTTCTCGATCAGGCGATCGAGCGGGCGCACGCCTACGAAAGGGCCGGAGCGCATGGCTTCTTTGCGCCGGGGCTTGCCGATGAAGGCCTGATCGAGGCGCTCTGCGAGGCAACGGCATTGCCGGTCAACATCATTGCCCTGGCGCATGTGCCGCCGCGCCAGAGGCTTGCCGAACTCGGCGTCGCCCGCGTGAGCCATGGTCCGGTGCCGTACCGGCAGATGGCCGAATGGCTGGAGGCCAAGGCGCGACAGGCGATTTCGGGGTAGCCTGGCGGGGTGCGTCAGTCCTCCAGCGTTCCCGACCTTGCATCGACGCTCGTCCCGTCGCCGACCAGCTTCAAGAGGTCTTCGCCGGCGCGGATGATGCGGCGGGAACGCCGCGTCAGGATGAGGCCCGCCTGCGGCGCCAACACTTCCGTGCGGCCGTCGGGCTCGCCGGGCGCGTGGACGATGGTGGCAAGGCGCGCACCCTTGGTGACGCGGTCGCCCGGTTTCACGTCGTAAAGGATCGCGCCCGAGCGGGGCGCCGGCATCATCTCGATGTTTTCGAGCGGCGCGACGAGCCCAACGAAGCTGCCAGGCGCGGGCAGCGCCTGATCCTGGATTACGTCGCGCGCCACCAGCAGCCGGTAGAGCCCTTCGGCATCAGCGCCGGCGAGGGCGCCGTCGACATCGAGTATGCCGCGATATTCGACGGTGGTGGCGACGCGCCGGTCGAGGCACGCGACGTCGGCGGGAACGTTCTGATACGGCATGATCGAGGCGCCTTCGAAGGTGCCGTCGGGGTCTTCGTGCCACAGCATCACCGCATCGACGCCCATGGCCGCTGCACAATCCGCCATGGCCGGCCACAGGCTGGTGTGGACGTAAAGATAGGCGAGGCCCTCATCGTCGCAATGCAGGTCGAGCACGATGTCGTGGCCGATGGAGAGCTGCAGCAGCCGCGTTTTCAGCCGCTGGTCGACCGTGCCGTGCGCCGGCAGCAGCGTGAGGTCGGGCGCGGCGAGCCGCGGAAAGCCGCGATTGAAATTGGTGCGCGTGCCCAGATGAAAGCGGCCCTGATGGTCGCCGTAAAGATATTGCGCGCGGCCGATCGGATTAGCCCAGGGCACGATGGTCATATTGCCGGTGATGCGGCCTTCGGCTTCCGCCTTGCTGAGCATCGGCATCAGCGTGTCGATGGCGACGACGCCCGGCAATTCGCCGGCATGAAGTGCCGCCTGCAGATAGACGGAAGGCGCCGTCTTGTCCGTTCCGGCGAAGCGGAAGACGGGGAATTCGTAGGAAACGCCTTCGCTGTCGCCGGCGACGCGTTCGATGGACTTCTGCATGGGATGCCTCCGGGAGAAGAGGCGGAACACATGCCCTTTTGCCGCTGGGCTGTCGATTGGTCCAGCCGGCGCCGCCATCGGCGCACGATTCTACCCGGCCGTCACACCAGCGGCTTCAATTCCTGGGCGATGGTCGGCAGAAGCTCCGAGACGTTCGGGTGGATGTGCACGGCGCGCGCCAGCGTGCTGACCGGCGCTTTGGCATACATCAGGTCGAGCACGCAGTGCACCGCCTCGTCGCCGCCCGGGCCGAGCACCGAACAGCCGAGGATCTCCTTGGTGTCGGCATCGACCAGGATCTTCATGAAGCCTTGCGTCTCACCTTTTTCGACTGCACGGCTGACGCGGGTCATTGGCCGCTGGCCAACCAGGGCGCGGCGGCCGGATTTCCTTACCGCGGCTTCGGTCATGCCGCAGCGGCCGAGTGGTGGGTCGATATAGAGCGCATAGGCCTCGATGCGGTCGCTGACCTTGCGCGGATCGTTGTCGAGCAGGTTGGCGGCGACGATCTCGTAATCGTTGTACGAGGTGTGGGTGAAGGCGCCCTTGCCGTTGCAGTCGCCCATCGCCCAGATGCCGGGCACGCTGGTGCGCAACTGGTCGTCGACGACGATGAAGCCGCGTTTGTCGACCTCGACGCCGGCTTTGTCGAGGCCGAGATCGTCGGTGTTTGGCGTGCGGCCGAGCGCCAGCAGCACATGCGAGCCGACCGCAGCCGCCTTGCCTGGCGAGAAGGTCACGGCGATTTCGTTGCCTCGCCTGGCGAAGCGGATGTCGTCGGCGCCGAGATGGACGGCAATGGCTTCGTTTTCGAGGATCGACAAAATGGCGTCCGAGACATCCTCGTCCTCGCGACCGATCAGACGCGGGCTTTTTTCGATGACCGTGACTTCGGAACCGAAGCGGCGGAACATCTGCGCGAATTCGAGCGAGACATAGCTGCCGCCGACAACGATGAGATGGCGCGGCAGCACGTCGAGATCCATCATCGAGGAATTGGTCAGGTAAGAAATGCCGTCGATGCCGGGCAGGCCGGGCACCGAGGCGCGCCCGCCGGTGTTGAGGAATATCTTTTCGGCGCTCAGCAGATCGTCGCCGACGCGCACCGTGTTGGCGCTTACGAAGCGCGCATGGCCGCGATAGAGCGTGCATTTGTCCATGCCGGCAATCCAGTCTTCGAGATTGCCGCGGGCGTCGTTGGAGACCTTGTCCTTGCGCGCCTTGATCGCCTTGTAGTTTACGCCGACGGGACCGGATAGCGTCACCACCCCGTAATCCGCGGCGGAGCGGGCGAGATGCGCGGCATAGGCGCTTGCCACCATCGTTTTGGTCGGCGTGCAGCCGGTGTTGACGCAAGTGCCGCCGACCAGCTTTCGCTCGATCAGCGCCACGCTCATGCCGGCCGCATTCAGCCTGCCGGCGAGCGGTGGGCCGGCCTGCCCGGCACCGACGATAATGGCGTCGAATGTCTTTGCCGTCATGCCACCGCCGCCACGATCAGAAGCCCGCCGACGATCGCCACAGCGTCCTCGATGAAGGCGGCCGGCGGGTCCTTGCCGAAGGCGGCGGCCAGGCGTTTACGCGCCTCGGCGCCGCCCAGCGTGCCGATCACCGCGCCAACGGCGCCGGCGATCAGGCCGCTGATGGTGGCGCCGCCGGTCGCTCCGATCACCGCGCCGGTGAAAGCGCCCAAGACGATACGCGTGCCGAATTGCTGCGGCACCTTGCGGCTCGGCGCCGAGGGCAGCTGGTCGGTGACCAGTTCGGCGATGGCCAGGATGGTGAAGATGCCGACGGCGATCCAGTGGCCCATGAAGCTCGCCCAGGTGCCGGCGACCGGCAACCAGCCAAGCCAGGAGCCCCAGGCAACCGCGGCGGGCGCGGTCATGGCGCGAAGCCCGGCAACGATGCCAATCAGGAGTGCAAGAATGTACAGCATGATTGATCCCTCGATGGCGGCTTGGGACGTATCCGAGAGGGCAGGCTACCATAGGTCCGGTATTTGACCAGAGGTGGTGTCGCCGCCGGCGCTTCCGTATTTTCACCACTTGTGCTTTGGCAAAATTGAAACTGGAGTTGCAGCCATGGCCGGAAGCGAACGCATGAAAATGGCGGCGGGCGAGTGGTATTGCTGCCTCGATCCGGAACTGGAGGCGTTGCGCATCACGGCGCGAGACGCGGTGTTCGAGCACAACAGCCTGCCGCCCCGGCAGCGTCGCGACATCGGGCCTGGATTGCGGACGCTGCTCGGCGCTGCGGGCGAGGGCGCCCGGATCGAGGCGCAGTTCCACTGCGCTTATGGCTTCAACATCTTTCTCGGCGACCGCGTTTTTCTCAATGCCGGCTGCATCATTCTCGATACGGCGCCAGTGCGCATCGGCAAGGGAACGCTGCTCGGCCCGAATGTGCAGATCTATTGCGCCGAGCACCACAAGGAGGCTGCGGGGCGGCAGGCAGGGCTGGAGATCGCCAGGCCGGTCGAGATCGGCGACAATGCCTGGATCGGCGGCAGTGCCGTCATCCTCGGCGGAGTCAGGATCGGCGATGGCGCCATCGTCGGCGCCGGTGCTGTGGTGACGCGCGACGTGGCGGCGAACACCACGGTGGTCGGCAATCCGGCACGGGTAATCAGCAACAACTGAGCACCGTGCTTCTGTTGCCGGTCACGTCCTCGTTCTGATGGACATGGGGGCGGCTATGTCACTTGGCCGCAGGTGGATGCAACCGTGTGTCGAGCGCAAACGCCTCCTGGGTCTTCATGGCGTATGCCCCTCTGGCGAGGCTCGCGTCGAAGATCAGGTTCCAGCTATGCTGCGATACCGCGCTCGGAATTACCACGAACCGGTGCCGTTGCAGAAGATCGTCGCCAAACGCCTGTTGCCCGGAGCTCGGAATGCCCGGGCGCAACCAGTTGGGATTGGGCACGGCGGCGGGGTCGACGATATGCACATCCGCGACATCGCTGACGATTGCTGCCGTCATGACATGCGCAATCGTGTCGAGCGCCCTGAAGCCCTTATGGACCGCAACCTCGAGGATCGCAGTCGACGGATCGATCGAGCAGTAGACGGCGCGCACGCCCTTGCTGTTCCAGCGTCCGCCCACCCTGTATGCGCCCTCGCCACTATCCCATGTAGGCGCAAACGGGGCTTGATCGAGGCGCCATCCGATGAGGTCGGAGCCACCAAGCGCCGCCGGCAGCGGCGTCATGCATAAACGCCATATTCAAGCCGTTCCAGATAGTCTTCTACAAGCTCGATCCCCGCCGGCGTCGCCAGAAGGTCGATTGGACGACGCTGGTCGAGCCCAATCGCCGGGCGCTCCAGCCATTGCTCTGCCTCCGCCTGCGAACCGAACACGTCGGTAGCTTTCGACAGGATCTCCGCGAACTTCCAGGTGCGTCCGCTCTGGTCCTGACTGAGAGGCTTGGACGGAGCATCCTTGCGGCGCTGGTAGGTGCGCAGGCTCATGCCGACGGCCTTTCCCAGCGAATCGGTCTTCTGGATGAAGACGAGTTGCCCGATAAGATGGTCCAGCGCTGAAGCCGGCAGGCCGTGCAGAAGCAACTCGTGGGCATCCAATGCGCTGCTGAGGCGCCTTGCCAGAATGCGGCTGCCGCCTAGCAATTTCGCCACCTTCTGAAGTTCATTGTTTTTTGCTGCTGGCGCAGCCTTTTCCAATGCCATCGCCACGGCGAGCCCTCTTCGCGTCATCTGTCGCTTTAATATATGACAGATGACGCAGAGCCTTTCAAGCACGACAGGATCGAGAGCAGGGCAATCGCTTCGAGAGAAAAGATAGCCTACTCGGGCCAGATGGCAGTCCAACGTCGGCACTGAAGCGATTGCCCTGGAATCGAGCGCGAGCCGAATTTCACCTCGGCATGTGCGCCACGCGCTCCTCCTGAGCACTCTTCGAGAATTCGCGCCGGTACTGCGCCGGCGAGGTTCTGAGGCGCGCTGCGAAATGCTGGCGCAGCGAGGTAGCGCTGCCGAAGCCGGCCTCGAAGGCAACCGTGTCCATCGATTTTTCCGTTGCTTCCAGCAACCGTTGCGCCAGCTGGACGCGCTGGTCGGTCAGCCAGTCGCCGAAACTGGTGCCGATCGTTTTCTGGAAACGGCGCGTGAACGTCCGGCGGGTGAGGCCGGCGTGACCGGCAACGCTGTCCAGACTGTGCGGCTCACCCAGGGTTTTGCGCACCGCTTCGAGAGCCTGGGTGAAGCGGTCCGCATTGCCGGTCCTGGCGATGGGACGTTCGATGAATTGCGCCTGCCCGCCCTGCCTGTGCGGAGAAAGCACGATCTGCCGGGCAAGGCGAAGTGCCGCCTCCGCGCCGTAACGAGCCCGTACGACGTGCAGGCAGCAGTCGAGCCCGGCGGCGACACCGGCGGATGTCACGACATCGCCATTGTCGATGTAGAGCACTTCCGGTTCGACGAGAATGTCGGGATAGAGTTCCTGCAGCTGATCCGCGTAGGCCCAGTGCGTCGCCGCTCGCCGCCCCGAAAGCAGTCCGGTCGCCGCAACAGCGAACGTTCCCAAGCACAGTCCGACGATCAGCGCGCCGCGCTCGTGCGCGCCAAGCAACGCGTCGATCAATGCGGCTGGAGGCGAGCTCCCGAGATCCTTCCAGCTTGGCACGATGACGATGTCGGCGTCATCGAGCGTGGAAAGCCCGTGCGGGACGCTGATGGTCAGCCCGGCATCGGTGCGGATCGGCCCGTCCTCAATCGCGCAGACCCGGAAGTCGAAGCGCGGCAGGCCGAGCTCCGTGCGATCCGCGCCGAACACGAGACACGGCACGGAGAGATGAAACGGGCTGATGCCATCGAAGGCGATGGCGGCAACGGCAGGATCGGTCATGGGAGCTCCAGCAACGGGTGAGGCCGATTGTCCCAATTCTTTCGAATAATGTCAATCGGGACACTTTTTGCAATCCGGTGCCGAGCTTATCGTCCACCCATCAATGTCCAACGGGAAAGGAAAACCCCATGTCGCAACCAGCCAAAGGCAAAGCTCCACGCCGCGCCCTCATCGTCATCGATGTTCAAAACGACTATGACGGCGGCAACCTCGCCATCCAGCATCCGCCCTTCCGCGACAGCGTCGTCAATGTGGCGCGAGCGATGGATGCGGCCACCGAGGCAGGCGTCAAGGTGGTGGTCATCAAACAGTTGGCGCCGGAAACCTCACCGGTCTTCGCCAAGGGCAGCCATGGCGCCGAGTTGCACCCGGAAATCGCCAGGCGAAACCGTGACCACTACATCGAAAAGAACTTGCCCAGCGCCTTCACCGGCACGGACCTCGAGGAGTGGCTGCGCGCCAACTCTATCGATACGATCACGGTCATCGGCTACATGACGCATAATTGCGACCTGTCGACGGTCATCCACGCCGTGCATATGGGTTTTGAGGTCGAGTTCCTGTCGGACGCAACGGGGTCATTGCCGTACGCCAACAGCGCCGGCTACGCTTCGGGGGAGGAAATCCATCGCGTGGTGACGATCGTCCTGCAGTCGCGCTTCGCGGCCGTTCTCAAGACCGCCGAGTGGATCGATTGTCTGAAGACCGGCGTGGTACCCCAGCACGACACACCCTATGCCTCCAACCAGCGCGCGCTGGCGCGAAGCGCGGCTTAGGGACGAGCTCGTCGCGAAGTCGCCAAAAGGGCGCCGCAGCGTTGCGGCGCCCTTTGCCGTTCAAGCGTTGATTATCCCTAAAACAGGCCTTCGATCTGGCCCATTTCGTTCAGGAAAATCTTTTCCGAGGATGGCGCTTTGGGCAGGCCGGGCATGGTCATCACCTCGCCGCAGATGATGACGACGAAGCCGGCGCCGGCAGACAGCCTGACCTCGCGCACCGGTACGGTGTGGCCGGTCGGCGCGCCGCGCAGATTCGGATCGGTGGAGAAGGAATATTGCGTCTTGGCCATGCAGACCGGCAAATGACCGTAGCCGGCGTGCTCCCAGGCGTGGAGTTGGTCGCGCACCGATTTGTCGGCGATCGCTTCGGAACCGCGATAGATGCGCTGGACGATGGTGTTGATCTTCTCGAACAGCGGCATGGCGTCGGGATAGAGCGGGGCGAATTGCGACGCGCCGGATTCGGCCAACGCCACGACTCTTTTGGCCAGTTCCTCGATGCCGGCCGATCCCTGAGCCCAGTGCTTGCACAGGATCGCCTCTTCGCCCATCGAGGCAACGTAGTCCTTCATCGCCTGGATCTCGGCCTCTGTGTCGGAGTAGAAATGGTTGATGGCGACCACAGCCGGCACACCGAACTGACGGATGTTCTCGATGTGGCGGCCGAGATTGGCGCAGCCCTTCTTGACCGCCTCGACGTTCTCCTTGCCGAGGTCCTCCTTCTTGACGCCGCCATTCATCTTCATGGCGCGAACCGTGGCGACGATGACCGCCGCGGCGGGCCTCAGGCCGGCCTTGCGGCATTTGATGTCGAAGAACTTTTCGGCACCGAGATCGGCGCCGAAACCGGCTTCGGTGACGACGTAGTCGGCAAGCTTCAGCGCCGTCGTCGTGGCAACGACGGAGTTGCAGCCATGCGCGATGTTGGCGAAGGGGCCGCCATGCACGAACGCCGGGTTGTTCTCCAGCGTCTGCACGAGATTGGGCTGCATGGCATCCTTCAAGAGTACGGCCATGGCGCCGTCGGCCTTGAGGTCGCGCGCATAGACGGCCGACTTGTCGCGACGATAGGCGACGATGATGTCGCCGAGGCGCTTTTCCAGGTCCTTCAGGTCGGTCGACAGGCACAGGATGGCCATGACTTCCGAGGCGACTGTGATGTCGAAACCGGCCTCGCGCGGGAAACCGTTGGCGACGCCGCCGAGCGAACAGATGATCTCGCGCAGCGACCGGTCGTTCATGTCCATAACGCGGCGCCAGACGACACGGCGGGTGTCGATGCCGAGCTCGTTGCCCCAATAGATGTGGTTGTCGATCAGCGCCGACAGCAGATTATGCGCGGTGGTGATGGCGTGGAAATCGCCGGTGAAGTGGAGGTTCATGTCCTCCATCGGCACGACCTGCGCGTAGCCACCGCCGGCGGCACCGCCCTTGACGCCGAAATTCGGTCCGAGCGAAGCCTCACGGATGCAGACGATGGCCTTCTTGCCGAGGCGGTTGAGGCCATCGCCCAAGCCCACCGTCGTCGTCGTCTTGCCTTCGCCGGCCGGTGTCGGGTTGATGGCGGTGACGAGGATCAGCTTGCCATCCTTGTTGCCCTTCACCGACTTGATGAACTCGGCCGAGATCTTCGCCTTGTCGTGGCCGTAGGGCAGAAGATGTTCGCTCGGAATGCCGATCTTCTGGCCGATCTCCTGGATCTGCTTCTTCCTGGCGCCGCGCGCGATCTCGATGTCGGACTTCACTTCGGCCATGGACGACTTCCCTCTGAATTGGACGGATTTGACTAGTGTGGTCGCAAGAATAGCCCGGCATTGCAGGCGCGGGCATGTTCTACCCCTGTCGCTGCCGCGGCGTCAACTTTCATGCAACTATGTTTCCTACGAAGAAAATGCCTCTGCGGCCGGCTGCCCTGCTACAGGTTCTTTTCGCGCCGGTTGCCGCGCCGTATAGAAGCCAGAGCAGGCGCGGTTCCGCCGTCTCAAAACAGCCGCGTAATACGCGAAAAGCGACAGAAGCAACGGCGCAAATTCACCAGCGCCGGCTGTGCGGGACGATCCGCTACTGCGTCAGCACGTTGCTGATCTCGACCATGTTCGAGCGCACCCTGAGTATGTAAAACCCCATCGTCGTCAGATGTGTCGGCAACAGCCAGCCGTCCTCGCGGCCATTGGCGATGATGAAGGGCTGGATGCGCAGCGCCGAGACGAATTGCGCGTCCATCGTATCCCACAGGTTCTGCAGGTGCTTTTCCTTGATGACGTCCTCGAAGTCGGCCTGTGCGCCCTTCATCAGCCCGTAATAGGCATAGAGCTGGCCATAGGCGAACCAGAAGCGGTCGTCGGCGCGTGTGTCGAACCAGCCATTATTGTGGTTTTCGGCACGCTCCTTGAGGATCGCCGAGGTGGAACCGATATCGGACGAAATGCGGTCGATATACTGCTTGAGATTGTCGGCGCGGGCATCGAATGTCGCCTGGCAGGCTGCGAGGCGGGCGTTGAAGGAACGCAGCTTGCGCACCGCGTCGCGATAGTAGCTCGGCGTCGGCGTCTTGGGCCCGAACGGGTTCAAGCCGAAATACCAGGTTTCCTCATCGAACTGCAGATTGCCGCGGGCGTCCTGCAGGTCGGCGTCGATCTGCGAGGTGGTGCGGACGCGGCCGAGATTGTCGGCAAGCTCGGTCGCCGTGCGCCGCACCGCCTGGTTGATGCCGCGCTGGAACGACGCCTTGTTGTCCATGAACGGCGTGTGGTCCCAGTCGATGCCGAACAGGCCGAGCTTGTAGAGGATCATCGACGACACCCAGGCATTCTGGTTGACGTTGAAGTCGGTCAGGTCGGCAGCGACCTGGGCAATGGCTGAATTTCCGCAGGTCTTGGCCGTGTCGGTGCCGGCGCCGGCGGAAACCTGTTCACCGGCGGAGCTGTTGCGTTTTTCGAACGTGTATTTGTCGACGTAATTCGGGTCGAAATTGTTCCACCACTGGGTGGCGTAGAAGAAGTTGACATAGAGACCGATCAGCACGAGCACAGCCAGGCCGAGCACCGCCTTCAGGATCCAGCCGCGTTGCGTGTACCAGCGCCCCGCCCACAGGAACGGCCACAGGATCGCGCCGATGAGCAGGCCGATGCCGCGGCCAATCCACTGGAAAATCCGGGTGAAGAAATTCACGATCGGATCAAGCATGGCGATGTCACCCCCTCAGTCAGTCAAGCCGTAGAGGCGTGTGCGAAACGCCACCTTGTCCTTCAGATATGTGGTTTTCAGAACGTCCACAACATGCGATCGCCAGGCGTCGCTGAAGCCTTCATAGTCCCTGTAGAAGCCCGGCTTGTTGAAGACGTAACGCGAAACGAAGTCCTGCGGCACGAAGTCCGAGATCAGCTGGTTGGTCAGCCAGGCGTCGGGATGGTCCGGCTTGGCGCGGATGACCAGGAAGCGCTGCTGCGGGAACACGTCCTCGATCTTGAGATGGCCGAGCTGGGCGATCTCGCGCTTGGCGGCGTTGAGGAAGGGAAAATTGCCGTCCCTGGTGATCAGATCGGTATGGCCGTGGATCCAGGTCTGCAGCCAGACCTTGTCGACGTCGGTCAGATTGCGGTCGGGATCGGCGTCGCGGATCAGCGCGCGCACCACCATTTCGGCGCGATGCTCGAGATAACCGGAGGTTTCGATCCATGAGGCGCGCGGCAACTCGAGGCGGCCGGTCGAGGCGAGGAACTTGAATACCTTGTCGGCGTCGTGGATCGAAAGGTAGCTCACCTGCCATGGCCGCGAGCGGCGGAAGCCCGGCGCTGCCGGGTCGCTGATCACCGTCGTCACGTCGGGATCGACGAACACATAAAGTCCGCCGAAATGGCTGGTCCAATAGGCATTGTGGCGGAAGATCACCTGGTCCGGCACCAGCGCATTCTCGCGGATGTCGCCGCAGATCTTCGCCAGCTCGACCATGTGGGCAAGCATGGCGTTGTCGCGCCAGGCATCCGGTTCCTGCTTCAGCCGGTCGACCAGCTTGCCGAGTTCAGCGGCCTTGCCGAGCACATCCTCGGCCGACAGCACCTTGAATTCGACCTGATTGATCGACAGCAGGTCCTCGATGTCGTCGACCTTGGGGACCGAATCCTCGATCTCGCCGTAGATGACGTCCTTGATCGTCAGCGCATCGATGGCGCGCTGGTTCTTGGACATGAACTCGTACATCAGCAGCGAAGTGTTGGAGAACGCCGTGTGCACCACCGGCAGGTCGATCTGCGACGGCGTCAGGATGATGAAGCGACGGTTGACCTCGTTCGGATCGAGGTAGCTGTAGTCGCCGCATTCCTCGGCGACCTGCGGCGAGAAGCCAGTGCGATCGATCTCGAAGCTTTTCAACTTGGTCGGCTTCAAGCCGAACGCGACCATCGCCTTGTTGTAGCGCTGGATCAGGTGCGGCTCGTCGATCGTCAGCAGCCGGCCGTAGATCAGCTCGTTGTCGCGCAACAGATCGGGTTTCTTAGCCATTATTCCTTCTCCCCGTTCACGGGGAGAAGGTGCCCGAAGGGCGGATGAGGGGCGCGAACGCTCCTTCTCCCCTTGTGGGAGAAGGTGGCCGAGCGAAGCTCGGTCGGATGAGGGGTGTTCCAGCTTGACGAATACCCCTCATCCGTCGCCTTCGGCGACCCCTTCTCCCACAAGGGGAGAAGGGGGCGTCGGCGCATCTCACGCATTCCACAGCCCCTTTTTCTTCATATCCTCGATCTCGCGGACGGCACGCTCCCGCAGACGGGTGTCGCGGATCATCTTGGTCACCGCCGCATCATCGGACTTGTCGGAATAGCGGAACTCGGAATCCGCGTAGCGGTTGATCTCCTGCATGACCATGTCCATCGAGAATGGCCCGCGCAGCTCCTCGATCATGGCTTTCTTGTCGTCGTAACCCTTGTGCATGAAGGCTTCCGGCTTTTCGAACCACTCGTCCGGCAATTCGATGTCCATGGCGCGCATCTTGATGGCATCGGTGACGTTCTTGATGGCGCGACCGGTAAAGCGCGGCTCGGCATCCTTGATCATATGCAGATAAGTGCCGATGTCGGCCATCGTCTTTGGCGCGCCATTCTCCTTCATGTAGCGCTCATAGACCTTCATCAACCCGTCTTCCTGTGGCTTCTCATGCTCCTCGTAAGCTTCCATCACCGCGCGCTGGATCTCTTGCGCCACATAGAGCTTGTGGTCGCCGAGCGGGATCTTGTGGTTCTTGCCGGCGAGCAGAACGAAGATGTCGATGTAGTCGTCGCGGCTCTGCGGGCCGTCGACCAGCCAGCGCGCGCCGGCGCGCTGGCGTAGCGCGTCGTCGACGTTTTCGGGATAGTTGGAGAACATGCCGAACGAGCAGTTGCCGCGCACCACGGTCGCCGCACCTCCAAAGGCGTCCATCAGGACGCCGGTGATTTCCTGCTGGCCGGCCGAGGCGCGGTCGTCGGACCGGCGTGCCGCCACCTGGTCGATATCGTCGATGGTGCCGAAGCCGATGACGCGCGGGTTCAGCACATTGTTGATGAACTGGCGGCAGTTCTGGCCGGACTTGCCCTGGTAGGAGGAGATCTGGTCGACGCCGAAATTCTCGTAGGCGAAGGGATAACCGGCGACCTGGCAATAACCATTGAGAAGACCGGCGATCATCTGGATCAAGGTTGTCTTGCCGGTGCCGGGCGCGCCATCGCCGATAAAAGTGAACAGGAAGCCGCCGAGCTCGACGAACGGGTTCAGCTCGCGCTCGAAGTCATAGGCCATCAGCATCTTGGCAAGCTTGACCGACTGGTATTTGGCGATGTGGTTGCCGACGACCTCTTCCGGTTTTTTGAAGGTCATCACCAGCGGCTTTGCCCGCTTACCCGGCGCGACGTCGAAGCCGTCAAGGGTAAAATCGTCGACGTCGATGCGGATATGCGCGTTCTCGAACGGACCGATGCCGTCGAAGCGGCCCTTTCGCGCCAACAGCCCGTCGATGGCGACGCGGGCAAAGGCGCGGGCGCGGGTCATCAGGTCGGCATCGTCCTTCGAACCCGCTATCGCCCTGTCGAGCCCGGCCACGATCGACTTCACCGCATCCTGTGGCGTGTCGAACAGAAAGTCCGGCTCGGGCGTGTCGTTCGGCGCCTCGCCGTCGCTGTCGATCAGCTGGAACAAATAGGAGGCAAGGCTGAAGGCGGAGATGTAGGCAGAGGCCGACAGCAGCTTCTTGAAGGTGGCAGCTTCATCGCCTTCGAGCGGCGCGCGGGCGTTTTTCGCCTGCAGACTTTCGAGGTCCGAGCCCTCGGCGAAGACATCCGATATGGCCAGCGCTATCGCTGTGCCGCGCCGGGCGCGAAACAACAGCGTGTGCTGCGGGATAGTCAGCAACTGGTCGTCGGAATGGACGGCGGCGACGGTTTTGGAGAGCTCGACCTCGCGCGTGCGGCGCACCGAGCCGACCGAGACGGTAGAGACGAAGCGGCGGTTGGTGCCGGCAAGCGCGGTGCCGGACTCGCGCGATGGGTCCTCCAGCACGACGATGCGAGTGATGAAACTTTGCGCAGTGGCACGGTGCTTTTCAATTGCCGCTTCCGGGATGGTGGTCAGGCCGGTGTCCATGGAGGATGCTCCGCGATTTGATGGTCAGACGTCGCTGATGACCTGCCCTTTGGACAGGATGTGGACCTTGTAGCCCGAAAAGATCTTCTGCGCCTCGCCGGCGGCATAGAGCGCCTGATAGGCCTCGTGCGGAATCAACGCATGGTTCTCATAGCTCGACACGCCTTGCCGCGCGGCCTCGAGATCGTCGGTATTGATGAAGAATTCCTGCGTCGTCTTTTCGCTCGAAAACAGCCCCTTGCGGCCTGGCTTTTCGGCCTTGGAAAAGACCTCCTGGATGGTCCAGGTCAGCAGCCAGGCGTTTTCCGGCTTGCGCACCTTGGCCAGCACTTCGCTCACCGTCGAATTGTTGTCGGTAATCCCTGCAGAATAGAACGGGCCGAGCACGACGCGACGCAGTTGCTTGGGATGCAGCGGCTCGAAATCCTTGTCGAGGTTGACCGCGATGGTCGCCGGCGACAGCGCGTAGGCGGAATTCTTCTCGGTGAAATCGTCGAAACGGTGGGCAAGCTCGGGATTGAGCAAGCCGTCGACCGGCAGCGGAATGTCGACCCTCTCATTAAGTTTGCCACTGGAGTCGACAAGCTGCCGGATCATGTCGTCCGAGGAATCCTCGACCGTCACCATATACACAAGCGGCAGGTTGGCGCTGCCGTCGAAGCAGGCCCAGTGGACCAGATAATAGGGGCGCAACGTCTTCGGATTGACCGACACCTTGACCGTCTGGGCCAGCGTGAACGGGCCGAAGGTGGTCTCGCTCTTGACGTCCTCGAGGAAAAGCCGCTCGGCCATCGACTTCTGCAGCGCTTCGGGAAATTCCTTGTGGCGCAGGATGAAGTCCGCCATTTCCTCGCGCAGCTCATCGGCCAGCGGAAGGTTGGCGAGGCGCGCATCGGCCTGGAGCCGGTCGTTCTCCAACTCGAGCAGGTTCTGGAAGACCGGAAAACCGCTTTCGGCGCGCGAGATGCGGAACGTCTCGGTGAAGCCCAGCCGGTTGCGCCAGCACGAGAACGACTTGTCGAGCCGCGCAATATATTCGGCGACGACCTTGGCGACGATGCCGTGCCGATAGAGCGGCGAGCGATCGTCGCGCATGAACACTTCGAGGCCGCCAAGTGCCGCCGTGATCGCCGAGAAATAGCGCGCCGCAGCTTCGTTTTCGGGGGTCATGCTGCCAGCCCTTGGGAGCAGTGCACGTGCAGCAATTACGATTGCACGTAATTTGCCGAATTGTGCTTCTTCATCACATCGTCGAAGCGGCGGGCGAAGGCATCGTCGGCGAGCTTCTTGCGGCGCTGGATGTCGGCGGTGGCGACCATGTTCTTCTCGTGCATTTCAAGCAGATCGCCGATGTGCTTTTGCGAGGCGGCACCAATGCCGGCCATGGTCTCTTCGGCGGTGTTGTCGACCTGGCTGCCCAGCGTGTTGATCTTGTGGGCGACATCCTGTTGGGCGGCGGTCTTCAGCGAATCTTCCAGCGCCTTGTACAGAACGATGCGCTGCTCGGTATCGATGGTCAGCTTGTTGATCAGCGTCGATTGCGCCGCGATCTGGTTGTTGAGCGAATCGACGAAGGTCTGGAACATCGAGGTGTAGCGCTCCAGCGTCTGGCTTTCGGCCAGCAATTCCTGCTCCTTGGCCTGCTTCTCGTTGTATTCCGTGGCCAGTTTCGAGCGTTCGCCTTCCAGTTGCGTGCGCACCTTCTGGCTGGTCGAGGCGGCGATCTTGTTCTCGATGTCGAGCAGCATCGGGTTGAGCTCCTCGATGCGCTTCTGCACGGTCTCGAGATTGGACATGGTGGTCTTGCGGCGCTCGATCACCTGCGACAGGCTGGCCTCGGAGGTCTTGTAGCGCGTGTCGAGAACCTGCTTCTGAGCCTTGAGGATGCCGACGATGGTGTCGGATTTCGCCAGCAGCTCCTGCAGATTGCCGGCCAGCGACATGTTGCGGACGCGGTCGGTGCGCAGGCGCTGCTTGCGCTGGCTGGAGAAGACACCGACGAAATTTTCCCAGCCGGTGTAGTTCTTCATGCTCTCGAATTCGGCGCCGAAGACGTTGGTGGCGTCCTCGAGGCCGATAATCAGGTCGGCGATATTGCCTTCCATCACCTTCTGCTGCTTCAGCACATCCTCAATGCGGGCATTCTCGATGTCGAAATTGGCGTCGCCGATCTTCTTGTCGGCGGTGGCGAGCGTGTCGAGCACAGTACCGGACTGCTCGATCTTGGTGCGCATGTCCTCTACGACCTGCTTGGTCTTGGCAATCTCGGCATCGAAATTCTGCAATGTCGCCATTGGGGCCTCCCGCTTCGGCATCGGTTTCGTTTCGCAAACCGCCGCGAATATATGTGCCGGGTTTGGCGAATGAAAGACGGAAGACATGGGATTACAGGAAAACAAAAGAATTTCAGGAGGCCGACCGCAGGATAGTCAGGCAATGATTACGGTGTAACTGCCGTCCGGTCAGACACCGCTTCAACCGCGGCTGGACTTTAGGTCGGGAGCGACGCTCAGGGCTTGGGATCGGCCTTGAGGTAGGCGATGACATTGGCGATGTCGTCGTCGCTGGTCAGGCCGGAGAAGGCCATTTTGTTGCCGGGGACCTTCTGCCGCGGCGCCCGCAGGTATTCGGCGAGGTTTGCTTCGTCCCAGACCAGGCCGGCGGCGCCGGCGTCCTTCATCCCCTGCGAGTAGCGGCTGAGATAACTGTCCGCGGTGCCGGCGGTGCGGCCGACGACACCCAGCAGATGCGGGCCGACCTTGTCGTGGTCGCTCGTGGCCTCATGACAGGCCATGCATCTGTTGAAGACTTTCTTGCCGAGAGCGGCATCGCCGTCGGCATGCGCGGCAAGAGCGCCGGCGATGAGGAAAGCAGCGGCAGACGAAATGGCTCGAAGCATGGGAACTCCCCGACGGCTCTGGCTGAGAGGTTCTGAAATAGCAAGCAGGCCTTAAACAAGCGCCGCACGATGGCGCGATTGGTGAACGAATGTCGGCCGGGAGGTCGGATGAAAGCAATAGCGCTGGTCAGGTTTTGGTGAAGCCGATGAAATCGTCGGGCACGGCGCGGCCCATTTCTTCTTCCCAATGGCGGCGGCAGAGCGAGACATAGACATCCTTGCCGATCGCCACCTGTTCGCCCTGTTTCGCCACCTTGCCGTCGGCGCCGAGGCGCACCACCATCGTCGCCTTGCGGCCGCAACGGCAGATGGTGCGCACCTCGCGCAGGTCGTCGGCGATTGCCAGCAGGGTGCGCGATCCGGAAAACAGCTTGCCTTGGAAATCGGTGCGCAGGCCGTAGCACATGACCGGGATGTTCAGCCGGTCGGCGATGCGGGCGAGTTGCCAGACCTGCTCCTCTTCGAGGAACTGCGCCTCATCGACGAAGACGCAATGGACCGTGGCGTGGTCGTGATGCTCGGCGACCCGGGCAAACAGATCGTCGCCGTCGCGGAACATCTCGGCTTCCGTCTCCAGGCCGATGCGCGACGAGATCAGCCCGGTATCGCCCTTGCGGTAGTGGCCGGCGATGAACAGCATCGTCGTCATGCCGCGCTCGCGGTAATTATACGAGGCCTGCAACAGCATCGTCGTCTTGCCGGCATTCATCGTCGCATAATGGAAGTACAGCTTGGCCATGCCGTCCTTTTAAGCCGAGTTGCAACAAAGCGGGGAGGGGGAGCGCCTACATTCCACCGGGAAAAGGCGACTTCCATCCGGAAAGCGGCGGGCGTGTCGCTGATCGGCCAGCCTGCGCCGTTGTTCGTGATTGCCTTAGTGCTTGAAACCGCAGCAGAATGATGTTTGGCTGACGGAACAAAGGCGGAGATAAAACCGTCGCTTCGCTTCACCGAGAACTGAAATGGGAGAATTTTCATGTCGCGTATGAGTTCATTCGTCGCCGGCCTCGGCCTGGCGGCTTTTCTATCCACGACTGGGGCCTTCGCCGGCGATCCGGAAAGCTGCAAGACGGTGCGTCTGTCCGATGTCGGCTGGACCGACATCCAGGCGACCACCGGCGTCGCCTCGGTGCTGCTCACGGCGCTCGGCTACGAGCCGCAGGTGATCCAGCTTTCGGTGCCGGTGACCTATGCGTCCCTGAAGAACAAAGATCTCGACGTGTTCCTCGGAAACTGGATGCCGTCGATGACCAACGACATCAAGGACTATGCCGCCGAAGGCTCGGTCGAGACCGTCAGTGAAAATCTCAGCGGTGCCGGCTACGGCATCGTCGTTCCGACCTATGTCGCCGATGCCGGTGTCAAGACGCTGACCGATCTCGGCAAATTCAAGGACAAGTTCGACGGCAAGATCTACGGCATCGAGGCCGGCAATGACGGCAACCGCATCATCCTCGACATGATCAAGGATCCGAAGACCAATCTCGAAGGCTTCGAACTGGTCGAATCTTCCGAGGCCGGCATGCTCACCCAGGCCGACCAGTCGATGAAGAACAATGAATGGATCGCCTTCCTCGGCTGGACGCCGCATCCGGTGATGGGCGCCATGAAGATCACCTATCTCGAGGGGATGGGAGATAGCGGCTTTGGTGCTGCCACCGTGCATACCAATGTACGCAAGGGCTACATGAGCGAATGTCCGAACGCCGGCAAGTTCATCGCCAATCTGAAGTTCAACCTGGACATGGAAGGCGAGATGATGGACGCGATCCTGAAGGGCGGCGACGCCAATACGGTCGCGACCGACTGGCTGAAGAAGCACCCGGACGCGGTCGCTCCCTGGATCGCCGGCGTCACCACCTTCGACGGCGGCGATGCGGCGGCTGCGGTGAAAACGGCGCTCGGAAGCTGACCCGACCATCTGGCATGACGAGACAAGGGGCAGCCACGGTAGAAATGGCTGCCCTTTTTCATATCCTGTGACAAGATGACCGTCCGGCGAAGGACGGCGCCGGTAGAAGAGGGGCTAGATGGATCCGATCTCCAAATTCCTGGTCAGTTACAAGATTCCCATCGGGGCATGGGGGAAGGCGTTTTTCGGCTTTCTCACCGACAATTTCGACACCATCTTCAGGGCTTTTTCCAACAGCCTCAACTTCCTGCTCGACGGCATCGTCGACGGGCTGCTGTTGCTGCCGCCGGTTCTGCTGATCGCGCTGATCGCTCTGCTCGCCTATTTCCTGCAGCGCTCGAAAGGCCTGGCTTTGGCGGTATTCATCGGATTGCTGTTCATCCTCAACCAGAACCTGTGGAAGCAGACGGTGGAGACGCTGGTGCTGGTGGTCGCCGCCGCCGCCGTGTCGATGGCCATCGGCGTGCCGCTCGGCATCTGGGCCGCGCACAAGCCGAAGGTGTATCGCGTCATGCTGCCGGTGCTCGACCTGATGCAGACATTGCCGACCTTCGTCTACCTGATCCCGGTGCTGACCCTGTTCGGCCTCGGCAACGCGCCCGGCCTGATCGTCACCATCATCTTCGTCATCCCGACCTCGGTTCGGCTCACCCATCTCGGCGTCACCTCGGTGCCGAAATCGATCGTCGAGGCGGGCGAGGCGTTCGGCGCCACCAAGCGCCAGCTGCTGTGGAAGGTCGAGCTGCCTTCGGCGCTGCCGACCATCATGGCTGGGCTGACCCAGTCGATCATGCTGTCGCTGTCGATGGTGGTGTTCGCCGCCCTGATCGGCGCCGGCGGCCTCGGTACGGAAATCAACCGGGCGCTCGGTTCGCGCAGGATCGACCTCGGGCTTGAGGCAGGGCTGGCGATCGTCGTGCTCGCCATCGTGCTCGACCGGATGACGCGCATCGGCGTGGGAGGCAAGAAATGACCGTCGCCGTCGATTTCAGGAATGTCGACATCGTCTTCGGCGCCGACCAGGCAGGCTCGCTGGCGCTGATCGACAGTGGTGCCACCCGAGCCGAGATCCTCGAACAGACCGGCAACGTACTGGGCTGCGCCGGCGCCAGCCTCACCGTGAACGAGGGCGAGATCTCGGTGCTGATGGGGCTTTCCGGCTCCGGCAAATCGACGCTGCTCAGAGCCGTCAACCGGCTGAACGTCGTCTCGCGCGGCCAGGTGCTGGTCAAGGACGGCGACGGTACGGTCGACGTCGTCACCTGCGACGAGGCGACGCTTCGGCGGCTGCGGCAGAAGCAGGTGGCGATGGTGTTCCAGCAGTTCGGGCTGCTGCCGTGGCGCACGGTGGAGGAGAATGTCGGCCTTGGCCTCGAGCTCGCCGGCGTACCCGAAGCCGAGCGCAAGGAGCGGGTGAACAGGCAACTGAAGCTGGTTCATCTCGACCAGTGGTCGAAGAAATATGCGCATGAGCTTTCCGGCGGCATGCAGCAGCGCGTCGGCCTGGCGCGCGCCTTTGCCACCGAGGCGCCGATCCTGCTCATGGACGAGCCGTTCTCGGCGCTCGATCCGCTGATCCGGACCAAGCTGCAGGACGAGTTGCTGCAGCTCCAGGCCGAGCTGAAGAAGACCATCATCTTCGTCAGCCACGACCTCGAGGAGGCGCTGAAGATCGGCACCCATATCACCATCATGGAAGGCGGGCGCATCGTGCAAACCGGCGCGCCGGAAGACATCGTGCTGCGGCCCGCCAACGACTATGTCCGCGACTTCATCGCCAATGTGAACCCGCTCTCGGTGCTGACCGCGTGGAACGTCATGCGCGACCGCCGCGACCTCGAACACGGCGAGAACGGCTGGGTGTGGCTCGACCGGCGCAGGACGACGCGTTTCAAGATCGACGAGCATGGGCTGGTGGCGGCGGCCGAGCGCGACGGCAAGCCCGCGGTATGGGTGTCCTGCGCCGATGTCGAAGCCCAGCCGGAGGAGACGGCGCAGGTGTTCTGGGCCAATCCCGGCACCTCGCTGAAGACCGTGATGCTGGCCATGCATCGCTCGCAGACGGCACCGGTGGCGCTGTTCGACGACCAGTCGCGCTTTGTCGGCGCCATCGGCGTCAGGGATGTGCTGAGCGCGGTGTTGAGAAGGTAGTTTTTCTCCTTGGGGAGAGAACCAAGACCAAACGCCGAGTTCTGTCGCGCCCCCCTCTGTTCTGTCGGACATCTCTCCTGCTTGGGGGAGATCGGCGGTTTCGCGGACGGCTCTCACATTCCAACGTTTGTAATTGGCGAAATCGGCGACGACGGCCAATCTTCCCACCTGTGGAGGAGGTGTCCAGCAGAACAGAGGGGGCGCGAAGGAACGCCGGCTTAGCCCGATACCGCAAGCTAAACCGCAAGCGGCAGGCGCAGCTCCGTCATCAGGCCGCCATCGGGATGGTTGGACAGGCTGACTTCGCCGCCGGCGCTACGGGCGATGTTGCGGGCGATGGTCAAGCCGAGGCCGAGGCCGCCGGTCTGACGGTTGCGCGACTGTTCCAGGCGCACGAACGAGCCGAACACGGCGTCGAGCTCGGCTTGCGGTATGCCCGGACCCTCGTCATGGATCGCCAGCGTGATTGTCTTGCCTGATTGACGCAGGCTGAGATGCGCCCTCTTGCCATAGGTCACCGCGTTCTGGACGAGGTTGGTGACACAGCGCCGTAGCGCGACCGGCCGCGCGACGCAGATCAGGCCGCGCGAGCGCGCGTCCTCATTGTCGAAGGAGACCTCGTCGAAGCCGTCGGCGATCGATTCTACCAGCGACCAGAAATCGATCCTCTCGCTCTTCTCCTCGGTCACCTCGAAAGTGGCGAAGTCGATGACCGAGCTGGCAATGCCTTCGATGTCGGCGAGGTCGTGCGCCAGTGCGGCGCGCACGGACGAATTCCTCAGCAGTTCGAGGCGCAGCCGCATCCTGGTCAGCGGCGTGCGCAGGTCGTGCGCCAGTGCGGCCGCAAGATGCTCGCGGTCCTCGACGTAGGCGCGCAGCCTCGCCTGCATGGCATTGACCGCCTTTGCCGCGGTACGCACCTCGCGGCTGCCGCTCTCGGCGATCGGCGGGCTTTTCAGGTCCTCGCCGATCCGCTTCACCGCGGTCTCCATCATCCGGTAGGGCGCCGTCAGCCGGCGCAGCGACCAGATCGAGGAAGCCACCACCAGCCCGGCGATCAAGGCATAGAGCGGCAGGCTATCGAAGCTCAGTATCGGTCCGGCCGGTGTGTTCGGCTCGGTGAAGTTCAGCCATTGGCCGTCGGCAAAGCGAAGCGAAGCGGTCAGCTTGTCGCTCTGGGCGAAATCGGCCGCCAGCACCAGCAGGTCGCGCTCGACCTGGCCGATATCGGGACCGGCGACCGTCCCACCGGGAGCGTCGGCTTCGTGCGTTGCCGGGTCGCGGCGGACCCGCGCGTCGGTGATGCCGAACTTCGATAGCCGACCGACCAATATGTCTTCCAATTCGGCCAGTTCGTCGTCGCCGGCTATCGACGAAGTAACGGCGGGCGTGTCGGAGACGGTGAGCGCATAAGTGGCGTTGAACAGGCCGGAGGCCGTCGCCTTGCGCTGTTCCGGCGTAGCATCATGCATCAGCTGCACCAGCGAGAAGGCGCGGTCGTTCAGCCGGTAGAGATCGACGACGTCATTGGCGGCGGCACGGTCGCGCGAAACGATGTAAAGGGTCGCGATCTGGCTGATCAGCAGGCCGGCGATGACGATGAGCAGCACCCAGACCGGCAGCGTTTGCGGCAGGATGCGTCTCATTCGGAGGTCGTCTCAGGCAGGAACTGGTAGCCGCCGCTGCGCACGGTCAGGATCAGCTTCGGCGTTTTCGGGTCGTCCTCCATCTTGCGCCGCAGCCGGCTGACCAGAATGTCGACGCTGCGGTCGAAGCTGTAGCCGCTGTCGCCGCCGGACAGCTCGATCAGCTGCTCGCGGCTCAGTACGCGCTGCGCGCTCTTGACGAAGGTCTGCAGGAGATTGAATTCGGCCATCGTCAGCTCGATCCTGACGTCGCCGGGCGCCATCAGCCGGCGGCGCGAACAGTCCATCGTCCAGCCGGCGAAATGGTAGATCTGCCGCGAGGCGGCGCGTCGCGGTTCGGCGGCGCCATTGCGTCTCAAGACGGCACGAATGCGTGCGAGCAGCTCGCGCGGATCGAAGGGTTTCGGCACGTAGTCGTCGGCGCCCATCTCCAGCCCAACCACGCGGTCGGTAGTTTCGGTAACCGCGGTCAGCATGATGATCGGCGTCGAATAATTGGCGCGCAACTCGCGGCAGAGCTCCAGCCCGCTCTTGCCGGGCAGCATGACGTCCAGGACGATCAGGTCGACCTGGGCGCGGCGCAGGATGGTCTCCATCTCGGTGCCGTCGGCGGCGATCGATGTATGCAGCCCTCGCTTCTGAAAAAATTCCTGAAGCAGGTCGCGAATGCCCTTGTCGTCGTCGACGATCAGTATGTGGGGGTCGGATTTCACCGGGAACCTGTCATTTGTGGATCGCCCAAGCGCTGCTTCGGCCGTCAGCCAGACGATAGAATTCAGGCCATAAGTTGGCCAGTGAAGATCGGCGGCTCGATCCGGGCTGCCCAGAAACAATCCAGAAACAAAATTCTACAATCCGGAAAAACTGCCGAAAAAAATCAAAGGCATAAGTGGTGCCGTGGCGGTCAGGTCATCGGCTGCGACACGCGTTACGGGATTACGGACAGACCAATGCAAAGGTTCTCGATCAGTCTGATGGGTGCGTTGCTTTCCATTTCGCTCGTCACGGCCGCGGTCGAACATGCCGATGCAAAACTGGCCGATGCGAAGGTGGCCAATGCAAAGGCGGCCGATGCAAAGGTGGCGACCACCCGCAGCGAGCGTTGCATCGATCTGAACCGCCAGTTTGACGAAGCCCTCGAAACCCATGCCGCGGCAACGCAGGTCACCGCTGCGAAAGCACTTCAAAGAAAGGGAAGCCGGTTCTGCGCCAACAAGAAACAGGCACAGGGAATCCGGATGCTCGCGAATGCTTTGAAGCTGCTTGGAGTGACACCGATCGATCCCGTTCAGTGACACAATCCGATCTGCACAAAAAGGAAGTGAAGCCATGAAAAAGTCCCTCCTCTCCGCCCTCGGTCTCGCCATCGCGCTGGCCGTCTCGATGCCGGTTCTCGGCGCCAGCAGCGCCAATGCCGCGACCACCACCCCGGCTGCGACGACAACGACGACCGCTGCGCCGGCCAAGGCCGTGAAGAAGGTCGCTGCCAAGAAGACCGTCAAGAAGCACAAGAAGCACGCGGTCAAAGCAACTCCGAAGGCCTGATCAAGCGACATCTTTCTACCCTATGAGAAGACCGCTCCAGTTGCGATTTGCCTGGAGCGGTCGTCTTTTTTGTTGCGTGCAGACAGTAGGGCCAGTCCCGGCCCACACCCCCCGTTGAACGCCAGACGGCAGTTCCCACATAGGCACGGACTTTTGAACTGCGCCTGCCGGGAAGCCGATCGCGCGCGGTTGAATGGACGACCGCTTTTGCCCATGTCAAAATGACCGCAAAGCTGTCGTACGCAATTGCCGGTCCAATGCCTGAAATCACGACAAAACCCCGTACCAGCACGAAGCCGAAGGTCGAACGGCCGAAGCTCTACAAGGTCATCCTGGTCAATGACGATTTCACTCCGCGCGAGTTTGTCGTGACGGTGCTGAAGGCCGAGTTCAAGCTCAGCGAAGACCAGGCGCATAGGATAATGATCACCGCGCACCGGCGCGGCGTCTGCGTTGTCGCCGTCTTCACCAGGGATGTCGCCGAGACTAAGGCGGCGCGGGCAACCGATGCCGGCAAGGCCAAGGGCTACCCGCTGATGTTCACGACGGAGCCGGAGGAGTAGGGCGGTTCGCTTTCTTCCTTCTCCCCTTGTGGGAGAAGGTGGCCGAGCGAAGCTCGGTCGGATGAGGGGTGTTCCAGCTTGGCAAGGACGGCACTCCGTCCAGCACCCCTCAACCGTCTTGGCGCTGCGCGCCAATCCACCTTCTCCCACAACAAGGGGAGAAGGATAAACCGCGTTACCGCCCTTCGCGGTACCACATCGAGCCCATCGCCAGAAGCAGCAGGCCGAGGCCGAGGAAGCCGCCGAACAGCGGCACGCGCGAGACGGCCTTGAGCACGCTGTCGTCGGTGGTGCGCAGGCCGATCCAGTCATTGCCGGAAGCCGCGCCCGAGGAACGGACCGGGACTACGGATGGCAGCGTGACGGTGCTGGTCAGGTTGCCAATGGCCGATGCCGGCGCCAGCCGGCGAACGCTGCCGCCGGTTGCCTCAGCCGGTGGTTTCAGCCGGTTCTCGGTGGAGACGACGTCGGTGAATTCCGGGGCGTTGACCGGCCCGACATGGGCCAATGCCGTCAGGTCGCCATTGCCGACCTGATAGAGACCGATTTCGCTGGTCTCGACGCTGCCGAGGAAGACGCCTGGCTCGGATTTCTCGAGCCTGACGATCAGTGCCTTGCCGGACGGCGTGATGACTTGCGCCGGGCCGGGATCGTCGCTCATCGTCTGGCGGCGGATTTCCAGCACCATGCCGCGGCCGTCGGCGGTCAGCCGCTCTTCCTCGAGTTCGGGCTCCTTCATCAGCCAGTGGGCGATGCGCCGGTAGAGCTGGACGTGCGGGCCGCCGCCCTCGAATCCGCGCGCCCACAGCCAGCCCTGATCGGACAAAAGCATGCCGACGCGGCCTTCGCCCTTGCGATCGAGCAGTAGCAGCGGCCGGTTGTCGGCACCCTTCATCACCACCTCGCCCTCGGGGTTCTCGACGCCGATGGTGCGGAACCAGCGGCTCCAGTGCGGCGGCTCGGTCGCGGAGCCGTCGAGCCCACGCGTTACCGGATGACGCTGGCCGGTATCGGTGAGACGTGGGTAGAAGGCCTTGTCGATGACCTCGCCGGTCGGCATTGCCGGCAGTGCCGACATCAGCGGCGTGCGGGCGATCGAGCTTTCGCCGGCATATTCGGGGCCTGCCGCGATCAGTAGCGCGCCGCCCTTTTCGACATACTCGGAGATGTAGTCGTAATAGAGGATCGGCAGCACGTCGCGGTGCTGATAGCGGTCGAAGATGATCAGGTCGAAATCCTTGATCTTCTCGACGAACAGCTCGCGCGTCGGGAAGGCGATCAGCGACAATTCGTTGATCGGCGTGCCATCCTGCTTTTCCGGCGGGCGCAGGATGGTGAAGTGCACGAGGTCGACCGAAGCGTCGGATTTCAGCAAATTGCGCCAGGTGCGCTCGCCGGCATGCGGTTCGCCGGAAACAAGCAGCACGCGCAGATTTTCGCGGATGCCGTCGATCAGCGCGATGGCGCGGTTGTTGGTGTCGGTGAGTTCGCCCGGCTCGTGGTTGATGGCGAGTTCGACGATGTTGCGCCCGGCGCTGGGAATGGTCACCTGCAGCGGCATCGCCTGGCCGATGTTGGCGTGCTCGACCGATACCTGCTCGCCGTTGACCGATACGCGGACATCGACCGGGCCGGTCTCGTTGTTGGTGGCGATGACACGATACGTCATGTCGAGCGGCTTGCCAACGAGGCCGAAGCGCGGCGCATTCTCGAAGCGGATGCGGCGGTCCTTCTCATGCTCGTTGCCGGTAATCAGCGCGTGCAGCGGGGCATTGAAGTCGGGTGCGCCGGGCGGCGCGTCATGCACCTCGCCATCGGTGATCATGATGGCGCCGCCGATGCGCGACGGCGGCACGTCGCGGAAAGCATTTTCGAGTGAGGAAAACAACCGCGTCTCGGTGCGCTCGTCGGCGGCTTCGGACTTGCCGGCCTCGACGACACGGACGTCGAACTGCTTGAAGCGGCCGAGACGCTGCTGAAGCCCGGCCAACGCCTCATCGGTCTGTTTGGTGCGGTCGCCGATATCCTGGCTCTGGCTGCGATCGACGACGACCGCGACGATGCTTTTCAGCGGCTCGCGCTCTTCGTTGAGAAACACCGGATTGAGCAACGCCGCAGCCAGCGCAATCAGGGCTGTCAGGCGGAAGACCGCGCCGCGCTGGCGAAACCAAAGGCCGGCCAGCGCCAGCAGCAGCAGCGGCACCAGAACCACGGCGAGCAGCGGCCAGGTGATGAGCGGTTCGAAGGCGAGCGACCAGTTCATGGTCTATTGCCCCAGCCGTTCGAGCAGCACCGGGACGTGCACCTGGTCGGATTTGTAGTTGCCGGTCAGCATATACATCATGATGTTGACGCCGGCGCGCAGCGCATAGATGCGCTGCATCGGATCCGACGGCACCGTCGGCAATAGCGGGTCGCCATTCTCGTCGACCGCCCAGGCGCCGGCGAAATCATTGGCGGTGATCATGATCGGCGAAACGCCGTCGCCGGTGCGCACCGGGCGGTTCTCGGTGTTGCTGGCTTCGAGCGATGCCTCGACCCAAAGCGGGCTGCCGGCAAAACGGCCAGGAAACTCCGGAAGGATGTAGAAGGATTTGGTCAGCACGTGGTCCGACGGCACCGGCTCCAGCGGTGGCACGTTGAGGTTGCCGAGGATGTCGCGCAGCCGCTCCGTCGCCGGGCTGGTCGAATCCGCACCAATGCCATTGGCGAACTGGTCGCGGGTGTCGAACAAGACCGTTCCGCCCTGCTGCATGTAGGCGTCGATGCGGGCGATGGCGGCCTCGCTGGGCATCGGGGCCGAGGGATCGATCGGCCAGTAGATCAGCGGATAGAAGGAAAGTTCGTCCTTCGAGATGTCGACGCCGGCCGGTGCTCCGGGTTCGAGCGCGGTTTTTTCGATAAGAAAGCGGGTCAGGCCTTCGAGCCCGGCGCGGCTGATCGAATCGACACCCGGCTCGCCGGTCAGCACGTAGGCGATCCGGGTCTTTGAAATGTCCCCGATCGCCTCCGTATCTCCCGGTTTGGCGTCGTCGGCACGCGCGACGTCCGCGTGGCCAATCAAGGCGCCGAGCGCAATCAGCAGGACGGCTGCCGTCGCCGCAGCGCCGGCACGGCGCGGCCGGCGCGACAACAGGCCGCCCATCCAGAATACGGCAAGCGTGTCGAGCACCATCAGCACCAGGGCGGCCGTGACAAGCGGACCTTTGAGGTTGTGCTGCTCGTCGAAGGCATACTGGATGGTGGTGACCGGCACCGTGATTTCAGGCCGGGCCAGCGGCCTGAATGCGCTGTCGCCGCCGAGCAGATTGTGAGCGAACACTCCAGTCTCGGAGCCGTAGAGGCCGGGCGGGTTTTCCAGCGTCACCGGCAGCGGGCCGGCGCCGGGCACCAGCGGCCTGGCATCCGGCGTCGGCGGCACCAGCGTGCCGTCGGCGGCGATCATACGATAGGGTGCCAGCGACGTGGCGGCGGCCTCGGCATTGGCGACAGCCGCGCCCTGGTTGCGCGACAATTGCACGATGCGCCGCAGCATCTCGACGAAGCTGCCGGAGATCGGCAGGTTGGACCACGTCGCCTCGGGGGTGACGTGGAACAGTACGAGGGTGCCCTTGTCCTTCTTCATCCCGGTCACCAGCGGCGTACCGTCGGCAAGCGTGGCCCAGGTGCGCTCGACGATGTCGGGCGTCGGTTCGGCCAGCACCTGCCTGGTGACGGTGACCTCGGTGGGCGGCGCGAGGTCGGCGAAGGGACCGGTTTTCGGGAATTCGGTGACCGGCTGCGGCGCCGTCCATGACAGCGCGCCGCCAAGCGATCGTTCGCCCGTGCGCAGCCGAACTGGCAGCAGGTCGTCGTCATTGCCGGCAGCGGCCAGCCGCGAACCGGCAAAACGCACCAGCGTGCCGCCCTTGTCGACCCAGTCAACCAGCCTTTGCCGCGCTTGTTCCGGAATGGTGCCGACATCGGCCATGAGGATCATCGCCGGCTTCTGGTCGAGCAGTTGCGGGATGGCGTCGGCGAGATCGACGCTCGACGGCTCGACCAGATCGGCGAACGGCTGCAGGGCGCGGCGGATGTAGTAGAGCGGCGACAGCAGCGGTTGCGCCTGGTCGGCCTCGGCCTGCGACAACAGCCCGACGCGGCGGCGTTTTGAGCTCTCATCGAGCACGCGGACGGCACCGGCCTGGCGCTCGCCATCGAGCGCGATGTAGGCGAAGTCGTTACGCAGTTCGAACGGCACCGCCACCGTGCCGGTGGCGGTGGTTCCGCCCGGGGCAAAGGTCAGCGTCGCGTCGGCAATGCGGCGCCCCTTGTCGTCGAAGGCGCCGGCCGTCACCTGTGCAGGTGCCGGATCGCCCGGTGCGCGGATGGCGGTCAGGGCGAAGCCGTCGACCTGGTTGTCGGCGCCGGTCAGGCCGGTCAGCGACAGCCGGTCGGAGACGGCCCAGACAACACGTGCCGCGTTCTTCGACAACAACGTGTTGAAGGCGGCTTCGTCGCCTTGCGCCGCCAAGCCATCGGCGAGCACCGCGACGCTGGCGCCAGGCAGCGACTCCAAGGCTGAAGCGACGCGGGCATAGACGGCGGGGCGGTCGGTCGGGATCGGCCGCGGCTTTGCCGCGCGCAGCCGGTCGAGCGCGGCAGCGGCATCGAAGGGACCGATCTCGGCATTCGGCTTCTCGGCTGTGAAAGCGATGAGCACCGGCACGCCGTTCGAATTGGCATCGGCGATCAGCCGCTCGGCGGTGGCGACCCGCTTGCCCCAGTCGGCGGCACTTGCCCAGTCATTGTCGATCACCAGCGCCAGGGCAGCGCCCTCGGCCGGCAGCTTTTCGCGCGGATTGAAGACCGGTTCGGCAAGTGCTGCCACGACAAGCGCGGCCATCAGCAGCCTGAGCAGCGTCAGCCACCAAGGGCTCTGCTGCGGCGTTTCTTCGCGCCTCAGCACGCGGGCGAGAATCCTGAGCGGCGGAAACACCTCGGTTTGCGGCCTGGGCGGGGTCAGCCGCAGAAGCCACCAGATCACCGGCAGCGCCAGCAGGCCCCACAGCACGATCGGCGCCCCGAAGGAGAGCGGCAGCCAACTCATGCGCGGGCCCTCCCGGCAAAGGCGCCTTCGCCGGTCATCGCCATGTGGATGCGCACCAGCGCCTCGGAGGCAAGGCGATCGGTATGATTGACGGTAAAGCTCCAGCCAAGCCGTTTGCACCAGGCGGCCAGTTCCTGGCGGCGGGCGGCATAAAGCAGGCGATATTCCTCGCCCAGCATTTCGGCGCGGCCGGCGGTCAGCTTGTCGCCGGTCTCAGGATCGGTGAATTCGGTGCGCCCGGCATAGGGGAAGCTTTCCTCGGCCGGATCGGCGACCTCGACCAGATGGGCGCGCACGCCGTGGCGGGCGAGCACGTCCAGCCACGCCATGGTGTCCTCGACCGGGTCGAGGAAATCGCTGACGAGGACGATGTCGCAGAACCGGCGAATGCCGGATAGGTCGGGCTTTGCCGGCAGGTCGGCGGCGTGCATCAGTTGCGCCGCGATGCGCTCGGCGCCATTGCGGGCGGTGAACGGGTCGGTCAGGCCCGGCCAGGCAATGCGCTCGCCGCTGCGCGACAAAAGCTCGGCCATGGCCAGCGCCAGCACCAGGGCGCGCGATTCCTTGGGAACGCTGGCTCCGGTCGATTTGTAGAGCATGGAAGGCGAGGGATCGGCCCACAGCCACACCGTGTGGGCGGCCTCCCATTCACGGTCGCGGACATAGGTGTGATCGTCGCGGGCGGAACGGCGCCAGTCAATGCGCGAGGAATCGCCTTCGACATAGGGCCGGAACTGCCAGAAATTCTCGCCGATACCGCGCTTGCGGCGGCCATGCCAGCCGGCAATTACCGTGTTGACGATGCGGCGCGCCTCGACCAGCAGGTCCGGCACCAACGAAGCCCGCAACCGGCCTCTGGCGAGCGCATCGCGCGTCGCTGCCGGTGCCTGCGCTTCACCGATGCGCGCCATCAAATCCCTTTCGCGAGCTTCGCCACAACATCGCGAACCGTGGTGCCCTCGGCGCGGGCGGCGAAGGTCAGCGCCATGCGGTGCTGCAGCACCGGCTCGGCGAGCGCGCGGACGTCGTCGACCGACGGCGCCAGCCGGCCGTCATAGAGGGCGCGGGCGCGGGTGCACAGCGTCAGCGCCTGGCTGGCGCGCGGGCCTGGGCCCCAGGCGACGTGCTTGTCGGTATCGGCGTTGCCCTGGCCGGGGCGCGCTGAGCGCACCAGCTTGAGGATCGCCTCGACGACGCTTTCCGGCACCGGCATACGGCGGATGAGCGTCTGGATGTCCTTCAGCCGCGCCGGCTGCAGCACGTTTTCAGCCTTGGCATCCTCGATACCGGTGGTTTCCAGCAGGATGCGGCGCTCCGCCTCGATCTCGGGGTAGAGGATATCGACCTGCATCAGGAAGCGGTCGAGCTGCGCTTCCGGCAGCGGATAGGTGCCTTCCTGCTCCAGCGGGTTCTGCGTCGCCAGGACGTGGAACGGTGACGGCAGATCATGGCGCACGCCGGCAATGGTGACGTGGTATTCCTGCATCGACTGCAGCAGCGCCGACTGGGTGCGTGGCGAGGCGCGGTTGATCTCGTCGGCCATCAGCAGTTGCGCAAAGATCGGCCCGGAAATGAAGCGGAACGAACGCTTGCCGAATTCATCCTGCTCCATCACCTCTGAGCCGAGAATGTCCGATGGCATCAGGTCGGGCGTGAACTGGATGCGGCGCGAATCGAGGCCGAGCACGATGCCCAGCGTTTCGACCAGCTTGGTCTTGGCGAGGCCGGGCACGCCGACCAGCAGTGCATGGCCGCCGGCCAGCAATGCGACGAGCGTGCGCTCGACGACGCTTTCCTGGCCGAAAATGACCCGGCCGACGCCGTCACGGACCCTCGAAATGTCGGCCAGCGCTTTCTCGGCCTGCGCCACCATGTCCTTTTCGCTGATTGGGCTTTCCTTGATCATAACGCTCATGCAGCATCGATCCTTCTGTTGGACACCGCTTGGCACCTTGGTGCCGCAGAGAATGCCGCGATTCGGCCTCGCATGCGCCTGCAATGAACTTAAATCACAGACTTAGGCTGACAAGCGGAACAACAGTGACTATTTCGTGACCATGACGGAAGCCGCCGACCATCGTGAAGAGAGCCTGACGGCCGCGACCGAGGCGCGCGGACTGGAGGCGCTGGTCTCGCGCGCGACGCGCGCTGGCAAGGGGCCGGCGCCGGTGGAACGCTGGAATCCGGCATTTTGCGGCGATCTCGACATGGAAATCAAGCAGGACGGCACCTGGTTCTATCTGGGAACGCCGATCGGCCGGATGCCGCTGGTGCAGCTTTTTTCCTCAGTGCTGCGCAAGGACGCGGACGGTAGAACCTACCTGGTGACGCCGGTGGAAAAGGTCGGCATCCGCGTCGCCGACGCGCCCTTCATTGCCGTCGAGATGGACGTGTCGGGCGCCGGCGACGGACAAATCGTCACCTTTCGCACCAATGTCGGCGACGTGGTAGAGGCTGGGGCGGGACACCCGCTGCGCTTCGTCGATGAGGACGAGACAGGTGGCCTGAAGCCTTATGTGCTGGTGCGCGGGCGGCTGGAGGCGCTGGTGGCACGGCCGGTGATGTACGAATTGGTCGAGCACGGCGAAGAGATCGACATCGGTGGCAAGACGATGTTTGCCGTCCGTTCCAAAGGCGAGGTCTATCCAATCATGCCGGCTGAGAAACTGAAACGGCTGAGCGCATGACGGATCGCCTATGATGGATCAGGTGATGCCATTGCCGTTTTCCGCTGCCGGGTTTCGCCAGCGCGTCGCGGCGCAGCCGCTGGCGCATGCCGGCGATGATTTTGGCGACCACCGCTTCAATCCGGGCCATCCCAGGCTGAAGCTGGCCAAGGCGCTGCGCGATGCCGCCGTGCTGATCCCGGTGGTCGATCATGGCCATGAAGCCACGGTCCTTTTGACAAGGCGGGCGGAAAAGCTGCGCAACCATTCGGGGCAGGTGGCTTTCCCCGGTGGTACCATCGATCCAACCGATGCGAGCCCGGAAGCGGCGGCGTTGCGCGAGACATCCGAGGAGATCGGTCTCGATAGTGATTACGTCGAGATCATCGGCCGTCTGCCGGACTACGTTTCCGGCAGCGGCTATCGCATCGCCCCGGTGCTCGGGATTGTGCGGCCCGGTTTCAGCCTGACGCTGAATTCCGACGAAGTCGATGCCGTCTTCGAGGTGCCGCTGGGCTTTCTGATGGACCCCGCCAACCACACCAGAGACAGTCGCATGTGGAACGACCTCGAATGGTTCTATTACGAGATGCCCTATAGCGGCCAGCGCATCTGGGGCGTCACCGCGGGCATCATCCGTACGCTTTATGAAAGGCTCTATTCGTGAGCGATCCAGTGTCGATCGCGGGCAAGGCCGGGTGGCTCGGCGAACGCCACCTGCAGCGCCTGCTCGCCGCGCTGACTGATGGCGGCGAGGAGGCGCGTGTCGCCGGCGGTGCGGTGCGCAACGCGCTCATGGGCCAGCCGGTCGCCGACATCGACATCGCCACCACCACGGTGCCCGAGGAAACCATCCGGCGCGCCGAGGCGGCAGGCTTCAAGACGGTACCGACCGGCATCGAGCATGGCACAGTCACCGCGGTCGGCCACGGCAAGGCCTATGAGGTCACCACGCTGCGTGCCGATATCGAAACCGACGGCCGGCGCGCCAAAGTGTCGTTCGGCCGCGACTGGAAAGCCGACGCTGAGCGGCGTGATTTCACCATCAATGCACTCTATGCCGAAGCCGATGGAACGGTCGTCGATCTGGTCGGCGGTATCGCCGATATCGAAGCGCGGAGGCTGCGATTCATCGGCGATCCGGAAGCGCGTATCCGCGAGGATTATCTGCGCATCCTGCGTTTCTTCCGTTTCTTCGCATGGTATGGCGACGGCAGGCCGGATGCCGAAGGGTTGAAGGCTTGTGCCCGGCTGAAGCAGGGGCTCGACCAGCTCTCGGTCGAGCGCGTCTGGTGGGAATGGAAGAAATTGCTGTCAGCGCCAGATCCGTCGCGGGCGCTGCTGTGGATGCGCCAGGCCGGCGTTCTGACCGCCGTTTTGCCGGAAAGCGAGAAATGGGGCATCGATGCCATCCACGGGCTGACCAAGACCGAGAAGGATCTGGCCTGGGCGCCGGACCCGCTGCTCAGGCTGGAAGCCATCGTGCCGCCGGATGCCGCGCGCATGAAAACGCTTGCCGAGAGATTGAGGCTTTCCGTGAGCGAAGCAAGCCGGCTGCGGAATTGGGCGATCACGGCTGCCGTCGATCCGAAAACGACCGAAGGAGAGTTGGCGAAAAGGCTTTATTTTGGCGACCGCCAAGGCTTTGTCGATCGGTTGCGGCTGTTGCTCGCTTCCGCTCGAGCCCGCGCGGTCGAAGACAATGACGCACTGCTCGAAGCCGGCGGCTTCTCGCGCCTGCTTGCCTTCGCTGCAAAATGGCAAAACCCTGTTTTTCCGGTCAAGGGCGCCGATCTGACGACGCTTGGCGCATCACCGGGGCCGAAGCTTGGTGCAACGTTGAAGAATCTCGAAAAGGAATGGGTCGAGTCCGGTTTTGCGCTTGATCGCGGCGCGCTGCTCAAGCGCGCCGCGGAGGCACTCGAATCCTGACCGTCACGCTGCGTCGCGGACCTTTTCGATGCGCGAGCGGATCGCCTCGATCATCGTCTCGCGGATCACCGTCTCGCCGTGCGTCTCGCGCAGATGCTCGACGGCACGGCGCATGACCTCAGCCTCCTCCTCGGCGCGTGTGTGCCACTCGCAGCCGGGTACGAGCGACCCGCAATGGAATTCCTTCATCGGCTTCTCCTCATTTCCTCCTTGGAGCGCCGCGCCGCGCAATGACACGGAAGCTCCAGACCTTTGACTGCGCGATCCGGAAACCGCGTCCGGTATCCGGGCTACACGCTGGCCAGCTTAGCATAACACGATCGAACGGTTTTGGTTGCCTTAGAGTGCCGTGCGTCCAAGCCGACACGCGGCCCTCTAGTGATCGGGTTGCGAAAAGGCGGAGCATCGCTGCTCCGCCCTCTTACGCTACCCAGGAGTAAGACCTCGTCTTGCTCCAGCGGGCAGGACATCACTTCACGATCTTGACTGCCTCGGCAATTTTATCCTTGCCGCTCATATCCCACGTGACGCGGACCTTTTCGCCGACCTTCAGGCCAGGATCCTTGAAGGTCTGGGGCAACGTAAAGGTGGCTCCGTTATCCAGAACTAGGCTCATCGCCGTTCCATCAAAGCTTTTGATCGTGCCGGTGGTGTGCTTGACCGCAGCGAATGCGGCAGTACCAGAGGCGAGAACGGCAGCGGCGGCTGCGGTCATAATAAGCTTGCGCATGGCATGCTCTCCTGGAAAATGCGGGCACCGCTTGGGAAAGGTGCCCCATTCAATCATGGGCCGTCCGGTCACGTCGGGTCGCGGCTCTCGGGAGTAAAGAACCGCCGGCGTTTCCCGACCCGACGCGACAAATAGCCCAATCTTTACAATGATATATTAGACGAAAAAGATATTTTCTGGCGCGCCTTGCGCCACATTCGCCGTCAAATTCTGGGGATTTGGACCCGATTGCGGCTCACGTCGTGCTCACCGAGATTTTACGGCCATTTCGCTTCTGGCGGCAGGCTGGACAGGATCGAGGCGACATTGCCGCCGGTCTTCAGCCCGAAGATGGTGCCGCGATCGTGAAGCAAGTTGAATTCGACATAACGGCCGCGGCGGATGAGCTGCTCGTCACGGTCGCCATCGGTCCAGTTGTCATTGAAGTTGGCGCGCACCAGATGTCCGTAGACGACGAGAAAAGATCGCCCGACGTCCTGGACGAAGTTGAAATCGGCGTCCCAGCCGCCTTTGTCCTCATCCGAATGCAGCCAGTCGAAGAAGATACCGCCGGTACCGCGTGGCTCGTCGCGGTGCGGCAGGTAGAAGTACTCGTCGCACCAGGCTTTGAATTTCACGTAGTCGGCGATCGCCGCGTTCTTCTCGCAGGCAAATTGCATCGCTCTGTGGAAGGCGATCGTGTCGGGGTCGTCCTGGCTGCGGCGGCGGTCGAGCACCGGTGTCAGGTCGGCGCCGCCGCCGAACCACTGGCGCGAGGTGACGACCATGCGCGTGTTCATATGCACGGCCGGCACGTTAGGGTTCCACGGATGGGCGATCAGCGAAATGCCGCTTGCCCAGAAGGAGGGGTCCTCTTCGGCGCCCGGCATCTGCTTCCTGAATTCGGGCGAGAACTCGCCGTGGACGGTCGAGGTGTGGACGCCGACCTTCTCGAAGACGCGGCCGTGCATCATCGACATGATACCGCCGCCGCCCTTGCCGGCATCGCGTTGCCACGGCGTCTTTTCGAAGCGGCCGGGCGACCAGCTAGCCTGCGGCCCCTGCAGGTCCTGCTCGATCTGCTCGAAGCTGGCACAGATGCGCTCGCGCAACGTCTCGAACCACAGCCGTGCCTTCGTCTTCTTCTGTTCGATGTCGGCTGGCAGCCCCGCCGGTATCTCGGGTCGTTGCAAATCCTGTCTCCGGTTGCGGGCGCGCCCGACAAATGACTCGTCTTTTCCGGCCGCGATCCCTAATCTCTTGGGTGCAAGGGTCAAGTGTGCATGGAGTTCTTTCGTGCGCACCCCGGCAAGACCGCCGCTGGATGGCCTGAAGAAGAGGCTCGACCGTTCGCGCGCCGAGAACGCGCGCATGCCGCGCGACGGCTTCCTGCGCGAGACCTTCGTGCTGCCGCGCTCCGATGCTCGTCTCAAGGCGAAGGAATGGTTCGAGCGCTTTCCTAAGCAGGCCTATTGGACCGAGATCGAAAGCTGGTTCGAGCGGCCGGGCGACGTCATCGAATTCACCATCAGGCGGCTGCCGGCGGCGGATTAACGCTCCGGTCTCGAGGCTGAACGTATCAGGGCTAGTTCATCTGCCCTGAACGATCTTGATAAACACGCTTCTGTCGCCCGTTCCAAGATGCGCTCGTTTCATCTCGGCATACGTCAGGCGCCCATTCGCGAAGGCCCGCACGGTTCTTCCGCACCAGACACGTGGCGCCGCGGCTGCGCTGACATTCATGATCTTGCCAGCTTCCTGCTTCGAACTGAGAGGCGATTGCTCCGAATGCCTGATGCATTCCGTAAGCACTTTCTTATACATGGCAGGACTGCCCTGAACCAAAGTCCTTGCCGTATTCCATTCACCTTCGCTCGGCATGCATCCAGCCAACACAATGGCGCCAAGCAACGCGGCGTAAGTCTTGTATGCAAATTTCAATCCTGCCCCCCAAGGTTAGTTGCAGGGGCGTATCAAGCACGGGCACATGAACTTCACAAGACTGTACAGTGACTAACGGACAGGATAAGTTCGCTGAAGCCGTCCAGACCGTCATGCCTTCAACGCACGACCAGCCTGCGGGCGCCCGCGCCGTCCCTTGCCAGCCTGTCGTTCTTATTCCGCAGCGGACATTTGTCGATCGACATGCAGCCGCAGCCGATGCAGTCGCTCAGCCCGTCGCGCAGCTTCTTGAGCTGACTAATTTTCTGGTCGAGGTCGTCGCGCCAAGCCGTCGAAAGCAGGTTCCAATCCTCGCGCGTCGGCGTCCGGCCTTCAGGCAATGATCGAAGGGCTGTGCCGATCTCGGCCAGCGAAATGCCGACCTCCTGCGCTACCTTGATGATCGCCACCCGTCGCAGCACGTCGCGGCCGTAACGCCGCTGGTTGCCTGATGTGCGGTGGCTGCGGATCAGCCCGCGTGCTTCGTAGAAATGCAGCGCCGACACCGCCACGCCGCTGCGCATCGCCACCTGGCCGACTGTTAATTCCGTTGCCGCAGCCATCTCCGATTTTCCGCTTGACCTCAAGTTAAGTTGAGCTTGTAGCGAAGAAGCCTCGAAGATGCAAACGGCAGGAGAAGGCGATGGGCGTCTGGATGAGAATGACCGGAGAGGACGCAGTGTTGCGTGAGGACGACGCCTTGGTCGCTGCGGCCGGCGATCGCGTACACATCCTAGCGGAGCTGCCGGATCGCCTCGGCCGCCACCATCGCAACGGAAAGCGCGACGTTGATGCTGCGCGCGCCGGGCTGCATCGGGATGATCAGTCGCGCACCCGCCGCCTCGTGAACGGCGTCCGGCACGCCTGCGGATTCACGGCCGAACAAGAGAATGTCGTCGCCGGCAAAGGCAAAATCCGTGTAGGCGGCAGCTGCTTTGGTCGACAGCAGCACCAGCCGCCGCATGGCAAGCTTGCGCCAGTCCTCGAAGGCGTGCCAGTCGACATGCCGGGTGAGCGCCGCCATTTCGAGGTAGTCCATGCCGGCCCGTTTCAGCGCCCGGTCACCGAGCGGGAAGCCCGCCGGTTCGATGATGTCGACGCCGAGACCGAGGCAAGCGGCGAAGCGCAGGATTGTCCCGGTGTTGCCGGCGATATCAGGCTGGTAGAGCGCGATACGGAGACGGTCGTTCATTTCCGCGTCTTTCTAATAAGTGGCAGATCAGCCACAGAGCTCTCGCGGTTTTGGAAATTCCTGGACTGGCGGGTGGTCATTTTCTGCGAAGTCGGTTATACGGCCAGCATTGTCAACCCGAACCGATGGAGGGGTAATTCATGATGGCCATGCACATCCACCACCCCTCTCGTGGGCTTACCAGCCCGACGGCGGTTTCGGTACGACGATTCTCCTGACCTTTTAGACTTCAATCGCACCGATTCCCGCCGAAACCTTTTTCGGCCTTTGAAGGAATCCTGCGATGTTTTTCAAGCTGTGGAAGGGGCTGAACGCCCCACCTGAACACGCTTCGACCGATGCCACCTTTGCCGCGCCGCGCGTGCCCGCGGCCTGGGTTGGTTCACCCCTCTACCTGCATCTTCAACTGGAGGACGGACCGATGTTCGATCCCTGTAGAATACCCGGCTCAAGAAGCCTGCACGAGCGCAAGACTGCGACCTGGGCGCTTTTGATCGGCGAGACCTACTCGTCGGCGGTTCACGCCGAGACCCGCCGGCGTCCGCATCGCGGCATGCTGCCGGACGTCGATTTCTCGCGCGCCGTTCCGGACTATAGCCGGCCGTCGCTGGTGCGCCGGATCATCAGGCTGATCCGGCCTGGTGCAAAAACCGGCGCGAAAATCCGGATCGTCAAAACGTCGTCAGCATCGTCAAACGAGACTGTCGGCGAAAGGCCCGCGACAACCTATATAGCGCGAAGCAGGACCGGCGAGGCGGACGATTCCGTATCGCCGGTCCTTGACGCCATGCGGTCTGGGCACCTCGTCCGTTCGCGTGCCGCGTGAGCGGAAACAGTATTGTGAGCATCTCTATGTTTAGCTGGTTTGAAAAAAGGCTCGATCCGTTCCCTGCCAAGGAGCCGGTCGAGCCGCCGCGGACACTGATCGCCTTCTGCGTGCATTATACGCGCGGCGCGTGGCCCTACATCGCTCTCGATGCGGTACTGGTGACGGCCATCGCCCTTGCCGAGGTGTGGATGTTCGGCTTCATGGGCCGGATCGTCGACTGGCTGTCCGGACAGAATCGCGAGACGTTCCTGCAGACCGAAGGCTTGAAGCTGGTCGGCATGGCCTTCATCGTGGTTTTCGCGCTGCCGGCGACGGTCTGGTTCCATTCGCTGCTCAACCAGCAGACGCTGATGGGTAATTATCCGATGCGTATCCGCTGGCAGGTGCATCGTTACCTGCTCAAGCAGTCGATGAGCTTCTATCAGGACGAGTTTGCCGGGCGGATCGCGACCAAGCTGATGCAGACCGCGCTCGCGGTGCGCGAGTGCGTCATCAAGCTCATCGATGTGCTCAACTATATCGTCGTCTATTTTCTCGGCATGCTGTTCATTGTCGGCTCGGCAGACTGGCGGCTGGCTGCGCCGCTTGCCGTCTGGCTTGCCGGATATGTCCTGCTGTTGCGCTATTTCATCCCGCGGCTGGGCAAGGTCGGCGAGGAGCAGGCCAATGCGCGCTCAACCATGACCGGCCGTGTCGTCGACAGCTACTCCAACATCCAGACGGTCAAGCTGTTCTCGCATGCGCGGCGCGAGGCATCCTTCGCCAAGGACGGTATGGCCGGCTTTCTCGATACAGTCTACCGGTCGATGCGGCTGGTGACACAGCTCTACGGCCTGCTCTACGTCCTAAATTCGCTGCTGTTGTTTTCGGTCACCGCAATCTCGCTATGGCTGTGGCTCGGCCAAGCCGTGACGATCGGCGCCGTCGCCCTGGTCATCGGCCTCGTGCTTCGGCTCTGGGGCATGTCGCAATGGATCATGTGGGAGATGTCCACGCTGTTCGAGAATATCGGCACGGTGCAGGACGGCATCGCCTCGATCTCGCTGCCGCGCCTCGTCGAAGACCGGCCTGGCGCCAAGGATATCGCCGTGACCAAGGGCGAGATCCGTTTTGAGGACATCCGCTTCCACTATGGCAAGCAGAGGGGCGTGATCGAAAGCCTGTCGCTGACGGTGAAGCCGGGCGAGAAGGTCGGCATCGTCGGCCGTTCGGGTGCCGGCAAGTCGACGCTGGTCAATCTTCTGTTGCGCTTCTATGACCTCGAAAGCGGCAAGGTCCTGATCGACGGCCAGGACATTGCGGCGGTGACGCAGGACTCGCTGCGCGCCCAGATCGGCATGGTCACGCAGGACACCTCGCTGCTGCATCGCTCGGTGCGCGAGAATATCCTCTATGGCCGGCCGGACGCCAGTGACCAGATGCTGATCGAGGCGGCGCGGCGCGCCGAGGCGCTGGATTTCATCGCCGGATTGTCGGATTCTAACGGTCGAAAGGGTTTCGACGCGCATGTCGGTGATCGCGGCGTCAAATTGTCCGGCGGCCAGCGGCAACGCATCGCCATAGCCCGTGTTATGCTGAAGGACGCACCAATCCTTATCCTCGACGAAGCGACCTCCGCCCTAGATTCCGAGGCCGAGGCGGCCATCCAGGAGAACCTCTACAGACTGATGCAAGGCAAGACCGTCATCGCCATTGCGCACCGGCTGTCGACGATCGCCGCCATGGACCGGCTCGTCGTCATGGACAAGGGCCGCGTCATCGAGGAAGGTTCGCATGAGGAACTGGTTGCCAGCGGCGGGCTCTACGCCCAGCTCTGGCAGCGCCAGTCGGGCGGCTTCCTGCTCGACGACGGCCCCTCTGCCAACGATGCAGCCGCCAACGATGCACTCGTCAAGGGTGAAGCCGCCGAATGACTGCCATCTACCGCTGGTTCGAGAACTGGGTCTATCCATTCCGGGAGCCTGCGGACCTTCGGCCACCTGCCGGCGTCAGGGGTTTCCTCTGGCATTATGTCGGGCAGGCGAAGATCGCCTTCTTCGCCATGCTGCTGATCGGCGGCATCGCGCCGTTAGTCGAAGCCGGACTGTTCTATTTCGTCGGGCGGCTGGTCGACATCCTCGACCAGCTTCCCGGCGAACGCAGCTGGCACGCGTTGTGGACTGCCGCCGGCCCGGAACTTGTCTTCATGATCGCGGTGGTGCTGGTCATCCGCACCATCGTCGTCGGCCTGTCGGCGCTGGTCGACGAGCAGACGATCACGCCGGGTTTCTATAATCTGGTGCGCTGGCAGGCGCATCGCCATGTCTCGCGCCAATCCTACGCCTTCTTCCAGAACGACTTTGCCGGACGTATCGCGACCAAGGTCTGGCAGGCGGGACAGGCGACCGGCGATCTGATGGAAAGCTTCATCGAGGTCGTCTGGTTCATGGTCGTCTATACGGTAACGACGCTGGCGCTGGTCGCCGGGCTCGATCTCCGGCTGGCGGTGCTGGTGGTGATCTGGATTACCGCCTTCGGCTTGCTGGCCAGGCGCTATTTGCCGGCGATCCGCAAGCATGCCGAAGCCACCGCCGAAGCCGGCTCGATGATCACCGGCCGCCTTGTCGATTCCTATTCGAACGTCCAGACGCTGAAACTGTTCTCGGCCGATGGCGACGACCGCTACATCAGGAACGGCTTCGACATCTATCTCGACGCGCTGCGCCCGTTCACCCGCAGGCTGACCGGCGTGCGCATGGCACTGACGATGCTGTCGGGCATTATGATCACGGCGATCGCCTGCTTTGCCGTTTATCTCTGGGTCGAGGGTTCGATCACAGTCGGCGCCGTGGCTTTCACGCTGTCTTTGGTGCTGCGGCTGAACATGCTGCTCGGCCGGCTGATGATGCAGCTCAACGGCATCTTGCGGAACCTCGGCGTGCTGGAAAACTCCAAGGCGCTGATCTCACAGCCGCTCGGCCTGATTGATGCGCCGGACGCGAAAGAGATTGTCGTCGGCGGCGGGCGTATCGACGTCAGCAATGTCGAGTTCCACTACGGCAAGGGGTCCGGCGTGCTCGACGGCATCGACCTCGTCGTGCGGCCGGGCGAAAAGGTCGGCCTGGTCGGCCCGTCCGGCGCCGGCAAGACGACCTTGGTCAATCTGATCCTGCGCCTGTACGACCTCGAGAGCGGCAAGATCACCATTGACGGGCAGGACGTCTCCAGGGTCACGCAGAATTCGCTGCGCGCCAATATCGGCGTCGTCAGCCAGGATACGGCACTTTTCCACCGCTCGCTGCGCGACAACATCAAGCTCGGCATGCCGGAAGCGACCGACGCCGAGGTGGTCGCGGCAGCGAAGAAGGCCGAGGCGCACGAGTTCATCCTCGGTCTGCGCGACAATCGCGATCGTATCGGCTACGAGGCCTATGTCGGCGAGCGCGGCGTCAAGCTCTCCGGCGGCCAGCGCCAGCGCGTGGCGATCGCCCGCGTCTTCCTCAAGGATGCACCGATCCTGGTGCTCGATGAGGCGACCTCGGCGCTCGATTCCGACATCGAGGCGGCGATCCAGGAAAATCTGGCAAGGCTGATGGAAGGCAAGACGGTCATCGCCATCGCGCATCGGCTGTCGACCATTGCGGCACTCGACCGGCTGGTGGTGCTCGACGAGGGCCGCATCGTCGAGCAAGGCACGCATGACGAGCTGGTCGGGCTCGACGGGCTCTATGCCAGGCTGTGGAAGCGGCAGTCCGGCGGCTTCCTGTTCAACGAGGAGAGCGCGCTGGCCGAGACCCGGCCGGCGGAGTAGTTTCTAAAAACCGGAGTAGACCATGGCGGTGAGAATGCCATCGAATTTCGGACGGTCCGGCGCGCAGGAGAGCGCGTTGGACCTGCTTGGCCATGAAATCCTCGGCGAGAAGGCGGCCGCGCTCGGCCGCGCCGGCCGGCGCGTCGAGGAAACATTGACGAGGCTGCGCGAGAATGGCGACAGCGACGATCGAGCCCGGCTGCTCAGGGATGCAGCCGAAGCGGTGCACAGCTATTTCATCCAGCGCGAACTCTGCGGCCTGCGCAAGCACGACGCGGTGATCCGGGAATACAATATTCCCAAGGCCGTGCTGGCCAGGCTCGGCGCCAGCGCATGATCCGCACCGAAATCGGTTTGGGAGGCGCTATTCCAGCCACTCGGTGATGAAGCTGCCGTTCTCGTGTATGTCGGTGGTTTCCAGCGGGCCTGGTCCGAGATTGGTGAATTTGTGCGGCGTGTTCGGCGGTACGACCAGGATCTGGCCGGCTGTGGCCTCGATCTGCCGGTCGCCGACGGTGAACAGACCGGTCCCGGTCCGGATGATAAAAATCTCGCAATAGGGATGGCTGTGCAGCCTGGGGCCGCCGCCGATCTCGGGCAGGTAGTTGAAGATCAGGCAGCTGCGGGAGCCGTAAGCTCCGCCTTGCAGCCCGCCCTGCCAGTGGTCGGGCCAGCGGTCGGGCGCTTCGGCCCATTTGTCGCGATCTATGACATGCGCCATAGGCCGAGGATAAACCGGGCCAGCGCCAGCTGTCGAGGCGAACGCAGCCAGTTGGTTTTGCTGCTGTTTTCCAATCGTTCCGCCGTGCGAATTACGCCCCCGCGACAATCTGCCCTTGTGCCTTCACCCGTCTGGACAAAAACAGGCTTCACGCATAAACCCAAGTCCCAAATGCCGGAGGAATTCGCTAGCCTGTTCGCCATGCGCAGTCGGGCCGGCGCGATTGAGCGGGGAACAAGGCTCGGCCGCCGGCACGGAAAAGGCGAAAGGATCAGGCACCCGTGAGCGCAACCGACACCCAGGATCCCAACCGTCGTGATTTTCTCTACGTCGCCACTGGCATGGCGGCGGTGGTCGGCGCGGGCGCTGTCGCTTGGCCGTTCATCGATCAGATGCGTCCGGATGCCTCGACGCTGGCCCTTGCCTCGGTTGAGGTCGACGTATCTTCGCTGACGCCAGGAATGTCGCTCGTTGTGAAGTGGCGGGGCAAGCCGGTGGTCGTGCGCAACCGCACCGAGCAAGAGATGAAGGACGGCGAGGCGGTCAATCTCGCCGAGCTCAAGGATCCAATCGCCCGCAACGCCAATTTGCCGGCCGACGCCCCGGCAACCGACGCCAACCGCACCACGCCGGGCAAGGAAGCCTGGATGGTGATGGTCCAGGTCTGCACCCATCTCGGCTGCATCCCGCTCGGCCAGGAAGGCGATTTCGGCGGCTGGTTCTGCCCGTGCCACGGTTCCGTATACGATACCGCCGGCCGCATCCGGAAGGGGCCGGCGCCCGAGAACATGGCGGTGCCGGTGTTCCAGTTCATTTCCGACACCAAGATCCGTATCGGCTGAGGCAAGGGATATTTCCATGAGCGAGGGACACTCGACCTATACGCCCAAGACCGGCATCGGACGCTGGTTCGATTCGCGCATGCCGCTGCCGCGGCTGGTCTATGACAGCTTCATCGCCTATCCGGTGCCGCGCAATTTGAATTACGCCTGGACCTTCGGCGGCATTCTCGCGCTCATGCTGGCGGCGCAGATCCTGACCGGTATCGTGCTGGCCATGCACTACGCGGCCGACAGCACTCTCGCCTTCGATTCGGTCGAGAAGATCATGCGCGACGTCAATTCGGGCTGGCTGCTGCGCTACCTGCATTCGAACGGCGCGTCGTTCTTCTTCGTCGCCGTCTACATCCATATTTTCCGTGGCCTCTACTACGGCTCCTACAAGGCGCCGCGCGAGCTGCTGTGGATCCTCGGCTGCATCATCTACCTCTTGATGATGGCGACCGGGTTCATGGGCTATGTGCTGCCCTGGGGCCAGATGAGCTTCTGGGGCGCCACCGTCATCACCGGCTTCTTCACGGCGATCCCGCTGGTCGGCGACTGGATCCAGCAACTTTTGCTCGGCGGCTTCGCGGTCGACAATCCGACGCTGAACCGCTTCTTTGCGCTGCATTACCTGCTGCCGTTCATGATCGCCGGCGTCGTCGTGCTGCACATCTGGGCGCTTCACGTCGTCGGCCAGAACAATCCGACCGGCATCGAGGTCAAATCGAAGACCGACACGCTCGCCTTCACGCCTTACGCGACCATCAAGGATGGGTTCGGCATGATCGTGTTCCTGTTCGTCTTCGCCTATTTCGTCTTTTATCTGCCGAACTATCTCGGCCATCCGGACAATTACACCGTTGCCAACCCCCTGAAGACGCCGGCCCACATTGTGCCGGAATGGTACTTCCTGCCGTTCTACGCGATCCTGCGCGCTATCACCTTCAATATCGGGCCCATCAACTCCAAGCTCGGCGGCGTGCTCTGCATGTTCGGCGCGATTGTCATGCTGTTCCTGGTGCCGTGGCTCGACACCTCGAAGGTGCGCTCGGCAGTCTACCGGCCCTGGTACAAGCTGTTCTTCTGGCTGTTCGTGGCCGACGCCATCCTGCTCGGCTGGCTGGGCTCGCAGCCGGCCGAGGGCAGCTATGTGTTCATGGCGCAGATGGCGACGCTGTTCTACTTCGCCTTCTTCCTGGTAGCGCTGCCGGTACTTGGGCTGATCGAGACGCCGCGGCGGCTGCCGAATTCGATTACCGAGGCGGTGCTCGGGAAGAACAAGGGTGGCGGTGGACATCCTGCCGGCGCCACGGCCGCGCCGGAAACCAAAGGCTGAGCATGATCCCGAAAAGTGGAAACCGGTTTTCGGACAAGATCATGCTCGAGACGATGACAGCGCGTCAGAGAATCTCAAGGGGATTTGCATGAAGAAGATTCTCACCTCGCTGGCGCTGCTTGGCCTTGTGGCCGCTGGCATTGGGGCCACAGGCACTGGAGCGCGCGCCCAGGAAGAGGCGCACAACGAGGCGGCGCCGACGCATTTCCCGATACACGAACCAAAGGAAATGGACTGGAGCTTCGCCGGGCCGTTCGGCACCTACGACAAGGCCCAGCTGCAGCGCGGGCTGAAGGTCTACAAGGAAGTCTGCTCAGCCTGTCATTCGATGAATTTGGTGGCGTTCCGCACGCTGGAAGGCCTTGGCTATTCGGATGCGCAGATCAAGACGCTGGCGGCCGAATACACGATCCACGACGGCCCGAACGATGCCGGCGACATGTTCGATCGCCCCGGCAAGCCGTCCGACCATTTCCCGGCGCCGTTCCCCAATGCGGAAGCGGCGGCGGCGGCCAATGGCGGCGCAGCACCGCCCGACATGTCGCTGCTGGCCAAGGCGCGCGGCGTCGAACGCGGCTTCCCGCGCTTCGTCTTCGACATCTTCACGCAATATGCCCAGGGCGGTCCCGACTACATCCACTCGCTGCTGACCGGCTACGACCAGCAGCCGCCGGCGGGCATGGTCATACCGGAAGGCACGCATTACAATCCGTACTTCCTGTCCGGCGTGTCGCTGAAGATGCCGAAGCCGCTCTCTGACGGCCAGGTAACCTATGATGACGGCGCGCCGCAGACGGTCGACCAGTATTCGCGCGACGTGTCGGCCTTCCTGATGTGGGCGGCCGAGCCACACCTCGAGGATCGCAAGAAGACCGGCTTTCGCGTGCTGGCCTTCCTGCTGCTGTTCGGTGCGCTGGTCTACCTGACCAAGCGCAAGGTGTGGGCCGGCGTAGCGCACTGAGCCCTGCAACACACGAGACCGGGAGGGCGTCGAAAGGCGCCCTTTTCATTGCAGGCATTTCGATTCATTGCAGCCGTCGCTGAGCACGCCCTTTGCCGGACAATTTTCCGTCAGGCGTCACATGGCGGTAGCCGGACTTAGCTGCACCGGGTTACGATTGGCCAATTCCCTTCACGTCTTCAGCCGAATCTGAAAGGCCCGGAGAGCCGCTTGATGAAATCCTCGCTCGAAGAGACGCTGCTTGCCGCGATCCGCACCATTCCGGATTATCCCAAGCCGGGGGTCCTGTTTCGCGACATCACCACGCTGCTCGGCAATGCGCGGGCCTTCCGCCGCGCCATCGACGAGCTGGTGCATCCCTATGCCGGCCTCAAGATCGACAAGATCGCCGGCATCGAGGCGCGCGGCTTCATCCTCGGCGGCGCCATCGCCCACCAGCTCTCGGCCGGCTTCGTGCCGATCCGCAAGAAGGGCAAGTTGCCTTACGAGACGGTGCGCGTCGCCTACAGCCTGGAATACGGGCTGGACGAGATGGAGATGCACAAGGACGGTGTTTCTCCAGGCGAGAAGGTAATCCTCGTCGACGATTTGATCGCCACCGGCGGCACGGCCGAGGCGGCCGTCAAGCTATTGCGGCAGATCGGCGCCGATATCCTCGCCGCCTGCTTCGTCATCGACCTGCCGGACCTTGGCGGCCGAGAGAGGTTAGAGGCGCTCGGCGTACCGGTGAGGACGCTGATCGGGTTTGAGGGGCATTGAGCGTTTCTTCCTTCTCCCCTGTGGGAGAGGGAAAGAACTCCGCTCATTCCACCTTCACCAGCACGGCACTTTCGAATTCGATGACCTTGTCGCCGGTCGAATCGAAGGCCTCCGAGCAGAGCGTCAGCAGCCGCCAGCCCGGTCGCGAGGCAATGGGGCGATGGGCCAGCGCGGTGCGGGTGAAAGTCACGGTTTCCCCGGCATAGACAGGTTTGGGCCATTTGAGGTTCTTGAAGCCGGGCGAGGGGCCGAATTCCGGCACCGGCCCAGGACCGGGCCAGCGGGCGACCTCTGCCTCTATGCCAGCCTCGAGGTTCAATTTCATCCAGGTGGCGGCGGTGTGCCAGCCCGAGGCGCAGAGCCCGCCGAATATGCTGTTCCTCGCCGCCTCTTCGTCGATATGGAATATCTGCGGGTCGTATTTGCGGGCGAACGCCTTGATCGCCTCCGGTTCGAATCGATGTGAACCGAGCGTGACGGTGATACCGATGCAGAAGAATTCGTCGAGGCTCACGCACGGCCCTCGCGGGTGAGGAACATGACGGTGTTTTCGAGCTCGAAAACACCTTCGCCGCGCTGGTTGAACAACTCGCTGCGCATGGTCACCAGGCCAAGCCTGGGCTTCGATCTGGACAGTCGCTTGGCAAGGACGGTGGTGCTGCCGGTCAACAGGTCGCCGGCCAGGACTGGCCGTTTCCATTTGACCTGGTCGACGCCCGGCGCGCCCTGGGAGGTCGAGTCGAGCAGGAAGGCATCGCACAGCATGCGCATGAACATGGCGCAGGTGTGCCAGCCCGAAGCCGCCAGCCCGCCGAGAATGCTGGCCTGGCCCGCGGCCTCGTCGAGATGCATCGGCTGGGCATCGAATTCACCGGCGAATTCTATGATTTCGGCGGCACTTACCAGCTTGGTGCCGAGGTCGAGCGAAGCGCCCTCGATAAAATCCTCATAAGCCCAGGTCTTTGCGGTCATGGTCTGGAAATCCTGTTCAGGATTGTACGATCGCTACGGGTCCGGGTCCCGGATGCAGGCAGCGTGGCATTTGGTCAAGCAATTTCTATTGCGCCAGCCCGCTGCGCCCAAGCCGCAGCGCGGTATTGACGACCCTATAGCCAGCCGCGGCGGCGGAAATACCAGAAGGGCAGGATTGCCGAAAGCACCATCATGCCGATGGCGAAGGGATAGCCAAAGTGCCATTTGAGCTCAGGGATGATGTCGAAATTCATGCCGTAGATCGAAGCGACAAGCGTCGGCGGCAGGAAGATGACAGCGGCGACGGAGAAGATCTTGATGATGGCGTTCTGCTCGATCGAGATCATGCCGAGCGTCGCGTCGAGCAGGAAGCTGATCTTCTGCGACAGGAACGTGGCGTGGTCGGCGAGCGACAGCACGTCGCGCGACAAGGTCTTGATGCGAGCGCGGGTGTCCTTGCTCATCCTGCTTTGCGTGGAGGCATGGGCGAGAAAGCCGGCAAGGCGCTGCAGCGAGATCAGGCTGTCGCGGATCGAGGAGGCGAGGTCCTCCTTGCGGCCAATGCCTTTCAACAGCTCCTGGAAGTCGCGGTTGCGCTTGGAAACCTTGGTCGAGCGTGCCTCGAAGATGTCGCGCGAGATCGCCTCGACGTCGCGGCCGGCGCGCTCCAGAATGTCGGCGAGGCGGTCGACGATCGCCTCCAGCAGTCCGATCAGGATGGTGTCACCGCTGGTGCAACCGGTCGCCACCTTTTCGGCGCGCAGCGGAAAGGTCTTGAACGCCTTCGGTTCGTGGTACCGCACGGTGATCAGCCTGCTGCCGGCGAGCACGAAGGTAACCGGCGACATCAACGGATCGTTCACCTCGGTCTGCGCAGGCAGAATGGCGGTCATGAAGTAGGCGCCGTCCTCGACGTAGAGACGGCTCGAGATCTCGATCTCTTCCATCTCTTCGCGGGTCGGAACGGCGACGCCGAGCCAGGTCTCGATTGAAGTCTCTTCTTCCTTTGTCGGGTTGAAGAGGTCGACCCAGACGACAGTGTCGCTGTTTTGCAAGAGATCGTCGACCAGGCGCAGGCGATCATTGTCGACGACGAAGGCCTTGATCATCGCCGGGTCTCCCTTGCTGTTGCCAAAGAGCGTTCGTTTGGAGGGGGCGCGTCAGTCACATCGCACGGACACGGGCAGGCGAGGCGCGAGGCCGGTGCAGAGGCCCCTTAGACCCCGCACGATGGCCCGTCAAGCAGCGCAAGAGGCACTGCGACACCCTGCTTTGAAGTTTGTCATCGAGCGACGGCAATGGTGACCATCGGGCTCCCTCGCCGGGTCAGGTGTTGAACTTGAACAGCATGATGTCGCCGTCCTGGACGACATACTCCTTGCCTTCGTCGCGCGCCTTGCCGGCCTCCTTGGCCGCCACTTCGCCGCCCAGCCTGACGAGGTCGTCATAGGCGATGGTCTGGGCGCGGATGAAGCCGCGCTCGAAATCGGTGTGGATGACGCCTGCCGCCTGCGGCGCCTTGGCGCCCTTGTGCACGGTCCAGGCGCGTGTCTCCTTGGGGCCAACGGTAAAGTAGGTGATGAGCTGGAGCAGCTCGTAGCCGGCGCGGATGACCTTGTTCAGGCCGGGTTCGTCCAGACCGAGCGTTGCCAGGAATTCCATTTCCTCTTCGTCCGAGAGCTGGGCGACCTCGGCCTCGATCGCCGCGGAAATCACAACGGTGCGGGCACCTTGCGCGGCGGCCATCTTCTCGACCGCCCTGGTATGCGCGTTGCCGGTGGCGGCATCGGCTTCCGCGACGTTGCAGACGTAAAGCACCGGGTGTGAGGTCAAGAGATTCAGCCCCTGCAGGATGCGCAGATCCTCAGCCGAGATGCCGTTGAGCAGGATGCGGGCGGGCTTGCCGGCCTGCAACAGTTCAAGCGCCGCTTCCATCATCGGAAGTACGGTCGCTGCTTCCTTGTCCTTGCCGGCGGCACGCTTGCGGATCTGCACGATACGGCGCTCGAGGCTGTCGAGGTCGGCAAGCATCAATTCGGTCTCGACGGTCTCGGCATCGGCGACAGGATCGATGCGGCCCTCGACATGGGTGACGTCGTCATCCTCGAAGCAGCGCAGCACATGGACGATGGCGTCGACCTCACGGATGTTGGCGAGGAATTGGTTGCCAAGCCCTTCGCCTTTGGAGGCGCCACGCACCAGGCCGGCAATGTCGACGAACGAGATGCGGGTCGGGATGATCTCCTTCGACTTGCCGATCGCGGCGATCTTCTGCAGGCGCGGGTCGGGCACCGCCACCTCGCCGGTATTCGGTTCGATGGTGCAGAACGGATAATTGGCGGCCTGCGCCGCCGCCGTCCTGGTCAACGCATTGAAGAGCGTCGACTTGCCGACATTGGGCAAGCCAACGATGCCGCATTTGAAACCCATTTTTGTCTGGTCCTATCGGGAAATCGAAATTTGAGCAGGGCTATGGGCGAAAGCGCCGATGATCGTCAAGGCGCAATTCAATTCAGACGCTGCGCGATGTCATCGGTGCCTATCGCCAACGAACGAACGCCGGACCTGCTCAGTATTTGTAGAAGATGCCAGAACGCGTCGACCTCAGCGGTTCCGAAATCGATGGTCAGTTGCCCGTCGAGCAATTGCGCACTGTGAATGACGTTTCCGACGGTCTCTGATGTTTCACGCTCGCCATCGATATCGAACCAGCCGCGAAACCATTCGTCGAAGAGATCGCCGTCGAGCTCATTTATAGGGAATTTAAAATGAGCCTCATCCCACCTGAAAGGTGAGATGAGGACATCCATTCCACCCATCCCGGCGTGAATATCCGGAGAGAATTTCACATAGGAATCGCTGTTGATGAATTGCGGATTTGGCTGTCCGTCATTACTGACGAAATCAACCGCGATGAAATTTCGATAGAAGGAATCGACGTTCGAAAACTTGATTTCGGTCGCATGCGATCCTTGGCTGTTGCGAGCAAGTTCGCCGGCAGCGGCGACGAAATAATCAACATACTTCTGTCTGATGAGACGGACCAATTCCTGAATGTCATCCAGATCCATGGCTCAGTCCTTGCCGCCAAAAAGCTTCTTCAGCATGGCCGCCATCGGGCCGGTTTCGGGCAGCTTGGCCGCCGGCTGCTGCGGCCGCGCCTGGCGGACGTGGCTTTGCGCCTTTGGCGCCTTGGGCGGCGGGCGATCGTCGTCGTCCGTCGGCGTGAGCTTGTCGCGCAGCGCCAGCGTCACGCGGTTCATGAACGAATTGTCGTCGCCCTTGGCAAGCAATCCGGCACCATCGGCGATTGCGTCGAGCAGCACGTCCAGCCATTCGCGGTCGCCCTTGGCGAAATCGCCAAGCACATGGCCGTGCACCATTTCCTTGACGCCGGGATGGCCGACGCCGATGCGCACACGGCGAAAATCCTTGCCGACGTGCTGGTCGAGCGAGCGGATGCCGTTGTGGCCGCCGGAACCGCCACCGACCTTGACCCGCACCTTGCCGGCGGCAAGGTCGATCTCGTCATAAAAGACAGTCAGCGCCGAAGGGCCGAGCTTGTAGAAGCGCAAGGCTTCGCCGACCGACTGGCCGGACAGGTTCATGAAGGTCTGCGGCTTGATCAGGATCACCTTTTCGCCGGCAAGCGTGCCTTCGGCGATCAGACCCTGGAATTTCTTCGACCAGGGCGAAAAGGAATGGCGGCGGGCGATCGCGTCCGCCGCCATGAAGCCGACATTGTGCCGGTTGTTGGCGTATTTCGCGCCCGGATTGCCGAGGCCTGCAAAGACAAGCATCGTCGCCTCCGGGCGGGAAGGGGTTACTTCTCTTCGGCGGCAGGAGCCGCTTCGGGCGCAGCCGCTTCAGTCGTCTCTTCCGCAGCCTCCGGCTTCATCGCCGAGGAGCCGGCAATGGTCGCGATGGTGAAGTCGCGGTCGGAGATCACCGGCTTGACGCCGGCCGGCAAGGTGACGGCCGAAATGTGGATGGAATCGCCGATATCGGTACCGGTGAGATCGACGGTGATGAAATCCGGGATCGCATTGGCTGGGCAGTGGAACTCGACCTCGTGGCGCACGATGTTGAGCACGCCGCCGCGCTTGATGCCGGGCGACTTGTCTTCATTGATGAAGTGCACGGGCACATCGACGTTGACTTCGGTATCCTTGCCGATGCGCAGGAAATCGACATGGACAGGGAAATCCTTGACCGGGTCGAGCTGAAAATCCTTGGGCAGAACCTGGATCTTGTTGCCGTCGACATCGATCGTGGCGACCGTGGTCAGAAACCCGCCGCCATGGATCTTGTAGTAGATGTCCTTGTAGGTCAGCGCAATCGCCAGGGGAGGCTGCTTGTCGCCGTAAATCACTGCAGGCACTTTACCGTTGCGGCGAACTGCACGGGCGGACCCCTTACCGACCTGTTCGCGCGCTTCGGCCTTGAGCTCGTAAGTATCGTGGCTCATGGCATTTCCTTTCGCGTTGTTCTGGAGCGTTCGCGGCCGGCAACGTGCCGGGGCCGTAAACGTCGAAAGCCGCCGGGCCTGCATATCCGAAAGCCGGCAGCCGCATAAGCAAGCGGACCTTTGTTCGGGATCACAAGGGAAGGCAGCCTTCCGCCGCGTTGCCTCCAAGGGTGTCTACGCGGGTGGCGGCTCTATAGCCGAAGGCGGGAACGGGTGCAAGTCATGGCAGGCGACAGGTCTACAAGGGTTTCCCCCATAGCATGGCGACCACCCATGCCGATGTTATAAACACCGACATGCTGGCCTTCTTCAGGGCGTAAGGCCTTTCAGAACGTAACAAAAAACCCGCCATCTGCGGGTGATCTCGTGTCAGGTCGTGCCGATGTCAGGCGATGCTCAAGCCGCCATCGATCAGCATTTCCGCACCGACCATGAACGGGCATTCGTCCGAAGCAAGAAAAACCACCGCGTTGGCAATTTCCTCGGCGGTTCCGAAACGACGGGCAGGCACCAGGCCGACCACAGCTTTCGCACGCGCCTTCGCCGCTTCGGGGTCCAGCCCAAGTTTGTCGTTGAGCGGAGTGTCGATCGGACCCGGGCTGATCACATTGGCGCGAATACCGCGTTCTATCAGTTCGCCCGAGAGCGTCCGGGCGAGCGAAATCATGCCGGCCTTGGCCAGCGCATAGACGTGCGTTCCAGCCATTCCCATATGCGCGTTGACCGAGCCGCTGAGGATGATCGACGACGGGTTCGAAAACAGCGGAACGAGCGCCTTGACCAGGAAGTACGGCCCCTTGAGGTCGACGTCGATGCTCCTGTCAAACGCGGCCTCGGTCCAGTCGCCAAGCGGGCGCAGGTCGGCGATACCGGCATTGAGGAAGAGAGCGTCGAGCTTGCCGAAGGTTTCCTCGATCCGCCGCGCTATGTCGTTCTGGGCAGCAGCATCTCCGGCGTCGGCGGCAATGACAAGCACATCACTGCCGAGGATGGAGCGCGCCTCCTCGAGACGGCTCGTATTTGTTCCGGTGATAGCGACGCGCGCACCTTCCTCGATGAAACGTCGCGCCGTCACCAGGCCGATGCCGCTGGTGCCGCCGGTAATCAATGCGGCCTTGCCTTTTAGTCTGGACATAAGCGAATTGCCTTTCCTGGCGCGGAGCGCTGCGCAGCATCAGGGTTGAGTCCGGTATGTTCAACTTGAAGGCGTTGCTGACCAAAATTTTGCCTTCAGGGGTGACCCTCTCTAACAGGCTTTTCACCCGGCGTATGGTGAAAGAATCATCGAGGGCGCGGCAACTGTCGCGCCCTCGTATCAATTCCGAAAGATGAACTGATTTTTAGCTGGCCGCCGCCTCCATCTTCCTCGCTTCCTTCATGTTAGGCAGGAGGACCGTCAGCAGCCCGAGTAGCGGCAAATAGGAGCAGACCTGGAAGACGAAATCGATGCCCTTCATGTCGGCGACGACACCAAGCACGGCGGCGGCGATGCCGCCCATGCCGAAGGCGAAGCCGAAGAAGATGCCGGCGATCATGCCGACGCGGCCGGGCACCAGTTCCTGCGCGAAGACGACGATGTTCGAGAAGGCCGAGGACAGGATCAGGCCGATCAGCACGGTGAGAACCATTGTCCACTCGAAATTGGCGTAGGGCAGGGCCAGGGTGAAGGGCAGCACGCCGACGATCGAGAACCAGATCATCGCCTTCTGTCCGTAGCGGTCGCCGAACGGGCCGCCGAGCAGGATGCCCAGGGCCGAGGCGCCGAGGAACAGGAACAGCATGACTTGCGACATCTGCACCGAAACGCCGAATTTATGGATGGCATAGAAGGTGTAGTAGCTGGACAGGCTGGCGATGTAGGCGTTCTTGGTCAATACCAGCAAGGTCAGCATCGCCAGCGCGCCCAGGACCTTGCGGCGCGGGAAAGGCGAGACGAAGCCTGCCCCCTTGCGGGTGCCCTGTGCGGCGCGCAGGCGGCTGTACCAGCCGCCAACCTGCCACAGCACGATGATGCCGATCAGCGAGCCGCCGGCAAACCAGGCGATGCTGGTCTGGCCGAAGGGCACGACGATGAAAGCTGCCAGCAGCGGACCCATGGCCTGGCCGAAATTGCCGCCGACCTGGAACAGCGACTGTGCCAGACCGAACCTGCCACCAGAGGCGAAGCGGGCGATGCGCGAGGATTCCGGGTGGAAGATCGCCGAGCCGATGCCGATCAGCGAGGCGCCGATGAGGAGCAGCGAGTAATGTCCGGCATAGGCCAGCACGACCAGCCCGATCAGCGAAGAAGCCATGCCGTAGGGCAGCGAATAAGGCATCGGCCGCTTGTCGGTAATCATGCCGATCACCGGCTGCAGCAAGGATGCCGTCACCTGGAAGGTGAAAGTCAAAAGGCCGATCTGCCAGAAATCGAGACCGTAATTGTCCTTCAGCAGCGGATAGATCGCCGACAGCAGCGACTGCATGATGTCGTTGATGCAATGGCAGAAGCTCACCGCCAGGATGACGGTGAAGGCCGTCGCCTGAGCTGAAATGTGGCTGGCCGCTGCCGGCTTGGCGTCGGCGGTTGCTGTGGTATCGGTCAAGGCAGGCTCCGTGGTCTTTTTAGCGGGCGCTTCCGCAGGCGGTCTTATAGGCCGCAGCCTTATACGTTGCTTGTCACGCGACTTCTTTCGTGGTTTGGTCCAATAGTTTCGCAAGTGGGCCATAGCTGATGCCGCATGGCAGGGAAATGTTCAGAGCGGGCGACACCGATCTCGGGCTGTTGCATGAGCGTCGCTGGCAATGGCTGGAGCAGGCCGTAGGGCCGGCAGTGGCGCTGCCGACCGAATATCCGGACGGCTACCATGTGCCACGGCACCATCATAGCCGCAGCCAGTTGCTGCACGCGCTGGTCGGTGTCGTGCTGGTGACGACGCGGCATGGGCGCTGGATGGTGCCTCCGGACCACGCGATGTGGATCCCCGCCGGCACCGAACATTCCGTCGAGATGCTGGGCGACGTCAGCATGCGGTCCGTCTATGTGATGCCGGAGGCCATTCCCGGCCTGCCGGACGGGTTGCGTGTCGTCGGCATCACCGACCTGATGCACAGCCTGATCGTGGAATCGGAAAAGCTGCCGCAAGGCGCCGAGCTGGAGGGGCGGGGCGGGCTGATCATGAAGCTCCTGCTGCACGAAATCCCGAACCTGCCGGAACGGCCGCTCGGCCTTCCGTTCCCGTCCGATGCAAGGCTGGCGACGCTGTGCCGGCGCTTCGTCTCGGCACCGTCACCGCATGCGACGATCGACGAGTGGGCCGCTATCGTCGGCATGAGCCGCCGCTCTTTCACCCGCGCGTTCCACCGCCAGACCGGATTGTCGCTGTCGACCTGGCGTCAGCAGGCCTGTCTGTTCGCGGCGCTGCCACGGCTGGCCGACGGCGAGCCGATCACGAGGGTGGCGCTCGATCTCGGCTATGACAGCGTGCCGGCGTTCATCACCATGTTCAAGCGCATGCTGGGAGCCTCGCCACGCGGTTACATGCGGGGCGCCCGTGATGCTGGCGAAGGTGTGCGACGAATAAGCGGTCCGGCTCGGCCTGAGTCGCAGCCCTGAAGGGCGTCGCGTTCGACCGGCCTCATGCGAGGCGCTTTGGGTTCTTGATTTTATGCATGTCGTTATCGCAAAACCGCTGCACTTTGCGCGACACGCATCAATCGAACAGGCTCGACACCGATTCCTCGGTCGCCGTGCGCGAGATCGCCTCGCCCATCAATTCGGCGATGGAGATGACGCGGATATTGGCGGCGTCCAGCACTGCCTGGGTCGGCTGGATGGAATCGGTGATGACCAGTTCCTGCAGTTTCGAGGCGCCGATGCGGGCGATGGCGCCGCCGGACAAAACGCCATGGGTAGTATAGGCGGTGACACTGGTGGCGCCGTCGGCAAGCAGCGCATCGGCCGCATTGCACAGCGTGCCGCCCGAATCGATGATGTCGTCGATCAACAGGCAATCCTTGCCGCGCACGTCACCGATGACGTTCATGACTTCCGATTCGCCGGGGCGCTCGCGGCGCTTGTCGACGATGGCAAGCTGGGCGTCGATGCGCTTGGCGAGCGCGCGGGCGCGGACCACGCCGCCGACATCCGGCGACACCACCATGACATTGGCAAGCTGCTTGTATTTCGCTTTTACGTCGCGGGCCATGACCGGCACGGAAAACAGATTGTCGGTCGGGATGTCGAAGAAGCCTTGAATCTGGCCGGCATGGAGATCCAGGGTCAGCACCCGGTTGACGCCCGCCCTCGTGATCATGTTGGCGACCAGCTTGGCCGAGATCGGTGTGCGGCCCGAGGCACGGCGATCCTGCCTGGCATAGCCGAAATAAGGAATAACCGCAGTGATGCGCTTGGCCGAAGAGCGCATGAAGGCGTCGATCATGATGAGCAGTTCCATCAGATGATCGTTGGTCGGGAACGAGGTGGACTGCAGGATGAAGACGTCCTCGCCGCGCACATTCTCCTGGATCTCGACGAAGATTTCCTGATCGGCGAAGCGCCTGACGCTGGCCTTGCCCAGCGGAATGTTGAGGTAGCGGGCGACTGATTCGGCCAGCACCCTGTTGGAATTGCCCGCGAAGAGCTTCATGCACCGTTCCTGGCGAAGGATTGAGAGACTCCGATAGCACTCCAGCCTCTTAGTCGGGCTTTTAGCGGCCCGCGCCGGTATTGCAAGCGTCGTGAATGGGAATCCGCCGGCTAATCTCAATAAACGCTTACGGCTTGAGCATGCGGCGATAGAGCCAGTTCCATGCCGACGGAATCGGGATAGCTTCTAACTTTCAGTCTGAGCATGCTCTTTTCCGAAAACCGGATTCCACTTTTCGGAATCACGCTCCAGGTCAGCCGGCGCCGCCGCCAAGCCAGGTGGCGAACTGGTCGATTGCCTGGTCGGCAATTGCCTGCATGGTCGCCGGCTCGACCGCCGCCCAGCCTTCGCCGCCGCCAACAGAGGGCGCCTTCTGTTGGCCGTTGATGCGATGCAGCCGGTTGCCGGCCGGGTCATAGATGTCCCAGACGTAGATGACGGTGGTGTCCTTGCCTTCCGTCATGGTCGAGAAATAGCCCTTGAGCACATGCGTAGGGGTCTGGTCGGTGCTGCCGGCCAAGGTGATGCCGCGCTGCCTGGCGCGTGTCTGAAGCTCGGCGGTCAGCGGTGTCGCGGCTTCTACTGAGGCGCCGACGATCGGCGCCACCTGCAGCCGGGTCCGCGCAATGGCAGCCGCGCTTTTGGCGGGCGGCACGGCTGCTGCAGCGGAAGGCTGCGCTGTATCTGCGGTTTGCGCGGTGCCGGCAGGCTGAGCCGGAGTTGCGGGGGGCGTTGCGGCACCTCCGGCTCCGGAGAGCGATTGCGTCGATTGCGGGGCAATGGCCGAGGGTTCGAGAACGTCCTTCGCATTGGTGCAGGCCGCCAGTGCCAGCGCCACGAGCAATGACACGGTCGTCACATGCGATCGTCTCATTAGCCTGAAAACTCCTTGGCGACGAACGCCCCTCACACTCTTTCCATTATGGATTCACTGCACGATCAAGTCGAGATCATGGCGGGACAGCGGCTTCGGCTGGGATTCGGTGGTCAGATAGGTGCGGCCAAGCGTCATCGCGGTTTCGGTTTCGGAGTCCATGATGATCATATGGGCGAACAGCGTCATGTTCGGCGCAATCGGTTCGGGATTACCCTGATAGAACATCGGCATATCCATCCAGGACGGGGTGAAGCGGGCGCCGAGCGAATAGCCGCAGGCATTGAGCCGGTGCTTGGTCAAATTGTGGGCTTCGAGGGTGCGGGCATGGGCGTCGAACACGTCGCCGAACGTATTACCGGGCGTCATCGCCTTCTCGACTGCAAGTAGCGCGGCGCGGGCGGCATCGAACAATTCCTGGTGGCGTTTCGATACCTTGCCGGTCAACACCGTGCGCATCATTGCCGCATGGTAGTGGTGGAAGACACCGGCCCATTCGAGCGTCAGCTGGTCGTTCTTGGTGAGCTTGCGGCGACCGGCCTTGTAGCGGCAAAGCAGGGCGTCGACTCCGGAGCCGATGATGAACTCGTTGGCCGGATAATCGCCGCCGCCGGCAAAGATCGCACCTTGCATGGCGGCGAGGATCAGCGCCTCATCGCCGCCCTGCTTGATCAGCGGCAGTGCTGCGTCCAGCGCGTCGTCGGCCAGATTTGCGGCTTTTTCCGCCTTGGCGATTTCTGCCGGGCTCTTGAACAGCCGTAGCCGGCTGACAATGCCGGAGGCATCCGCGATCTGCCCGAAGGTCTGCAACTGCTCGTCGAGGCGCCGGCCATTATAGGCGGTCAGGCCGTGGGTGTCGTATTCGACGCCGATCCGGGCGCCGAGCAGGTCAAGCTCGTTGAGCAGATTGCGCAGATCTACCGCCGGATTGGCGCCGTTGCGGTCCGTCCACAAAACGATGTTGTCGATGATCGAGGTGTGGCGCGCCTGGCGCAAGTCGGCCGAACGCGTCAGCAGCACCATCGAGCCGTTGGCCTTGACCACCAGGCACTGGAAAAAGCAGAAGCCGAAGGTGTCGTAGCCGGTTAGCCAATACATGCTTTCCTGGGCAAACAGCAGGACGGCGTCGAGCTTCTTTTCGGCGATCTCGATCATCAGTCGATCGCGCCGCGCGTCGAATTCCGAGCGTTCGAAATGCAGCGCCATCAGTCAGCCTCCAAAACGATTGCCGAAACCTGCCGCCCGTAGTCGGGCTCGTTGCGATGCGTGCTGCGCCGATAGGAGTAGAAAAGCTCTTCCTCGGCATAGGTGCAGCGGCCAAGTCCTTCGGCGTTGACGCCGCCCTTGGTCAGCCGGTCGACCGTGTAGCGGTTGAGATCGAACATCGCGTGTCCGGCATTTGCGGAGGGCGCGAAATAGCGAGCATTGCCGGCATCGGCGTCGACGAAACGGGCGACGAATTCCGGTCCGACTTCGTAATTCCGTGGGCCGATCGAAGGACCGAGCACTGCGACGATGCGGTCGCGCCGGGCGCCGAGGCTTTCCATTGCCGCGATGGTGTTTTCCAGCACTCCGGTGAAAGCGCCTTTCCAGCCGGCATGGGCGGCGCCGATAATGCGCGCCTCGGCGTCGGCGAAGAGGACCGGTCCGCAGTCGGCGGTCGAGGCACCGACGGCAATGCCCGGCCGGTCGGTGACAATGGCGTCGGCCTTGGGCCGCTCGCCGGCAAAAGGCTCCCTGGCAATGACGACGTCCGGCGAATGAACCTGGTGAGCGGTCAGCAGATGGTTTGCAGGCACGCCCATCCATTCGGCGACCCGGCGGCGATTCTCGCGCACCAGCGTCTGGTCGTCGTTCGAGCCGGTGCCGATGTTGAGGCCCCGGTAGATGCCGCTGGAAATGCCGCCGACTCGCGTGAAGTAGCCGTAGCGGATGCCTTGCGCCGTTTCCAGCAAGGGCGACCGAACGGGATCCGGTTTGGTCTGATTCAGCATGGCGGCTTTGTTGTCCGTATGGGTGATTTCGTCAAGCGAGTTGAAGGGGCGCAGTTGAAGGCTGGTCAGTTGAAGGCTGGTCAGTTGAAGGCTGGCGCAGTTGATGTCGGGCGCTAGTCGGAGACGGGAGAGTGAGAGAGGCGGCAGCGAAAAGTCAATCCGTGCTTGGAAACGGCGGAACGGCAATGCCGGCGGGGAGGACGGCAAGCACCTTGAAGAGTTCGCCCATGGCCAGCGGGCCGGCCAGGCGCTCGACGTCGGCCGCGATCTTTTCGCGAGCTGCCTCATCGGCATTGGCGCCGAGCCGGCCAGCTCGTTCGAGAAGCCCCATCTTGAGCAGGAATTCACCTTGCGTTGAGAGGTGGGCATCGAGGCTGTGTGCCCGAACGGTTGCCGCGAGGGCAGCGAAATCGACATGGGCTGTGAGATCGGCCTGCCCCGGATTGGCCAGCACGTCCTCATGACCATGCTTGCGCAAGGCCTGCAAGGTGTCGCCGATCCCGGGCTGGAGGTGACCATAGTCGAGAAACAGGCCGGCGCCGCCAAATCCGGCAAGTCGCCCGGCGATGGCCGCCATCAGGGCGGCGCGGGCTGGCGCCACCTCGACGATGGCACCTTGCGGCGCATTCTCGGCACCCTCCGGCCGCAGCATCGGGTCAAGCGAGCCAGCGCCGACGAAAAAGCGCAGCCGGTTCGCATCGTCGAGACCGATCATCCGCTCGCGCCAGCCGGCCCCAGCGCGGACGAACTGGCGGATGGGCACCGCGTCAAACAGCTCGTTACCAACAATCAGAAGCGGCCCCTGCGGTAGTGTGTCGACGGCCTCATGCCAGGCGATGGTGGCCGACGTCCCGGCAAGCGTTCGTTTCTGGACCTCGGTCAACCGCAGACTGGTCTCGATCAAGGCGAACGATGCGCTGGCGGTAAGCGTCGGATCGAGCCGCGAAAGCGTGCGCAGCATATCTCTCATCAGCGTGCCGCGGCCGGGGCCTATTTCGGCGATGGCGACCGGCGTCGGCCGGTGGATCGCCAGCCACGCCTGATAGAGCCAGATGGCGACCAGCTCGCCAAACATCTGGCTGACCTCCGGCGCGGTGACGAAGTCGCCGGCGGCGCCGAACGGCTCACGTGTCGTATAATAGCCGTCCTGCGGATCGAACAGGCAGAGCGCCATGTATTCGCTGATGGGGATCGGTCCCACGGCACCGATCAGCTCGGCGATGCGGGTCTTCAGCCGCGTCATGCCGGCTGCGGTTTTGTCACCGGCTTGGCTGTAGCCATCGCCCAGATGCCGGCCAGCACCATCGGCAGTGACAGCACCATTCCCATGGTCAGCCAGCTCGTGCCAAGGAGGTAGCCAAGCTGCTGGTCGGGCTCGCGAAAGAATTCGACGAAGATGCGCGAGGCGCCATAGCCGGCGATGAAGGCGCCGCCGACGAAGCGCGGCGCCTTCAGCTTGAGCCGCGAATGGGTGAGGAAGCGCAGGACAAGGAACAACACCAGCCCTTCGAGCAGCGCCTCGTAGATCTGGCTCGGATGGCGTGCAAATGGGCCGCCATTGGGGAATTCGAATGCCCATGGAACGTCGGTCGGCCGGCCCCATAGTTCGGAATTGATGAAGTTTGCCAGGCGAACGAGGCCAAGCCCCACCGGCACGCCGGCGGCAACCACGTCGAACAGCGACCATGTGCGGATGCCACGAGACCGGGAAAACAGCGTCATTGCGAGAATGACGCCGATCAGGCCGCCATGAAACGACATCCCGCCCTGCCAGACGGCGACGATATCGAGCGGATTGGCAATGTAGCGCGGCAGGTCGTAGAACAGCACGTAGCCGGTGCGTCCGCCGAGCACCACACCGATGGCTGCCCAGACGATGAAGTCATCGAGGTCGACGGGCTTCATCGGCAGGGTGCCGTCGGGCCACAGTTTTGGGTTGGTGACGAGGCGCTTGGCATACCACCAGGCGAACAGAATGCCGACGATGTAGCCGACGCCGTACCAATGCACCGCCAGCGGTCCGATCCGGACGATGACCGGGTCGATGTTGGGAAAGGGCAGGGCGGCCAGCGGCAGCAAATATTCGCTCAACAGGGTCTCCGGGTTCCCAATCAGGTTCGGGCGCGGACCATGCGGCAGGCTTTTGGCGCGGTCAAGGCAAGCATATGCTTGCATTCCGAATCGCGCGCCACTACGTCAATTCGACCAAGCGAGGATTTGCCATGGCGACCGGACCGAACCGCATTCTCGATGAATTCGCCAAGCTGATGACCGATGCAGCCGGTGCCGCGCAAGGCGTGCGGCGCGAGGTGGAGACCGCCTTCAGGGGCCAGGCCGAGCGCATACTCAACTCCATGGACGTGGTGCAGCGCGAGGAATTCGAGGCCGCTCGCGACATGGCGGCGAAGGCCAGGGAAGAAAACACCCGCCTCGCCGCTCGCATCGAGGCGCTTGAGGCCAGGCTTGCCGAATTGACCGGTCAACCAGCGCCTGCGGCTGCGTCAAAGCCGCGTGCAAAAAAATAACAAGAAATAAATCGTTAAACTTTTCCACAAAGCCGGATCGCAAAAAGCGCTTTGTCGTGAATCGCTTACCGGTACTGCGTGAATCTTTGTGACAGCGCCTTTCCACATGCGAATGACGCAGTGCGAAAAATTTGGCTGGTCACGCGACTCCCGATCAATAGACTGAATTTGTTGCATGATTCGGAGCAGGGTCATGCGCCGGGCGGTGGGGTCCGGTCCGGGGTCTTTGCGTTGACGAAGTCCTGGCCGTCCGAGTTCTAGGCAGAATTGTTCGAGTGTGCCTCTCCAGCGGAGCGTGTGGTGGCGCTCCCAGAACGACAGGAAGCATTTCATGGAACTTCTCGAACTCGAATTCTCCCGCGAAATCCATCCGGTGGATGTTATCGAGCAGGTGGCGCACAACAACGATTGGTCCTTCGAGCGGGCCGGCGACGACGAGATCTCGATCTCTGTTGCCGGAAGCTGGACCGACTACCACGTTTCATTCTCCTGGATGGAGGACTATGAGGCGCTGCACCTGGCCTGCGCCTTCGACATCAAGGTCCCGGAGGCGCGCGCGCTCGAGGTGATGCGGCTGCTTTCGCTGATCAACGAGCAGATGCTATTTGGCCATTTCGACCTCTGGGAGCAGGAAGGCGCCATCATGTTCCGCCAGTCGCTGCTGCTGGCCGGTGGGGTCGAGCCGTCGAGCCAGCAGGTCGAGGTGCTGCTGTCGTCGGCGCTGGAGGCCTGCGAATGCTATTTCCAGGCGTTCCAGTTCGTCGTCTGGTCAGGCACTTCGGCCAAGGATGCGTTGGCCGGCGTGCTGTTCGAAACCTACGGAAACGCCTGACCGTCGATGAGTTCGAGCAACGCGCGAAAACCCGAGATCAGCTTTGCCGATTTCGACCGCATCGACATCCGCGCCGGCACGATCGTCGAGGCCGAGCCTTTTCCCGAGGCGCGCAAGCCGGCGATCAAATTGAAAATCGATTTCGGTCCCGTGATCGGGGTGAAGAAATCCTCGGCCCAGATCACGAAATATTATACGCCCGAAACCCTGATCGGCCGGCAGGTGTTCGCGGTGGTCAATTTCCCGCCGCGTCAGATCGGGCCATTCATGTCGGAAGTGCTGACGCTCGGCTTTCCTGACGAGGAGGGCGCCGTCGTCCTTGGCGCGATCGAGCGCAAGGTGCCGGACGGCGGCAGGTTGTTCTAGCTGCGCTGTTGTTCACGCAGCCAGTTTACGCCTGGTACCCAGCGCCTCTTCGACCGTTTCCATGAACATTTCCGCGCAGGCCTTCCAGCTGTAGCGCATCGCGCGTTGCCGCGCCTCGGCGCGGTCGACGTGAAGGGCGGCGAGCGCTGCTTGCCGCAGGTCGTCCGACACCGCGCCGCCGATGCCGTCGCCGACGATATCGATTGGTCCGGTGACGGGATAGGCTGCGACCGGCGTGCCGCTGGCCAGCGCCTCGATGATGACGTTGCCGAACGTGTCGGTACGGCTGGGGAAGACGAAAACATCGGCCGAGGCGTAGATCTCGGCCAGTTCGTCGTTCGGACGATGGCCGAGGAAATGGGCATCGGGATATCTGGCCTTCAGCTTCGCCAATTCCGGCCCTTCGCCTACGACCAACTTGCTGCCGGGCAGGTCGAGGTCGAGGAAGGCCGGCAGGTTCTTTTCGATCGCGACGCGGCCGACGCAGAGGAAGATCGGTCCGGGGAATCCCAGGTCCTTTCTTTTGTCCGGCCGAAAATGATCGGTGTCGACGCCGCGCGTCCACGGCCGGAGCTTGGTGAAACCGCGCGCCGCAAGATCGTTGGCAAGCGACTGTGTGGCAACCAGCGTGCCCTGTCCTGAATTGTGGAAATCGCGCAGCCAGCGATAGGCCCATGCTTCAGGCACCGGCAGGCGTGCGCTCAGATATTCCGGAAAACGTGTGTGATAGCTGGTCGTGAACGGGCGGCCGGCGTTGCGGCAGTAGCGCCGGGCCATAATGCCGAGCGGTCCTTCGGTGACGATATGGATGTGGTCCACCTTGCGCGCCTCGATCAGCCGCGCCACGCGGTGCGGCGTCGTCAGCGCCAGCCTGATATCGGGATAGGTCGGCAGAGGCAGGGTGCGAAAGATATTCGGCGTCAGGAAGTCCGTCTCGATATCGAAGGATTTCAGGGTCTCCGAGAGGCGCTCCAGCGTGTGGACGACGCCGTTGACTTGCGGGCGCCAGGCGTCGGTGACCATCAGGATGCGCATGGCGGTCCCTTGGCGGCAAGCTTGATTGGCTTGCCGCGATGCCTGAACGGCGACCACGCCGCAGCTCTGGCGTCGCACCAGCGCACCCGGGCAGGCGCGGGGTCGAAATGAGGCCGCAGGGCCGAATCAATCAGGATTGCGCGCTTCATTGGCGCTCTTCACCATGGTTTCATGACGGGCCGATGAAGGCCGGGTGTCGCTGCCGTCAAGCGGGGACCTTGATCACCGCCCGAAGGCCGCCGAGCGGGCTGCGTTCGAGGACGATGTCGCCGCCATGGCTGCGGGCAATGTCACGTGCGATGGAGAGGCCAAGGCCGGTGCCGCTGGCGTCGAGGTTGCGGGCCTCGTCGAGCCGCACGAACGGCTTGAATACATCCTCCCGCTTTTCGGGCGGAATGCCCGGACCGTCATCGTCGATGGTGACGAGCAGCGAACCGCGCCCATGATTGGCATTGATCTCCACCGTCTTGGCATAGCGGAATGCATTGCCGACGACGTTGGACAGCAGCCGGGCAAAGGCATTGGGGCGCACGTGCACATGCGGATCGCCGACAAGCACGGTCGACAGCTTGCGCTTGCGCAGCGCGGCTTCCTCGCGAAGCTTGTCGAAGAAGGCTTCGAGATCGAACTGACCTGCGTCTTCCGAAGCTTCGCCGCGTGCAAAGGCAAGGTAGCCTTCCAGCATCGACTGCATGTCGTCGATGTCTTGGTCGAGTGCCTGGGTATCGGCCGCCTTGGTCCCGGCAAGCGCCAATTGCAGTTTGAAGCGGGTGAGGATGGTCCTCAGATCGTGGCTGACGCCGCTCAGCATGGCGGTACGCTGCTCGAGCTGGCGTTCGATGCGTTCGCGCATCTGTATGAAGGCAAAGCCGGCGCGGCGGACTTCCTCGGCTCCGCGCGGGCGAAAATCGCGCGGCATCGGCCGGCCCTTGCCGAAGCTCTCGGCCGCCTCGGCCAGCGTCAGAATCGGCCGGATCTGGTTGCGCAGGAAGGGAATGGCGATCATCAGCAGCACCAGCGAGGTGCCGACCATCCAGATCAGGAAAATATGGGTGTTCGATGCATAGGCCTGGCTGCGGCGCACGAAGACGCGCAGCACCTTGTTCTCGAGCTGGACGCGGACCTCGACGATATTGGAATTGCCGACCGTATCGATCCAGAACGGACGGTTGATCTGGCGGGTGATCTCGGACGAAAGGATCTCGTCGAGGATCGAGAAGAACGGCTTTGGCCCGGGAGGCGGCAGCGGGTCGGGCGGCAGGAGGTCGACCTTCAGCTGCATGCGATCCTGGGCGATGCGGATGACGTTGGCGTAGTCGGCGTCGTGAGGATAGGTCTCTATCAGGTCGATGATGGCGGCGATGTCGCGCACCGTGGCCTGCGACAGGCGCTGCGTCACGGTCTGCCAGTGGCGCTCCATGAAGACAAAGGCGACGACCGACTGCAGCATGATCATCGGCGCGATGACGATGATCAGCGAACGGGCATAGAGCCGCTTCGGCATGTAAAGCGACACCAGGCGCCAGAAACGGTTCCAGGCGCGCGGCACGGCCTTGAGCGCCCGCGTCGCGCGAGCGCTCAAGCCGCCATCTCCCGGCCGTTCGAGTTGCGTGGTCGCCATTCGTCTTTTCGCTCACCGGCGGCCCGGCAAAGGACCGCTGTCGGCGACATTCTATTCCACGCTGAGCCGATACCCAATACCGCGCACTGTCTGCAGCCAGACCGGATTGGACGGATCGCGTTCGATCTTGCGGCGGAGCCGATTGATCTGGACGTCGATCGTGCGCTCGCCGACCTCGGATTCATCGCCGACAAGCTCATGCCGCGGTATCGTTTCGCCGGCACGCGCAGCGAAGATCGCCAGGATTTCCTGCTCGCGGTCGGTCAGCTTGAGCGCCTCGCCGCCGCGCTTCAGCTCACGCCTGGCGATCTGGAACGTATAGGGGCCAAAGACCAGCTGTTCGACCTTAGGCGTTGTCGCGGGGCCGCCGCGGCGCAGGATATTGTTGATACGCAGGATCAGCTCGCGCGGGTCGAACGGTTTAGGCAGATAGTCGTCGGCGCCGGCCTCGAGCCCGGTGATCCGGCTGTCGGTTTCGGACAGTGCGGTGAGCATCAGGATCGGCACGTTTTTCTCCGCCCGCAGCGCCTTGGTGAGGTCGACGCCACTTTCACCCGGCATCATGACGTCGAGCACGATCAGATCGAAGTCGAGGCCGGCGAGCTTGCGCCGCGCCTCGCCGGAATTTCCGGCGACGGTGACGCGAAAGCCGTTTTCGGTCAGATACTGTTTCAGAAGATTGCGGATACGGGTGTCGTCGTCGACCACCAGCAGATGCGGCGCGTCGTCTTCCGGTGCTGTCGGATGATCAACCCTCTCAATGGTCTCCATGGTTTTTCCCTGACATCTTTGCGGGCACAATGTCGATCTGCGCCCTTAGTTCCGGATTGACCATCGCTTCAAGGAACCGTTCGATAACGGCGCGTTCGGTGGCTCCGGAATCTTCCAATGCAGCATGGATGCGGCGCGACTGTGGCCGCGCCAGCGCCAGCGCCAGGGCACGGCCCTTGGCCGTCGGGTAGAGTTCGCGCTGGCGGCGGTCGCGAGGGCCCTGCAATTGCACGATATGGTCGGTGTCGATCAGTTGCTTGAGCACGCGCGCCAGGCTCTGCTTGGTGATCTTGAGCACGTCGAGGAGCTCGGCGACCGTCAGCCCGGGCCGGCGATTGACGAAATGCAGAACCCGGTGATGGGCACGGCCAAAACCGTATTCGGCCAGGATCTGGTCCGGATCGGAGGTAAAGTCGCGATAGGCGAAGAAAAACAACTCGATGATGGCGAAATCGATGCCGTCCTCGTCGGTGATCGCCGTCCTGATCGGTTCTGCGGCTGCGTGGCTCGTCATCTTTTCTCCGTGTGAAGCAGGAAATTATGTCAGCACTATTGACGTATTTTCCGCGCGATGGTAATTTTTGGCAAGCTTTTCGGCGGATTGCGAACGAAAAGGCAAGCGAAGCCGTTTTTTCCGGAACTTCCTGAGTTTGCCAGACCTTAAATATCCGCCTACGCTTTGAGACAATGGCCGCCCACAGCGGCCGAAACGAAACACGCAACGACGCAATGATGTGCGGGCCGCCGCCCGCGGGAGGTTACCATGGCATCCGTTCCCTTCGACCAACTGGACGGCTTTATCTGGATGAACGGCGAATTCGTCAAATGGGCCGACGCCAAGATCCACGTCTTGACCCACGGGCTGCACTACGCCAGCGCGGTATTCGAGGGCGAGCGCGCTTATGGGGGCGAAATTTTCAAGCTGACCGACCACACCGAACGCCTGCATGAATCGGCGCGCCTGCTTGGCTTCAAGATACCCTACTCGGTCGCCGAGATCGACGACGCCTGCCGCACGCTGTTGAAGAAGCAAGGTTTCCAAGACGCCTATGTCCGGCCGATCGCGTGGCGCGGCAGTGAACAGATGGGCGTTTCCGCACAGAACAGCCGGATCAACTGCGCCATCGCCATCTGGCAGTGGCCAAGCTATTTCGACCCGGCGCAGAAGCTCAAGGGTATCCGGCTCGACATGGCCGAATGGCGCCGCCCCGACCCGCGCACCGCACCGTCGAAATCGAAGGCGGCCGGCCTCTACATGATCTGCACCATGTCCAAGCATGCCGCCGAGGCCAAGGGCTATGCCGACGCCATGATGCTCGACTGGCGTGGCCAGGTGGCGGAAGCGACAGGCGCCAACATCTTCTTCGTCAAGGACGGCAAGATCCATACGCCCAAGCCTGATTGCTTCCTTGACGGCATCACCCGCCGCACGGTCATCGACCTTGCCAAGGACCGCGGTGTGGAGGTGATCGAGCGCGCCATCATGCCGGAGGAGCTTGAAGGCTTCCACCAGTGCTTCCTCACCGGGACGGCGGCCGAGGTGACACCGGTTTCGGAGATCGGTCCGTACCGATTCGAGGTCGGCGATATCGCCAAGACATTGATGAACGACTATTCTGCGGCGGTTCAACCCAACCACGCGATTGCTGCAGAATAACGAAAGTCACAGGTTTTTTATCAAGTAGGGGCGGTTTTCGGGCCGCCCCTTTTATTTAAGCGTTTGCGCATTTGACTTTCATTCAATTCGGCGTCTCATGATGGCGTCGGCCTGGGAGGCTGGCAGCTATGGAGGGACTGGAAATATGGATATGAACACGCTTCTTCCGATCATTATTCAGGTGATTACGGGCATCATCGGTGGCCAGGCGGTGGGTGCGGCTATCAAGAGTGCGGCGATGGGGCAGCTTACCAAAATCCTGGGTGGCGCTGTCGGCGGCGTCGGCGGTGCGGCCATCCTCAACAGTCTGCTGGGTGGCGCGGTCGATCCGGCAGCAGCCGCCACGGCGGCAGGGGCCGGCAGCGCGTTGAACATTTCAAATATCGTTGGCGGTGCCGGCGGCGGCGCCATCCTGACCGGCATCATCGGTGCGGTCATGAACGCGATGAAGAAATAAGCTTCGACGTTTCAGGTTGTCAAATGGGCGGCTTCGGCCGCCCATTTCGTTTGCCGTTTGTGGGAGCGGTGGACGCCGTTCGCGTGTGTCTCTACATCAGGGCCTGGTTCAAGGTTGGAGCTCTCCTGACGCGTTCGAGGGGACGCGCAGCACTCCGACAGCGTGAAAGGACGAATATGGGTCAGCTCAACGCCGGCATCGTGCCGGTCACGCCGTTCCAGCAGAACTGCACCATCCTCTTCGACATGGACGACAGACAAGGCGTTGTCGTCGATCCGGGCGGTGACATCGACAAGGTGCTGGCGGCGCTCGAGGACAATGCGATCACTGCCGGCGCGATCTGGATTACGCATGGCCATATCGACCATGCCGGCGGGGCCATGGAACTGAAGGAGGCGCTCGGTATCGAGATCATCGGTCCGCATGCCGCCGACCGGCCGCTGCTCGTCAATCTCGAGAACCAGGCGAAGCGCTACGGCATCACCGATCCCGTGCGCAACTGTGTCCCCGACCGGTTCCTTGCCGAAGGCGAGACCGTTTCGTTCGGCTCGCACGAGTTCGAGGTGCTCCATTGTCCGGGCCACGCACCCGGCCACGTCGTCTACTATAACCGGGCGGCGAAGTTCGCGCATGTCGGCGACGTGCTGTTCCGCGGTTCGGTCGGCCGCACCGATCTGCCGGGCGGCAACCACGCCGCGCTGATCGCCTCGATCAAGGAGAAGCTTTTGCCGTTGGGCGACGACATCGGCTTTATCTGCGGCCATGGTCCCGGCGGCCGTTTTGGTGAGGAGCGGCGGAGCAATCCTTTTCTGGTCTGAAACCGCTTGCCGGAAACAAAAAGCGCGGCCTGTGCGACCGCGCTTTTTTCCGACGGGAAACTGCCTCCGCTAATTGGCGGTGCAGAAATGCTGTTCGCCGTCATAGCCGGTGAACGTGCCGGTACGGGCGTTGAAGCTCCGGTAGCGGTCCGAGCAGTATTCGTACCAGCCGCGGGTCCACGGCTCCGCATAGCTTTCGGCATAGGCCACTCGCGGCTGCACGTAATAACGGCGCACCGGGGCAGGCCTGTAGTATTCATCATCATAGGCCGGGTCGTAATAGCGGGGCTGCGGGCTGGCGAGCGCACCGCCGATCAGGGCACCGGCCGCAAGGCCGAGCACGCCGGCCGCAACGGCGTCGCCGTGGCCGTGGTGGCGGCGGTGATGGCGCCATTCGTCGGCATTCGCCGCGGGCAAGGTCGCAAGCGTGGTCGCAACGACCGCGGCGGACAGGATGGCAGTCTTGAAAATTCGGTTCATGTCGGTCTCCTTCGTGCCGGCCCGGGTCGTTTTCGGGGGATGCGGTCCGGCTTTAACGAAGATTAATATGCGACCGTGGCTGAACGGGGGCTGAACGAAATTTGACCAGGCGGTTCATCTAACTGGGCGGTTCAAGCGTGCGGCAAACACCGCAGGCCAGACCGGCCCACGTCCATTCTGTCCGGGGGTGGTTCAGCCGATCGACAGGTTGACGGCTTTCGGACCCTTGCCGCGCTTGTCCGGCTCGGTGTCGAATGTCACTTTCTGCCCATCCTCAAGACCGGGAAGACCCGACGCCTGCACGGCCGAAATATGGACGAAGACATCCTTTGCCCCGTCGTCCGGCGTGATGAAGCCGAAGCCCTTGGCGTGATTGAAGAATTTGACGGTGCCGGTCTGCGGCATGGGAAGCTCCTTTGATCCCACAAGTCCAGTCTCGGGCCGGCAAATGCCCGGACGGAAATTTGTCCTTTATTTTAGTGCCATCGGCAAGAGAAAGTTTTGCGGGTGCGGGCAAGCATCCCGGAACACAAAAGGCGCGACGAAAACCGCCGCGCCTTTACAGAATTCAAGTTCACTCCAAAAGCCTTGCAGCATCCTCACACCCCGAAAGGACGCGCGGCACGCTGTGGTTTCAGGCAGCGCGGAGATTGACCGCTTTCGGACCCTTGCCCATACGGTCGGGCTCGACATCGAAGGTGACCTTCTGACCGTCGACAAGCGTGCGCAGCCCGGAAGCCTCGATCGCCGAGATGTGGACGAACACATCCTTGGCGCCGCCATCGGGCGTGATGAAGCCGAAGCCTTTGGTAGCGTTGAAGAATTTAACGGTGCCGGTCTGGGCCATTGGGGAAACTCCTTCACCCGTGTCAGTCTTGGTGGTTCCGCCCGCCGCCTGGCGCCGTGGGCAAGTCCCGGTGGTTGCTTCGGCAGTCATGCATTGGCGCATGGGTAAAACCCCCCGCCGAAAACGGGGCTGTCAGAGATTCACAGTATCGGGGAAAGGTCGTCCAAAACGTTCCGCTCTCCGGGTCGCAAATGCCCGAACACAAAATTTATCGCACGGAAACGTGATGCTTGCAAGACACAGCCGCGGGCGGCCCCAACAGGCGCATCCCGACGCATCGCACCGATAGTCCCGGTTCTCTGCGCGGTCATCGGCCAGACTTCACCCAGGCATGGTCCAGCCAGCGGGGCAGGTGCTGTCTTGGCTTGCGCCGGCATACCGCCCTGGCTCGCCAGTTGCAAACAGGGGTTGCATCTGGCAGCGGAATGACGAGGATCGGCCTGACCCAGGCACCATTTGTGCAGGCAGGAGTTTCGAGGGAGGGAACATTCATGCGGTTTCTTGCGGCAATCTTTCCGCGGCAGGTTTTTTCCATCCTGTTCCTGTCGGCAATTCTCGCAGCCTGCACCGTCGTGGTGGATGATGAGGGGCCGGGGCCGCGCCCGCCACGGCCGGGGCCGCAATTCTGCACTAGGCAATATGACCCGGTCTGTGCCCGGCGCGGCGGCGACCGCCAGACCTTCGCCAATGCCTGCCTTGCCGAACGGGCCGGATACCGCATCATTCGCGAGGGCGAGTGCCGCGGCGGTGGTGGTGGCGGTGAGGAGCAGACATTCTGCACCCGCGAATACCGCCCGGTCTGTGCCCGTCGCCATGGCGAACTGCGCACATTCCCCAACGAATGCGAAGCCCGCGCGGCGGATTATCGCGTCGTCGATGACGGGCCCTGCTAGCGCACCGACCTACAGCCTGGCCGGATAAGCACCATCTGGGGGCCGGCGTAGAGCTCAGCGCCGTTCCCGTTGGAGATGCGCAGGCGACGCAGATCTGCGGCACCATCAGCATGTGAAGCAGCGTTGCGGCGCGTCGGCTCAGTTGGCCGGGTTGTCGACCGGTTCGAGATTGTCTTCCGTGGTGACCCGCTCATAGGTCTCCTGATCGCTGCGGATGCGATATTGCGGCGAGCCGTCCTTGACCGGCAGCCGGCTCTTGATCTGGAACAGCTCCGCGGTCTTTTGGGCAAGGCCGGTGCGGCTCTTCATGCGGACGGTCTGGCCGACGGTGAAGATATGCGCCGGCGTGTCCGTGCGCCGCGCATTCTGCTGGAAGCGGATCATGTGACATTCTCCTGGTCGTGCCGAAGCGCTGCGTCGAGCTCGGCATGGTCAATGGCGACAAGCTGGCTGGTCGCGCTTTTCACTGTCCTTGCCGGCAGATGGATGAAAGTGGCGACGCGGCGCCAGGCAGGCCAGGACATGCCGTCGATCAGTTCTTCGTCGTGGTCGATGTCATAGTCGCCGGCCGGCTGCACGCCATCCAGCCCGCCAAGCACGAAAGGTGCCGCGAAATGCGCTATGGAATGGGTGGTGCGAGCAGACATTCTTGTGCCTCGAAGTTCTCGCTTGTGCCTTGAAGTTCTCGTGCCTTGAAGTTTCTTTCCGGCCTGCCCCGGAAGCGGAGCCTGCATTGCGGTACCAGGTGTCGGCGATTTGGATAAGTTTGGCGGGCCGAGAATCCCTGACACCGCGGGGCCAAGCATGGCCCAAAACGGTTTCATACCAATAGTCTGAAAATACGGCTTATTCAAGAAGTTTTCGGCCTCTTACCCCTACCAACGTCAAATTACTTTTCTATAGTTATCCGCAGAACGATGATACGGTCCCGGTGCACCTCAAAAATTGTTTGAAGAACTTCCGAAAAAATTCCTCCGGCATTTGTATTTATCTAGCAATGGAAGGAAGAGAGTCATGAACTCCGCAAGAACACCGGATGTCCCGACAGTTGCAGTCAGTCCTGTCGCAAAGCCGATAAAGGTCTTGTCGCCGCGTCTCACGATAAGAAGCGACGAGGCGGCAAGGCGAAGGATTGCCGACACCGACGGCACGGCGCGGCGGGCGCGCCAGCTTGCCGAAAGCAACCGCCTGATTTGACGCGCAAGCCATGACGCTCAATTTTCCCAATCCCAGCCGCTCCTATGACGCGGCGGCCAAGCGCATTCGTTTCGTCGGCCATGACGGCATGCTCGAAGTCCCGTTCTTTGTCGAGGTCGCGGCACTTTCGGCGGCAAACCCGGCAGCAAGCGGAGCCGAGGCCGAATTTCTCAGCGCCTTCGACGCCAAGCGTTCGTCGATCCACGAGATTGCGCGCCAAGCCTACTCGCACGGCCGCAGGAACATGTATGTGCTGACGCCGGCCGACTTTCGGTAGGCTCCCCCCGGGTTCGAAGGTTTGCTTCGCAGCGACCGCCGTCTGCTCTTGCACGCGCCGCAGCGATGGCCTAGATCGCGGCAGGCGGACAACACGGCAGGTTTCCCATCAACAGAGATCCGAGACAACCGGCAGGCGCACGTTACGGCTCAGGCGGACAGCCGCCGCTGGGGCTCGACCAGCACGTGCAGCAGGCGCTGCAGCTGCACCAGGCCGGGCGCCGGCAGGAAGCCGAGGCGCTTTACCGACAGGTGCTGGCGCAAAAGGCCAACCACCCGGCTGCTGCGCATTTCCTCGGGCTTCTGCTGCACCAGACCGGGCGCAGCGCCGAGGGGCTGGCGCTGATCGAACAATCGGTGCGTCTGCAACCGAACAATCCGGATTTCCTCAACAATCTCGGCACCGTGCTGCGCGACCTCGGCCGGGTCGCGGCCGCCGCCGATCTCTTCCGCAAGGTGGTGGCGATTCGGCCGGACCAGCTGGCGGCGCGTGACAATCTCGGCTCGTCGCTGAAGCAGCTCGGCCAATTCGAAGGCGCCGAGGATATTTATCGCGGCACGATCGGCCGTAACCCGTTCCATGTCCGCGCCCGCGTCGGGCTTGCCGAAACGCTGCAGGAAGCGGGCCGGCTGGATGAGGCACTGGCTGTCTTTCGCGAGGCGCTGACGATCCGGCCGAAGGATGCCGATCTTTTACACGGCCTGGGTGTCGGGCTGATGGAAAAGGGCAATCTCGACGAGGCTGCGGATCTTTTCAGGCAGGCGCTGGCTGTGGACCCCGGCATGGCGAGGGCCTGGCTGATGCTTACCCAGGTCAAGCGCCAGAAGGAGCGCGACGCCGAGCTTGCCCGCATGGAGGCGGAGCACGCCAAGGCGCCGCAAGGCAGCCTGGCGCGCATGCAGCTTTCCTTCGGTCTCGGCAAGGCCAATGACGACCTCAGGCAGTATGGCCGCGCCTTCGACTATTTCGCCGAAGGCAACGCGATCCGCCGCCAGGGCATCGACTACGACGCCGGCAAGACGCGCGGCGAGTTCGAGGCGATGAAGGCGGTGTTCGACAAGGCCTTTTTTGAAAGGCACAGGCCGAGCGGGATAGCCGACGACACGCCGATCTTCGTCGTCGGCATGCCGCGTTCCGGCACCACGCTGGTCGAGCAGATCATCGCCAGCCATCCGCAGGTCTATGGCGCCGGCGAGCTCGGCATATTGAAGACGGCGGTCGGCAAGCAGTTTCCGCTCAGCATGAAGGGCGGCTTTCCCTGGGGCATCGCCGACATGCCCGACAAGGCCTATGCCGAGGCCGGCCAGGCCTATCTCGACATGCTGCACGCCCGCTATCCAGGTTCTCGGCACGTCACCGACAAGATGCCCGGCAATTTCCTCTTGGTGGGCTTCATCCATTTGATGCTGCCGAAGGCCAAGATCATCCATTGCGCGCGCGATGCGGCGGCGACCTGCCTGTCGATCTACAAGGTGCACTTCCGCGGCGACAGCCATCGCTACGGCTACGATCTCGACGAGCTCGCCGATTTCCACAATCTGTACACCGACATCATGGCGCACTGGCACGCCGTGCTGCCTGATGTCGTGCACGACGTTCGCTACGAGGATTTCGTCGCCGACCAGGAAGGCCAGTCGCGGGCGCTGATCGCCCATCTCGGCCTGCCGTGGGACGACGCCGTGCTGTCGTTCCACCAGACCGACCGGCCGGTGCGAACGGCATCGGCTGCGCAAGTGCGCCAGCCGATGTATCAGGGCTCGGTCGACCTGTGGAAGCGCTATGGCGACCGGCTGAAGCCGCTGCACGACAAACTTGATCGAGGGGCGCCTACAGCTCGATGAAGGGCTGAAAACCGCCAAAGATCATGCGCTTGCCGTCGAACGGCATGGTCTCCCAGTCCGACTTGAGGCGCGGGTCGGCCATCACCTTGGCCATCACCGCGTCGCGGCTCTGGCGCGATTCGTAGACCACCCATGAGAAGATGACGACCTCGTCGTCCTTGGCCTGTACGGCGCGCGGGAACGAGGTGAGCTCGCCATAAGGGACGTCGTCGCCGACGCATTCGACGTAGGCAAGTGCACCGTGCTCCTTCCAGACGGCGCCGCCGGTTTCCGCCAGCTTCTTGTAAGCATCGAGCTTTGCCTTCGGTACGGCAAGTACGAAACCGTCGACATAGGACATCTGATTTCCTCCATGCGATCGTTTTCCTCTCCCTCTGGAGCGGGAGAGGTGATTTCAGACACAGCCTGTGTGGAATGCTAAGCTGCTTTCACCGGTGCGTTCATTGCCCATTCGACGCCGAACGGATCACGCATATTGCCCCAGCGGTCGCCCCAGAACATCACCTGTAACGGCACGACTTCCTCGCACCCCGCCTCGATGGCCCGCTTCCACCAGGCGTCGATATCGTCGCTGCCGAGATGGAGCTGCATGGTGTAGCCCTGCGGCTTCACAGCGGCCATTCCATGCTCGGGATAGAAGTCGGAAAGCATCAGGGTCGAACCGTTGATGTGGAGATGGATATGCATGGTGCGGCCCTGTTCGTCCGGCGGATAGGCAAAGACCTGCTCGGCACCGAAGGCCTTTTGGTAAAATTCTGCGGCTTTGAAAGCGCCGTCCAGCTGAAGGTAGGGCGTCAATCCGCCAAGCACTTTGGCGGCGGGCTGGGTCTGCGGCTGGTCATTCATGTCATGCTCCTCTTTGCGTCTGGTTTGCCTTTGCGAACCACAGGACGAACGGAACGGCGACGATCCTACACGGCCGATGGCTTTTTGGATTCGAAATGGCGCCTGCCGCGACGGCCAACTGCCACCTTTCAACCTTCGATGCGAATCCGCGGGCTGTTTTGCCCATCGACGATGATTTCCGGCCAGCCAATATCTTTGCGCAGCTCGATCGGCAATGAAAGGATGGCGCGTTCGCTGCGATAACGGGCGCGAGCCGCCGAGTAACGCGTCACGGCGTGACCTATGGATGACAGAATAGACATGATGCTTTCTCCTCGATTGGCGCCGGCATCACCGTGTCGGCGTCCCAAGGACGTGGCATGCGATCATCATCCGACAGAGCGCCGGAATTTTTTTCGCAATTTTTCAACCGCCGGCTTCGGCTACCTCCCGGAAGAAAGCTTCCGGGTCGTCGACCTCGGTCAGCCGCCCTTTCTCGATCAGCCAGAAGCGGTTGCCAACCGTGCGGATGAAGGAGCGGTCGTGCGAGGCAAGCAGGCAGCTCGCTTGATGTTCCAGCAATTCCGCTTCCAGCGCCTCCTGGCCATCGATGTCGAGATGGTTGGTCGGCTCGTCGAGCAGATAGAAGTTGGGATTGGCGAGCCTGAGCGCCAGCATCATCAGCCGCGCCTTCTGTCCGCCCGACAGCACGCCGATCCTGCGCTCCTGCATGTCGATGCTGACGCCGGCGCCCGCGAGCAGCGAGCGGGCGCGCTGCTCGCCGACATCGAATCTGCGCGAGAGCATCGCCAGCGGCGTGTCGTCGCCGCCGATGCCCGACAATGCCTGGTCGCTATAGCCGGGCACGGTCGACGGCGTCACCTTCACGCCTTGCGCCGCCGTTTCCGGCGCGACGATGGCATTCCGGATCAGGCCGATCAGCCGTGATTTGCCGACGCCGTTACGGCCGAGCAGGACGATGCGGTCGCCTTGGCAGATGTGGCGCTTGCCGGTGCTGAACAGAACCGTGCCGTCAGGTGTTCCGACCACGAAATCGTCGAGCGTGATCAGCACCTTGGCATGGCTGCCGCGATTGGCGAGCTTGATCGCGCCCGCCGATCTTTCGCGGTGTGCCGGCGCTGCCGCTTCTTCCAGACGCTCTGCCCGCTGGTTGAGCTGCTTGGTCTTGACCGTCAAAAGGTCGCTGCCGGAATTGATCCCGATATTGTTGAGCTTGGCGGCCTGCCGGCGCAGCTGCTGCGCCACTTTCATGTCGCGCTGGAACTTGCGCTCGGTCGAGGCATCGACTTCGCTCAATGCGTCCCTGGCTCGTGAATAGGGCAGCGAGAATACCGGCGACTGTTCGGGGCGCAGGAACAGCGTCCGGTTGGTCGTAGCATCGAGAAAAGCGCGGTCGTGGCTGGCAATCACCAGCGGCACCTCACGTGGCAGCGCGTTCAGCCAGGTCTCGAGCTGGCTGATCTTGCCGAGATCGAGGTGATTGGTCGGCTCGTCGAGAAGCAGGACGTCGGGGTCGGTGACCCAGACGCGGGCGATCAGCGCCAGCCTTTGCCAGCCGCCGCTCAAGGCCCGCATCGGCCGCTCGCGCATCGGCTGCGGCACATCGAGCGAGTCGAGAACCACGTCAACGCGCCATTGCTCGCTTTCGGCCTGCTCGGCCGGCAAGGCGTCGGCCACGACCTCATGAAAGCTACGCCCGGCCAAGGCTGCGGGGACGACTTGCTCGACATAGCCGACGCGCAGGCCGCGCGTGCGGGTGATGTCGCCTGATGTCGGCTCCATCTCGCCGGTCAGGCACTTCAGCAAAGTGGATTTGCCCCGACCATTGGCGGCGACGATGCCGAGCCGGTCGCCGGTGCCGATGGTGAGGTCGAGGTTGGAGAAGAGCGGCGCACTCATGGTGACGCCGAGGGACTTGAGGCTGATCAGGGCCATATTGATTTCTCTGGTCTTGCCGGAGCCCGGCTCAATGCACTTTGACGGTGCGCAGGCTGGCCATCAGGCTCGGCGTTGCAGCACCACGAAGGGCGGACCAAAAAATCGAAGCGGGAGAACCCGGACCGTCTCTGGTCAGCCCTGCAAGCAAGCTCGCAGGGCAGAGACAGGGCCGCGCTGACGGTGGTGAGAAAATAACACGCAGCCCTCCTTTCAAGACGTTCGAGTTGTAGAAACTGGCTACACCAAGGGTAGGGCCGATGGCAAGTGGCTAGGCTCCCCCTTCTCCACTTGTGGGAGAAGGTGGCCGCGAAGCGGTCGGATGAGGGGTGCTCCAGCTTGGCACCGACGGCGATCCGTCCAGCACCCCTCAACCGTCTCGGCGCTGCGCGCCGATCCACCTTCTCCCACAAGGGGAGAAGGGAAGCTCGCTACCGCCCCGGCCGACCCGTCTTGCCGGGCCGGCGCTTTTCACGGCGGGCGTCGGCGGGGTCTTCGTAGGAGCCGATACCACTGCGCTGGCGGACAATGGGTTTTGCAAAATCGTCGCGATCCTTCGCGCCCCCCTCTGCCCTGCCGGGCATCTCCCCCACACGGGGGGAGATCGGCTGTGGTTTCGCTGGCACCTTTCCCTCGACCGGCTTCTCGGTGCGCCGCACGGTCATCTCGTCGAGCGAGTTCTTCTTGAACAGCGGCTTGGTCGGTTCGCCCGGGATGCCGAAATCGGAGCCGTGCGCCTCTTCGGCCGACTGCTTCTTGAACAGCGAACGCGACACTGCGCCGGCCGGGGTCGGCATATCCGTGCCCGGCCCCATGGCGTCGAGCGCGGGCTTCGAAAACAGCGGCTTCTTCACCGGCACGGCGCCATCGGCACCCATTTCGTCGAGCGCCGGCTTGCGGAAGAGATTGGGGCGGGCCGCCTCTTCGGCGGCACGTGCCTCGTCGAGCTTGCGGAAACGCTCCTGTTCCTCTGATGTGCGATGTTTGGCCACGCCCTTGTTGTGCTTGCCCTTCTCGCGGCCCGAGACCGGGCTTTCCATGTCGGCATATTTGGCCAGCGGGTCGTCGGAGATGGACAACTCCATCTCGCGCAGCCGCTTGATCTCGTCGCGGATGCGGGCCGCCTTCTCGAAATCGAGGTTAGCGGCGGCGTCGCGCATCTGCTTGTCCATCGCGTCGAGATGCGCCTTCAGATTGTTGCCCATCATCGCGCCGGCGCTGTCGGTGAACTGCGAGATGTCGGCGCGGACATGGTCCTTCTCGTAGACCGAGTCCAGGATGTCCGAAATGCGCGACTTGACCGATTCCGGGGTGATGCCGTTGGCCGCGTTCCACTCCATCTGCTTTTCGCGGCGGCGGTTGGTCTCGGCCATCGCCCGCTCCATCGAGCCGGTGATCTGGTCGGCGTAGAGGATGACCTTGCCGTCGACGTTTCTGGCGGCACGGCCGATGGTCTGGATCAGCGATGTCTCGGAGCGCAGGAAGCCTTCCTTGTCGGCGTCGAGAATGGCGACGAAGCCGCATTCGGGAATGTCGAGGCCTTCGCGCAGCAGGTTGATGCCGACCAGCACGTCGAAGGCGCCGAGGCGCAGGTCGCGCAGGATCTCGATACGCTCCAGCGTGTCGATGTCTGAGTGCATGTAGCGCACGCGAATGCCCTGCTCGTGCAGATACTCGGTCAGGTCCTCGGCCATGCGTTTGGTCAGCACGGTGACCAGCGTGCGGTAGCCGGCCCTGGTGGTCTCGCGGATTTCGCCCACGACATCGTCGACCTGCGTCTTGGCCGGGCGCACCTCGACCGGCGGATCGATCAGGCCGGTCGGGCGGATGACCTGTTCGGCGAAGACACCGCCGGACTGCTCCATCTCCCAACCGCCGGGCGTTGCCGAAACCGCAACGGAAAGCGGGCGCATGGCGTCCCACTCCTCGAAGCGCAGCGGCCGGTTGTCCATGCAGGACGGCAGGCGGAACCCATACTCGGCCAGCGTCGCCTTGCGGCGAAAGTCGCCGCGATACATGCCGCCGATCTGCGGTATGGTGACGTGACTTTCGTCGACAAAGACCAACGCATTGTCGGGGATGTATTCGAACAAGGTCGGCGGCGGATCGCCCGGCTGGCGGCCGGTCAGATAGCGCGAGTAATTCTCGATGCCGGCGCAGGAGCCCGTCGCTTCCAGCATCTCCAGGTCGAAGCGGGTGCGCTGCTCAAGCCGCTGCGCCTCGAGCAACCGACCCGCCCGTTCCAGTTCGACCAGCCGGTGCTTGAGTTCTTCCTTGATCGACTTGATGGCCTGATTGAGGGTCGGACGCGGCGTCACATAGTGCGAATTGGCGTAGATCTTGACGCTCTTCAACTCGCCGGTCTTCTGGCCCGTCAGCGGGTCGAATTCGGTAATCGCCTCGATCTCGTCGCCGAACAGCGAGATGCGCCAGGCGCGGTCCTCGAGGTGGGCCGGGAAGATCTCGATCGTGTCGCCGCGCACCCGGAACGAGCCGCGGACGAAATTGATGTCTTGGCGCTTGTATTGCTGGGCGACGAGGTCGGCGAGCAGCGCGCGCTGGTCGAGCCGGTCGCCGATCTGCATCTGGAAGGTCATCGCCGTATAGGTCTCGACCGAGCCGATACCGTAGATGCAGGACACCGAGGCGACGATGATGACGTCGTCGCGTTCGAGCAGCGAGCGCGTCGCCGAATGGCGCATACGGTCGATCTGCTCGTTGATCGAGGATTCCTTCTCGATGTAGGTGTCGGTCCGGGGCACATAGGCCTCAGGCTGGTAATAGTCGTAGTAGCTGACGAAATACTCGACGGCGTTTTCCGGGAAGAATTTCTTGAATTCGGAATAGAGCTGCGCGGCCAACGTCTTGTTGGGCGCCAGGATCAGAGCGGGGCGCTGCGTCTCCTCGATCACCTTGGCCATGGTGAAGGTCTTGCCCGAGCCCGTGACGCCGAGCAGAACCTGGGTGCGGTCGTTGCTGTTGACGCCCTCGACCAGATCCTTGATCGCCGTCGGCTGGTCGCCGGCGGGCTCGAAATCCGAGACCATCTTGATGGCGATGCCGCCTTCGGATTTTTCCGGCCGGGCGGGACGGTGCGGCGTCCACAGCACGCCGTCCTTGTGCAGCGGATTGCCGGATTCGATGAGTGCCGACAGCGCCGCGACGGTCGCGGTGACGCCGCCGGAGGCCATGGTCTCGGCCTCTTCAAGGGAGACATCGAGGCCAGCGACAGGGTTGAGACCGGCCGCAGTGCGCTCCCGCGCCGAAGCCGCGCCGCCCATCGAGGTGCCGCGTGCCGTACGGCCGGGGGAAGAGGAGCGCTCGGGGATTTTCTTCGCCGGCTTCGGCGATTTGCCGCCGTCTTTGCCGGAAACGCGCCCTTCCTTCTCGGCTTCCTGCTCTATCTGCTCGGCCCAGTCGGCGATCGAGCCGGTCAGCGGCGCGCCGGTGAACTCGGCCTGCGGCGCCTCGGCAAAGCCGCCCTTGTACAAGGGCTCCGACGCATCGAGGAAATCGGTCAGCGGACTGCGCCGCTTGGGCGGCGAAGCGCGCTCGTCATTCGCCGGCGGAGGCGTTTTCTTGTCGGACAGTCTGGCCATGGCCCGAATATGGGAGGTATCGGCCAAAATGGAAAGAGCGGAGTGGCGGGTGGCGCGAGGCGCAATTTGGCTCCTGACAGCAGGCTGTCAGGAGTAACGTCGAAGTGCGCCGCTCAATTAAACCAAAGCGCGAACGTCAGAAACCCGGCGCCGCCGAACTGGCGCTGGATCTGATCGAACTCCTCACTGGTGAGAATCTTGCCGCGTTCGAGATAGGGCGCGATGGCCGGGCCGGTGATCGACAGCACCAGGTCGAAGGGCTTCGGCTTGTCGAAGAAGCGCTTCATGTTGATGCCTTTGTCGGCGATGCGGAAATGCGGCAGCAAGGTGCGGCCTTCCAGCAGATCCTCGGCCATGGCCAAGGCGGCGAGCCAGGCCTGCACCTGCTGCTCGCCGACCTCGAGGCCGGTCAGCGGGCTGGCGCCTTTTTGCTGCGGGCCGGGCAGCCATTCACGGTCATTGTCGGTTTCGGCTCGGATGGCTTTCCAGTCCTCGCGCGACAGCCGGATCATTTCCATGAGATGGCGGCGCGCCGCTTGCCGGCGCTCAGGCTCGACCACTTGCCAGTTGATGAGATGGACCAGGGAGATAAAGTCGGCGATGCGCCATTCGGACGTCAGGATGCCGCCATTCGTGCCACCGTCCAGCGGCACGAGCGTGTCCTGCAGTGGCAGTTTGGCGCGCGGGAACAGCATGTGGAAGGAGCCGTCGAACGTGTCCCTGAAATCATGCGCCAGCCAGAAGTCGGCCTGCGCCATCAGGAACTCGGCATAGCCCTGCAGCCAATAGCCGTCGGCGCGGTCGAAGCGGAAGATGAGGGCGGGCGCGGCCGCGTCTGGCGCACCGCCGCCGCGTGACAGAGACGCCATGATCGCCGCGGCGCTTTCGTCCGGCGCGATGGTGCCGTCCTCGTTGAGGTCGATGCCGAGGCGGGTGAGGTCGATGACCATGCCGATGTCCGCGTCGGGGGGTACCGAACCCAGCGTGGCTGCGGATTTCTCCAGCCGGTCGCGGAAGGCGACGAGAATGGCGCGGAATTGTTCGTAGGTCAGCGGCTCGGGATTGGCATTGTCCGGCACCGGCAGCCGCATCAGCGGCAGCATGAAGGATTGCGGGCTGTCGAAACCGTGGCGGTGCAGACCGCCGGCCAGGATCTCCAGCGCTGTGAAGAATTCGCCGGCGCCGGCGGCGTAGGCGGCTGCCGGATCGCCTGGCGCGGCGGCTTCCAGAGCGGCAAGAGCGCTGTCGCGTTCGGCTACGATTTTTGCCTCAAACAGGGCCGCCGCTTCGGGAGCCGCGGCGCTGGGTAAAGCCAGCGGCAGGAGAAGAATGATGGCGCCTGCCATCAGCCTGAAAAAACGCGTCATCTTGGTCGCCCCTCTTTGTCGCTCCGCACGAACCATACACGCATTTGGCTCACGGCGCATGTTACCTTCGGACGGGCCGGTCATCATTTCATTTATGCTGACAGTCGAAGCTTCAATCAATCCGGCAGACGGTCTACACAGGGCAAACCATTGGGCGTCGCGTGTCGAACTATCCGCTTTCCTACAAACTGTCGTGGCTGCCGCGCTTCCTCCGGCCTTCGCTCGATGGCGACGCGCGCGGCTTTGCTCCGGCGGCCGCAGCCCTGCTCGAACCACTGCCGGCGCGGATGGTGCGGCTGGCTTTCGTCGGCGATATCTCGGCGGTGGCCAATCGCCGCGTGCCGGACTGCGATCCGGCGATTGCGGCACTGCTTGCCTCGGCCGATCTGGTGGTCGGCAATTGCGAAAGCCCGGTGGTGGAGCGGCCGAGCGCTGTTTTGGGCACCAGGCTTGGCACGCACCACGCGATGAGCGAGCGGTTCCTTGCCGAGGCGCTGGCCGCCGCCGGCATTTCGCGTGAAAAACTGGTGCTGTCGCTGGCCAACAACCATGTGCTCGACCAGGGTATTGCCGGCTTCGACGAGACCGTCGCCGCGCTGGAGCAATTAGGCATCCGCACGATCGGCACTGCGGCTCCGGTCGAGCGGTTTGCGGTTGGTTCGCTGACCATAGGCCTTGCCGCCTTTACCTTGTGGCGCAATACCGACGAGGCTCAGTTCGCGGGCCGAGTCTCGATGCAAGCCGATCCGACGCAATGGCCGCACGCTGCCGCTTCGGGTGTCGACCTCCTCTGCGCGGTGCCGCATTGGGATTGGGAATTCCGGCATTTTCCACGTGCGAAGACGCGGGCAATGGCGCGACTTCTGGCCGAACATGGCGTCGGCCTGATCGCCGGACATCATGCCCATGTCGTGCAGCCGATCGAGCGGATCGGCAAGACGCTCGTTGCCTATGGGCTCGGCGATTTCATCGGCACCGCCTTCGCGCGCCAGCCATGGCCCGGCCGCATCGGCGCCATTCTCGTCGTCGACATCAGCGACGATCCCGGCACGCGCGGGGCCATCGCCGCCTACCGGCTGCATGCCTTCGTGCGGCTGCGCGCCGGCGATCACGAGCGGCTGGTCCCGGTTGAAACGCTGGCGGGAAAATCCAGGCAAAGGGTTCTAGCCCGCCTCGATGCGGTCTTCGGTGCCGTGCGCTGACGCAGTCCACCAAACCGGCTATCATGCCCAGCGCGGGCAGGCTTGTGGCGGCGGGTGGGTGATGGAAACTGCGGATTTCATGCCGAGCGAAGCGGTGATCGCCGGCCTCAGGAAGAACATCGAGGCCTATGAGGCGCAACGAGCTTCGGCCCATCGCCGGACGCGCTGGCGGGTGCCACTTTTCATCGGGCTGGTGCTGGTGTTCGTGGCGCTTGTGGCCTGGCTCTTCAACGGGGTTGCCGACCCCAACGAGCAGTGGTTCTCGACCCCGCATGTGTTCCTCTATATCGGCGGATTCCTGGCCGCGATCCTGCTCTATTTCCAGGCGATCAAGCCGGCGAGCAAATTGCAGCAGTCGTTTCGCAGCACGCTGTTGCCGATCATCTTCGGCTTCATCGACGACATGCGGTACCGGCACAACATCAAGCCGAATTCGTTCGACCGGTTGCCGCGCGAGACGGTTGGTCCGTTCAACCGGCAATCTTTCGATGATGTTTTTTCCGGCCGTTATGAGGGGTTTCCGTTCGAGCTTTACGAAGCAGATCTCCGGGAAGGGACGGGCAAGAGCACGACGGCAGTGTTCAAGGGCGTCATCGTCGCCTTCGAGACGATCGTGCCGTTCCCCGGCACATTGGTGGCCGCGCGCCGGACCAACAAGGTCGTCGGCTTCTTCCGCGGCATCTTAGGCAGCAAGATGCAGGAACTGTCCAGCGGCGTGCCGGAGCTCGATGCCGCCTACGAGTTCCGCACCGACAATATCGAGGCGGCGCGGCCGCTGGTGACCGGCCGGCTGGCGCAGGCACTCGAATGGCTTGGCGAAACATGGCCGAAGGAACCGGCACGCGTCGCGCTCAACGGCAGCGACGGCTTTCTGCTGCTTCCGCAGACGAAGAACTTCTTCGAGCTGCCGGACATCTCTGTGCCGCTCGACTATGTCAAGCATGTTGCGCCGATCATCGCCGACATGGCCACGATCCTGGCGACCGCGGCGCTGGTGCGCAAGATCGGGGCGCAGGACGAGGAGGCGGGGTAGCGGCTAAAGCGCCTCGCGCTCGGACATCAGCAGTCGAAGCCGTAATTGTCGCGGAGATAGTCCGCGTCTTCCTTCGACATCTTCTTGAGCATCACACAGACGGTAAAGCTGCCCACCTGATGGCCGTTCTTGGTGTATCCCCAGTCCGAAATTTCGTCCCGGGTGAATTCGATCTCCTGGCCGGCGACGACGTTGTGCACTGCCTGCGGCTCGTTTGCTAAAATTCCGGCAAATCCGCCCGCCGTTCGGTGAAAGGGAATGATCCAGAAATGTTCCGTCGCAGTTCCGTCTTCGATCCTTACCTTCAATTTGAACGTGGCTGTTCCGGACGGCGGCGCCTCGGACAGGATCAGGAAGTCATCCAGGCTGGCGCGGGCCTGCTCAATCGCCGCCGCCATCTCCGGATCGTCCCTTGCCACACCGAGGACTCCCTTTTCACCGCTTTGGGCGTCGGCTGAGACCGGAGCAAACGCGAGTACCAGGGCAATCGTGGCACGGACGGCAAGCTTCATGGTGCGGCTGCTTTCGACGCTTTCGCCAGAACGACTGTGATCATCATTTGCCGAACGTCTGATGGCAACTGGTTTTTGTCTCCATCTGGCGCTATTCCTGGGACAGTGGGGTGGGGCTATGATCGAGGAACGCAAGGGGTTTCGCCTGTCGCGGCGGCTGCTGCTGGGTGCGGCGGTGGTCGGCGGCGCGATGCTCTGGGGCGGGACGACCGTGGCGCGGCTGGCGCGCGGTCCGTCGGGGCAGAAGAATTCCGGGCGCATCGCCGACATTGACGGGATCGACCTGGCGCAGAAGCCGCTGGAGGGCCCGCCAGCCTACGATCCGGCGCTGCCATGGCTGACCAAGGGCGGCAACATCAACGATGCCAGCGGCCTGTCGATGACACCGGTCTACGGCGTTATCGAAGTCAGCGAGGAAGACCACATCGCGAGCGCGCTGGCCCTTGCCCGCGCCAATAGCCTGAAGGTCTCGGTCGCGGCGGTGCGCCATTCGATGGGCGGCCACGCCTTCGACGACAACGCGCTGGTCCTCGACATGCGCAAATTCAACAAGGTCAGTGTCGACCCGACGGCGAAGACGATCACCTTGCAGCCGGGCGCGCGCTGGCACGACATCCAGAACCTTTTGCACCCGCGCTTTGCGGTGAAGGCGATGCAGTCGACCGACATCTTTTCGGTCGGCGGCTCGCTGTCGGTCAACGCGCATGGCATGGACCACCAGGCCGGCTCGGTCGCCGGCTCGATCCGATCGATGCGGGTGATGCTGGCGGACGGTTCGGTGACGACCTGCTCACCGGCCGAAAATACCGAGCTGTTCCGCCACGTCGTCGGCGGCTACGGCCTGTTCGGCGTGGTGCTGGAGGCGACACTCGACATCGTCGACAACGCCGTCTACCGGACCTCGCGCGAGATCATCAAATCGGACGATTTCCCGACGTTCTTCGCCGAGGTTCTGGAGCCAAACAGGGCGATCGGTCTGTTTTATGGGCATCTGTCGACTGCGCCGGGCAATTTCCTCGAGGATATGATCGTCTACCGCTATGACAAGGTGGCCGACCAGCCGCCGGCCGACCAGCCGGCAATCGGTGAACCGGGTTCGGTCGGGCTCAAGCGGGTGATCATCAACCTGGCGAAATGGGGCAGCCTGTTCCAGGAGCTGAAATGGTTCACCGAAAAGACGCTGGAGCCGCAATTCGAGAACTGCACGGTGGCGCGGACGACGGCAATGGCCGAGGGCGAGGCCTGCCTCGTCACGCGCAACAATCCGATGCACGATTCAGTGCCCTATCTGTTCAACGATCTGCTCGATGAGACCGACATCCTGCACGAGTATTTCATCCCGCGGGCGGCCTATAACCCGTTCATCGCGGAAGCGCGCGGGATCCTGCGCAACCAGACCCTGCCGGTGCTCAACGCGTCGGTACGCATCGTCCACAAGGAGGATGTGGCGCTGAATTATGCGCCGGAGCCGGCCTATTCGCTGGTGCTCTACATCAATCAGCCGACAGACGCCGACGGCAATGCCAGGATGCGGGCGCTGACAAGGGCGCTGATCGACGTGACGATCAAGCATGGCGGGCGTTTTTTTCTGCCCTACCAGCTCCACTACACAGGCAAGGAACTGCTTGCCTCCTATCCGGAACTGCCGTCCTTCCTGGCGAAGAAGCTGCAATACGATCCGGGCGAGCTGTTTTCGTCGATTTTTTATCGCGCCGTCAAGGCATTGATCGGCACGGCCTGAAGCGGCGGCTACAGACCGTCAGGCAGCTTCGCCGCCAGCCAGTGCGCCGAACGCCTGGCGATGCCGATCGTTGCCGATGCGGCGCGGCCGAGATCGGTCTTGACCACGGCGTAGCCGGCCTTTCGTGCGGTAGAGCAGGGCGCTGCCGCCATCGACCGCCGCTTCATAGGCGACCGGCCGGACGGCTTCCGTTTCCGTCGCCGTGGCCTGCGTTCCGACCGCAGCACTGGGCCGATGGCTCAGTTCCGGTGGCAGCGGGTCTGTCGCTGCGGTGCTGGCCGTCGTCAATTCAGGCTCGGAAGCGGTCGCAGCGAGCTGCGATGACGAAGACGAGTTCTGTGTCCGGCAGATGCCGGAGACCAGCGGATAGTCGAAATTGCGCTCGTGCAGCATCTGGCTTTTCATCGCCGCTTCGCATTCGGCGATGGTCGACCATTTGGCGGGCGTCTCGCCGATATATTCGCAAAGCCTGGCGTCGCAGTCGCAGCCGACGATGGTCATGGCGACAAGGGCGGTCTTGATCACGGTCTTGTCCCTCCGAGTTGCCTGGCACATGTGCGCAAGACAACGTGTCTACGGCATCATCAATCGTTGCGGAACAAGGCGGGATTTGGCCGCGATTGTGGAATGAGCGTGGCGGAGCGTCACGCAACGTCTTGCCGAGGCCGGCTGTGACCGAAAGGCCTCAGTAATCGTAGACATGCTCGAGCCTGGCGCCCGCCGTCATCAGCGCCGGCAGCACGATGTGCAGCTTGCGCACGGCGACAGTCAGGCCAGTGCGGCGCGTGGAGGGTTCCGCCGGAAGCGGGTAGCTGAACAAGGTGCGTGCACCTTCGGGAACATTGATCTCGTCATTGGAAAGCATGGTGACCATGATCTCGTCATTGCCGCCGATCTCGACGAAGGAGACGCCCTTGTCGATCAGGCGCGGGATCATGTCGGTGAACACCTGATAGCGCCTGGTGACGAAGATCGCGCCGTCGGCGCCGAGATCGCGCTCCAGCAAGGTGTCGGGTTCGTTGCGCGTCACTTCGCCGACCGGACCCTTGGCCCAGACATGAATGTCGAGCAAGGCGGGATCGGTGGTGGCGACGAGCGCCGACTTGATCAGATCGGCGTAGCCCTGCTTGATCGTGTCGGCGAGGCCGAAGGCGAGCTTGCGTTCGCCGGCGCGGAAGGCGCTGTCGTCCGCTGCCGGCTGGACGGCAAACAGGCCGGCACGTTTTTCGGCATAGGGAAACTGGTACCACGGCACCTGGTCGAGAAAACCGGCGTAGTCGGCCGCGACCTTGGCCTGGTAGATGTCGACGGCGGTGCGCTTGCCGGCTGTCGCTTCGGTAATGCGGCCGACCGTATTTTCATAGGCCCACTGGATGGCGTGCTCGATCGTGTGGCTGGTGCCGATGATCACCAGCATCTGGTGGTTGTCGAGGTTGAACTTATAGGTGGAACTGGCGCGGATGACCATCGCATAGTCCTGCCAGAAGCGGCCGATATAGGAGAGATAGGGAAAACCGCTCGGCTGGTTCTTGTCGACGAAGCCGGCATATTCGCGCGCGGCGTAGACGATGGCCCATTCGGGATAGGTGAGAAAGGTCGATTCCTCCGGCCGCTGGTAGCCGGGGATCTCGGCACGGACCTTGTCGGCCAGCGCCTTCGGCGGGGCACCCTCGGCGACGCCCGGCAATGGCGTTGTGTCCAGCGACGGCGTCGTGAGAAAGCCGTAGGCCAGCCCGGCGATCGGGATCAACACAACAATGACGACGAGCCAGAGGATCGCCTTGATGATGCGCTTCAGCCAGCGGAACAGGAACATGGCCGGTCAGGCCGTGGCGAAATGGTCGTACACACGTTTCGACAACCAGAACCCGACATAGACGGCGAAGCCGCCGATGACGATGTGCGGCAGGTTGGCGAAGAAGCGGGCCGGGAATTCGATGTCGTTCAGGGAGCGGAAGCCGTTGATGAAAATGCCGCCATCGAGGCAGCCGGAACCGGTGACCAGGCCGAGCACGCCGTCGAACAGATAGACCGAGCCGAACAGCTTGAAATAGAACACCGCCTGGCGGTGCGAGATGAAGGCGGCGGCCAGCGCCCAGACGCCGGAGAAGGCGTGCAGCAAATCGTCATACCACTGCAGCGAAAACAGGCCGAACAGATTGCCGCCGGCGTCGTTGAAAGCCGGCACATAGCCGATGGCAACAACGCCGAAGAACAGGAAAGCATAGGCAACAGCAAGCTTCTGGATGAGCGTCATGAAATGTCCCCCTGCCGTCAGCCCTTTTAAACGGCCCCCGACGGCAAATGGATAGTAGCTGATTTTGGCGCAGCGTGAAGCGTCGCCGGCAAAATCGTCAGGCGGGGCCACAAAGACAGTCGGCGCCGGGATTTCTCCCAGCGCCTCCCTGTCAGATCAGGACACGGTCGCGGCAGCAACTCCCGAAAGATGTCGCGCCATGCCGGCCTTGATTTTGACGGTCCTGCCAGTCGCCACCCGAGGGCAGCGTCCGTTCCGGACCACGCCGGTCTCCACTCTTGCGAGCTTTGCCCAGCGCGCCATCGAAGGTTTTTGCCGTCCTTCATGGCAGCATCGGTCCGCCGTCGGCGTTCGCACGCTTTCCGCGGCCCCGTAGGTCTCGGCGTCCATCCCTCCAACAAGCAAGCCTGTTCTCGTTCAGGGCCGTACGGGCCTCAGGAAATCCGCCGTTCCGCTTTGCCTTTCGGCGTGGCGATCGGTAGCCGCCTGAGATGGGTTTTAACGTACGTCGGATAAGCGTTTGGCGGAACTGCCGCATGCCTGTGGATAGCGGGATTATCGGGGACTGACCCTGCCAAAATAGCGACTTTCCGATCTCTGCCGCCGCCGGTCGGGATTTGCCGCCTTGATGCCGAACCCGCATTGTCGGGTAATCGCCCCTTGCCCCGCGGCCCGGCGCGGGCTTCAATGCCGGCAAATGATTGGAAGGCGTGTTCGATGGCCTTGGGGAGGCAGGCTTGAAGGTCGCGGTGGTTCTCAATCCGATCGCCGGCGGCGGCAGGCTCAAGCGGCATTGGCCCGAGGTTGCGGCTTCGCTGAAAAGACATTTCGGTGATTTCGAACTGCGTGAAACGCAGGCCGAGGGCGATGCCGAACGGCTGGCGCTCGACCTTGCCGCCATCGGCTTCGAACTGGTGATCGCGGCGGGCGGCGACGGCACCGCCAGCGAAGTCGCCGACGGCCTGCTGAAGGCTTTCCGGGAAAGCGGCCGGACGGCCGAACTCGGGCTGCTGCCGTGCGGCAGCGGCATCGACTTCGCGCGCGGGCTCGGCCTGTCGAACAACGTCGATCTGACGCTGAAGCGGATTGCCGAGGCCAAGGGGCGCAAGGTCGATGCCGGGTGCATCAGCTATGTCGACGACCATGGCGCGCTGGCCAGCCGCCATTTCATCAACATCGCCAGCCTCGGGCTTTCCGGCGCCACCGACCGCGCGGTCAACGCCGACAAGCGCAAGGGCAAGGTTTCGGCCAAGGCGCTGTTCTATTGGCGCACGGTCTGGGAATTCCTCCGTTACCGCTTCCAGGACGTTGCGATCACCATCGACGACGGTGCCCCGGTCGAGGTGCGCATGGCGCTGGTGGCGGTGGCCAACGGAAAATTCTTCGGTGGCGGCATGATGATCGCGCCCGACGCCGAGCTTAATGACGGCGAGTTCGACATCGTCATCCTGCGCGCCGCCGGCAAGCTGAAGCTGATCTGGGACATTCGCCTGCTCTATGGCGGGCGGCACCGCAACCATCCGGCGATCACCATTCTGCGCGGCAAGAAAGTGGTTGTCGAGCCGCTCGGCGATGTGCAAAAGAACGCCGCGCTGATCGACATAGACGGCGAATCGCCAGGTCGTATACCGGCGACCTTCGAAATCCTGCCCGGCGCATTGACGCTGAGATATTGAATCAAGGCGTTGAGGGATTGATTCAAGTCCTTTCGGCGGTGATTCCGATCCTGCGTCCAATGCGTTGAAATCGCGTGACATTGTCGCCCGCTCGACAGGTCACGGCATCAACGGTGTCTGCATCATCTGCAAATGCAGGTCCTTGCCGGTCCAGGGATGCGCCTCGCAGACGGCTTCGTCGAGTTCGACACCGAGGCCTGGCTCCTTCGACGGGATGACGTTGCCGTCCTGCCATTCGATCTTCTTCTTGAGCAGCTTCGCGTGAAAACCGTCCCACTGTTTCAGCGATTCCAGAATGAGGAAATTGGGCAGCGTCACCGCAAGCTGGATGTTGGCGGCGCCGACGATCGGCCCGCAATAGCAGTGCGGCGCGACCTGGATGTGATAGGCCTCGGCCATGGCCGCGATCTTCTTGGTTTCGAGAATGCCGCCGGAGCGGCCAAGGTCCGGCTGCAGAATGGTCGCCGCACGGTTCTCGATGACGCGGGCAAATTCGAATTTCGTCGTCAGTCTTTCCCCGGTTGCGATGGGGATCGAAGTGCCGCGCGCCACTTGAGCCATGACCTCGGGCATGTCGGGCGGCACCGGCTCCTCGAACCACAGCGGATCATAGGGCTCGATGGCGCGAGCCAGGCGCAGCGCGCCCGATGCGGTGAACTGACCGTGCGTGCCGAACAGGATATCGGCGCGGGTGCCGACCGCCTCGCGGATCGCCTTGACCATGCGGGCGGAGAGGTCGACGTCGACGAGGCGCGGCTGGTGGCCGTCGAAGGCGGTGTAGGGGCCGGCCGGGTCGAGCTTGACCGCATTGAAACCCTGCTCGACATATTCCAGCGCGCAGGCAGCAGCCAGGTCGGGGTCGTTGTAGACGTTCTTGCCGCGCGCGTCCTCGGAGTGGACGCTGCCGCTGTGCGGGTAAAGGTAGGTATAGGAACGCAGCGTTTCGTGTACCTGGCCGCCAAGCAGCTTGTAGACCGGCTTGCCGGCCTCTTTGCCGATAATGTCCCAGCAGGCGATTTCGAGCGCCGAAAAGCATCCCATCCCGGACACGTCGGGGCGCTGGGTGAAGCCGGACGAATAGGCGCGGCGGAAGAAATTCTCGACGTCGTGCGGATCGCGGCCGATCAGATAACGTTCCGCCATGTCCTCAACCATCTTCACCGTGACATGGGCCGAGAAGGTGGCGTTGTAGGCTTCGCCATAGCCAACGACGCCGCCATCGGTGGTGAGCTTGACGAAAATGAAATACTTGCCGCCGATGCCGGGTGGCGGATTGCCGACAACCCAGGTCTTGACGTCGGTGATTTTCATTTTTGATCCTCCAATACCAGTTCGGCGCCCTTCCATCCGGTCATGATCGCGGCGGCGTTGGTGTTGCCGGTTATATTGTCGGGAAAGATCGAGGCATCGATGACGCGCAAGGTCTGGATGCCGTGCACCTTGAGGCGCGGATCGACGACGGCGCGCGCCGCGTCCGGCCCCATGCGGCAGGTCGAGACCGGGTGATAGACGGTGCCCGAGCGCTTCCTGAAATCCTGAATGAGATCGGCGTCGGAGGTGATCGAGGGACCAGGCAAAACCTCTTCCTCGATAATCTCGGCCATCGCCGGCATCGAGGCGATCTTCCTGACGAATTTCACCGCCGCCAGCATTTCAGCGACGTCCGCCTCGGTCGAAAAGGCATTGGCGACGATTTTGGGATAATCGCGCGGATTGGCGGAACGGATCATGATTTCGCCGCAGCTCGACGGACGGCAATTGGACAGCCCGATGGAAAAGCCCGGCCATGGATCGGGCGTCAGGATCGGGCGTTCGCCGCTCTTCGGAATGACAGTCGAAAACGCCTGGAAATAGAGCTGCATGTTGGGCCGCGCCGCGGCCGGATCGGTGCGGAAGAAGCCGCCGGCATTGTTCATCGACAGCGACAGCGGGCCTGAGCGCAAAAACACGTATTGCATGCCGACCAGCAGCTTGCCCCACCATGGGTGCAGGATCTGGTTGAGCGTCGGCAGCCTGCCCTTGAAAGTGTAATTGATGCCGACATGGTCCTGCAGGTTTGCCCCGACATTCTCGTTGGCGTGAACGACGGGAATGCCGAGCGCGCCAAGAAGCGCCGACGGGCCGATGCCTGAAAGCTGTAGCAATTGGGGCGAATTGACCGAGCCGCCCGACAGGATGATCTCGCGGCCGGCGCGGGCGGTTTTCGTCGCGCCATTCTGGAGATACTCGACACCGACGGCACGCTTGCTTTCGAACAGGATCTTTGTCGCCAGCGCGTTGATCTCGACGCGGACATTTTTGCGCTTCATCGCCGGGCGCAGGAAGGCGCGCGCCGCCGACATGCGGCGGCCGTTCCTGGTGGTGATCTGGTAGACGCCGACGCCTTCCTGCGAGGCGCCGTTGAAATCCGGGTTGAGCGGCAGGCCGGCCTGGTTGGCGGCGGCGAGATAGCGCTTGGTGAGCGGATGGACGGAGGTCGAGCAGTCGGTGACATGCAGCGGCCCGCCGACGCCGCGCCATTGGTCGGCGCCGGCCTGATTATCCTCCAGCGCCTTGAAGGCGGGCAGCAGGTCATCGAAGCCCCAGCCGGGATTGCCGGCCGCTGCCCAAGCGTCGAAATCCTCACGCGCGCCCCTGATCCAGACCATGGCGTTGATCGAACTCGAGCCGCCGAGCAGCTTGCCGCGCGGCCAGTGGTCGGCATTGCCGGCCAGGCCGGGATCCGGCTCGGCCTTGTAGTTCCAGTTGACCGCCGGGTCGAAGAAGGTCTTGCCGTAGCCGAGCGGCATCTGCACGTAGAAGCGACGGTCGCTGCCGCCGGCCTCGAGCACCAGCACCGAGAAGCGGCCGGAAGCCGACAATCTTTCGGCCAGGACCGAGCCGGCCGAACCGGAGCCGACGATGATGAAATCATAGGTCTGCATGGTGGATACGGCTGGCTCCGGAATTCGGCTCTAACCTAGGCTTGGGCGCGACGCGGCGTCGCCGGGTCTTCCGGCATCCGTTGTGAAAAAAGCGACCGGGGATATTCAGTCTGAATGTCAGCCTGTCGCCTGCTGCCCGAGTTCAGTCGTGTTCGCGCCCATCCGGGTCGAACAAGGCCGCAACCTCATTGGCTTCTTCCAGCAGGAAGGTGAACACGCTTGAGTAGGAGTTGATCGAACCCAACAGAGGATCATCACTCTCCCAGCGAAAGACCCTCCCGTCCGGATTCATGGCAATTAAATTCCTATTATCCCCGAGTGAACCAATAAAGAGAACATCGTCTGGTGCATTGCCTGGCCGTCTCTGTACATTCGGTTCCAGTATGGAGAAGGGTTGTTGACCCGCCTCCACTAAATTTGTGCGTGACCAGCTGCGTCGCAGCCCATAGACGTTTATATAATTCGCAAACAGACCTATCCCGTTGTGGAGCATGAGAAAGCAACGGAAATTATCTGGGAGTCGACGCGAAATTTCAGACTCCATCTGCCCAATTCCGATGGCGTCAAGCGGCGCATACAGTTGATGCAAATACGCTTCAGGCGCTCGATCAGGAGTATGCCCGATCCACTCTGTTCCATCCGGATATGTCTTCGTCCCGAGGCGTTTCCATTTATCGACTAGGGTTCGGAGCTCTCTGTATGCACGAGCGTCTTCATTGCTTGACCATTCTTCCTGCGAACGCATTGTCCCTAATAGCTCCATTTACCCACTTTTGACGGGTTCTAGGGTCTACCTTGTCAACCTGATCTATCACATCGAAAACAACGGGCGAACATCACAGAGTTGGTAATCACGCCCGACGGTGACTTTCGCGCCTACAACCTAAGGTCGCCAGCCAGTTCGTTCGGCCGGAGACGTGAGACTTGCCAAGCTGCGATCCGCTGCGGAAGTCTAGTCTTGCTGTTGCAATGTCGGTGAGCCTCGCTACGGCTTTGATTAATCTGTTTGCGTTCAGTAATGTTCGCCGGTGACAGCGAAGCGGGCGCAATAGCGGCTGGATGGCAACTTTCCACCCATAGCCGAAACTTCAAGCTGCGATCACAGGCGATGATCGGCAATCTGCTTGAAATCATAGCGCATGATCGGGCGGGCCGGCGTTCTGCGAGCGACGACCCTGAACCCGGCGCGCGCGAAGGTGGAGGCATATCCGCTGCCGGAAGCACTCGGCGATACGTCGGCCTCGAAAGGATAGGCTTCGAGTGCCGGAGCATTTGCGCGCCTTGCGACTTCCAGTGCTTCCGCAATCAGCTGGAATGTTACGCCCCGCCTGCGGTATCGTTTTCGCACGTAGAGGCAGGACAGGGACCAGACCGGCCTGTCGTCCACGCGCTTGAGCTGCCATAGCCGATCGAGCCAGGGCAGGGCATCTCGCAGCGTCACCCGGCACCAGCCGACAGCTGTATCGCCGTCGAAAGCGAGCAAACCCGGAGGCGGACCATGCTGGACGGCCTGCCGGAACGCTGCCTTGTTTTCCTCGCCGGGTCGCTTTCGATAAGAACTGCCGATCCGTCCGTACATACACCAACAGCGACTGCAGACGGCGCTGTCACCGAACAGGTCCTCGAGCGCCGGCCACAGATCGGGCGTTAATGGGCGAAAGCCAAGTTCCATGTCAGCCGTCATCCGCTATTGATATTGCCCAGTCTAGCCTGCACTGCGCGCTAGCGCATCATAGGTTGCGGTCCATGCGGGGATGTTCAAACCGGGGTTTCACTCAGCGTCCCTGTCGTGCTCCATCTCAGCGCAGAAAACCAAGCACGGCCTCCATGAACTCGGTGGGGTACTCGACATTCGACAAGTGGACCGCGGGCAGGACAACCAGTTTCGCGCCGGGCACCATCGCCGCGATCAACTCGCTATGGCTGGCGGCTGTCACAGTGTCGTGCCGGCCGGCGATCACCAACGTTGGCCTGGAAATCAGCGCTACGGTTCGGCGAAGGTCCGCATCGCGAACCGCCGCGAACAGACCAGCCAAGCCTTGCCGGTCGATGGCCAGCAGCATGGCGCGAAATTCTTCGATGACGGGCTCGTTGGCCGCCAGCATACGCGCAGGAAACCAGTTGCCCAGGAACATCTCGGCGGTTTCGGACATATCCGGCGCCTGCAGCACGGCGGCAATCCGCTCGTCAAACTGCTTTGCCGGTCCGAGGTAGGACGAGGTGTTGCTCAGGATCAAGCGCTCGATCCGCTCGGGCGCGTGGATGCCGAGCCACTGCCCGACGAAGCCGCCCAACGACAGACCGAGGAAGTGTACGCGTTCAATGCCCAGGGTGTCGAGCAACTCGATCACGTCGCGGCCAAGCCGGTCGAGCGAATAAGCGCCGGCCGGAACGCTCGACCCTCCGTGGCCGCGAAAATCATAGCGCAGAACACGGAAATGGTTCGACAGCTCGCCGACCTGCATGTCCCACATCCGCAGCGTCGTGGCGATGGAATTCGACAGCATCAGCACGGGCTTCCCGGCGTCGCCGTCGATGCGGTAGGCGATGCGTGTGCCATCGCCGACGGTCACGAAATCCAGCTCATTCATGGTGAATACACCTTCCTTCTTGGAGCGTTGAATGTGGCAAAGCCTAGCTGCGGCGCGCTTTTGAGGATATTACAAAGATAGGACTATCTCTGTAATAGAAGCTGACATGGCCGAATTCACTTTGCACGACCTGCAATGCTTCGATGCGGTGGTCCGCTGCGGCGGCTTTCAGCCTGCGGCGGCCATGCTGCATCGCTCGCACCCGGCTGTGTTCGCAGCCGTTGCAAAGCTGGAGCGGCAACTCGACCTCGTTCTCCTGGATCGCAGCGGCTATCGCGTGCGCCCCACCGAGGCAGGGCTGTCGTTCCATCGCAGGGCACAATCGCTGCTGCGCGAGCTCGAGGGCTTGCGGCTTCATGCTGCTCAGCTGTCAATGGGCGAAGAAAGCGAGATCCATGTGGTGATCGGCGACCTTTGCCCGCGTCCGCAGGCATTGGGCATGCTCGGACGGTTCTTCGCCCAGTGTCCGGGCACACGCCTGCACCTGCATTTCGAGGCGGTGGGCGGCCCGTGGGAGCGCCTCTTCGATGACGAAGCCGATTTGATCCTGCACTGGATCGACAAGAGCGATCCGCGGGTGGAATGGATCGATCTGTGCAAGGTGCCATTCGTTCCCGTGGTGGCTTCGGGCTTTCTGCCGGAGCGCATCAAGCGCCCCATCACGCCGGATCAGATGCACGCGTTCACCCAATGTGTCATGCGCGACACGGCCCGCCATTCACCGCAACAAGACTACTTCATGATCGAGGGTGCGCCTCAATGCATGGTGGCCGATCAGGGCATGAAGAAGGAAATCATCCTGCAAGGCCTCGGATGGGGCCACATGCCCCGCTTCCTGATCGAGGAAGAACTGCGCGACGGACGCCTGCAATCCATTGCCGGTCGTCATCTGCCAGGCCGCACCGAGGAGTTGGTGGTGGCGCGCCGCCGCGACCGGCCGCACGGGCCGATCTCGAACCGTCTGTGGGATCATATCGAGCAAGAGGCGCCGACGTTGCGCCGAGCGCTCGAACCCCGGCAACCTGTCCAGTAGGCGAAGCCAGGGCTCGGCGAGGCCGTTTAGCGGACGGCGGACCCAGCAGCCTTACCCGCTTAAGTCGATTGCTGCATAAGCTGCAGCAGTGAACTGCATCCCATCGCTATTCCCGCTGTTTATGAGGCGGATTATTGATGTCGCAAGGAGTTGGCCATGACCCGCGCCGACCACCGCCGAAGGGTGGGTCCGAGCGGTCGGCATCCGCCCCGGCAGCGACGACGTCTGGGACTAGCTTCATCTGCAATTCGAAGGACAAGACCATGAATATCGACCGTCGAACGTTCGGCATCGGCACCTTTAGTGCCGGCGCCCTGCTGCTTTCCCCGATCAGCCTCTTTGGGAGCAACGCTGCGGCTATCGCCGCCCGGTCTCCGGCTTCGCTTGCGAGCGCCCACAGGTTCATGCTCGGCGACCTCGAGATCACAGCACTGAGCGACGGCTACCTCAATCTCGGCCTCGAACTCTTCCCTTCCGCAGATACGGCTGCCGCCGAAGCGCTGCTGGCAAAGGCATTCCTGCCAAAACCACTCCCGACCTCGGTCAATGCTTACCTTGTCACCAAAGGTGACAGACGGGTGCTGATCGATACCGGCACGGCATCGGCGATGGGGCCCATACTGGGACATATACCTGAGGCGCTCGCCGCCGCTGGCGTCAGGCCGGAAGAAATCGACACGGTAATCATCACCCATCTCCATCCCGACCATGCCAACGGCCTTGTCGGTATTGGAGGCAAGGCCGCCTTCCCGGCAGCGGAGGTCGTGGTTGCCGCGCCGGAATTCGCTTTCTGGCACGATGACGGGATCCGGTCCAAGGCGCCCGACCAGATGAAACCGTACTTCGAAATAGCGCGCAAATCGCTGGTGCCTTACCATGGCAAGGTCCGGAAGATCGAAGGCGAAGTCGAGATCGCGCCCGGGATCAGGGCGTTGCCTGCGCCTGGACACACGCCGGGGCATCTCGCGCTTCGAATTGGCTCTGGTGACGCCAACCTGCTGCTCTTCACTGACGTAATCCACGCCTCCGCGCTGCAATTGGCGCATCCGGAATGGGCAATCGCCTTCGACGTGGACCAGGAGGCCGCAATCGCCACACGCAAGAAGGTGCTCGACATGGTGTCGGCGGATGGCCTGCTCGTCGCAGGCATGCACCGGCCCTTTCCAGGCATCGGTCATGTTATTCGCGAGGGCAACGCCTATGGCTACGTCCCGACGCCCTGGCCCGCTTTGTGAAGCACGCCTATTGGTAAGCTTTCTTACCTCGACCATGGAATGCAATCCTGCTGGTGCGCTCGTCTAGCTCCGCACAGCATCTTTTCAACACTGTCGACCGATAGCCGAACCTCAGGCCGCGACCTGTTCAGTGGCGCGTTGACCTGTCCGTGCCATGACGATACGGGATCGGGACAATCGGCTTCGAGAGGATTGGCCAAATGGTGCATTACGCGGACGGGCGGCCGATCGGCGATCTGACGCTCAGGACGCTGGCCATGCCTTCCGACGCCAATGCGGCAGGCGACATTTTTGGCGGCTGGGTGATGGCGCAGATGGATCTCGCCTGCGGCATCCGTGCCGCCGAGCGCGCCAAGGGCCGCGTGGTGACGGCGGCGGTGAAGGAAATGTCCTTCGCCAAGCCGATGAAGATCGGCGACACGCTGTGCATCTATACGCATGTCGAACGCGTCGGCCGCACCTCGATGACGCTCAAGGTCGAGGCCTGGGCGCAGCGCTATCTCTCCGATCTGATGGAGAAGGTCACCCATGCCGACTTCGTCATGGTGGCGCTGGACGGCGAAGGCAAGCCGAAGGCGGTTCCGGCCGAAGGCTGACCCGGCCTGATTCCAGAAGACGGATTTAAACAGCCGTCTCTCCCGCGCGGGGGATGCGGACAGCGATCCCGCGTGGTCTTTGGCTAACGGGTTCCCGCATGCGCGCCTGCAGCGCGACCGACGGGATCTTGGGAGGAAAGACAATGCGTCAACACATGCTGAACGCTGCCCTGGCGGGTGCCTTTGCAGCCTTGTTCTGCCTGTCGTCCGCAAGCGCTTTGGCGGAGGTCAAAAAAGGCGATCCAGGCGCCACCTGCACGTCGGAAAACCGCACCATCAACGGGCAAGCGGCCAAGTGCGAGATCTGCTCGGCGACGAAATGCGACACCAGCGGCACGACGGTGAGCAATTGCCGCAAGGAGACGACCACGACCTGCACAATTGGCGGCAAGGTGGTCAGTCCCAACCCGAAATGGAATCGGATCGAGAAGCTGCCGAAGAGCAAGATGCAGTTACAGCAGTAGGGCTCGTCCGGAGGATCCCGACAGGTTCAAACCCTTGCAGCACAAGGGTTCAGCTGTGCATGGCGTCGAACTTCTCGCGCGCCGCCTTGACGCGCTCGGTGTTCTTGCGTGCCCATTCGCCGAGCGCATCGACCGGCACCAGCAGTTCGTAGCCAAGATCGGTCAATTCGTAGTCGACCCGCGGCGGGATGGTCGGGAACACGGTGCGCGTAACGAAGCCGTCGCGCTCGAGCCCGCGCAAGGTCGTGGTCAGCATCTTTTGCGAAATGCCGCCGACCGCGCTGCGCAACTCGTTGAAACGCAGCGGCCCGTTGCCAAGCTTGCCGACCACGAGCACCGTCCATTTGTCGCCGACGCGCTGCAGGATTTCCGAGATGGCGCGGCAGTCCTCGGTGCGGTGCGGGTGCCTTGGTAACAAAAAAGTGCCTCCTTGCACATTGAGCGGCCAGTTACTCATATAGCTCAGGTATCTAAACGATACCAGTATTCCCGTAAGGAGAGCCCCCTCTATGTCAAAACCCAAAATCGCCATCATCATTGGTTCAACCCGCGCGGCCCGCTTTGCCGACGTCCCGACCCAATGGATTGCCAAGATAGCCAAGTCGCACGCCGACATCGACGTTGAAGTCGTCGACCTGCGCGATTTCCCGCTGCCGTTCTTCGATGAGGTCGCATCCTCCGCCTGGGTGCCGTCGCAGAACGAAGTGGCGCAGCGCTGGCAAAAGAAGGTCGCCGGATTCGACGGCTTCATCTTCACCGCCGCGGAATACAATCATGGCCCGACGGCCGTGCTGAAGAACGCCATCGACTACGCCGCCAACGAGTGGAACAAGAAGCCGGCCGGCTTCGTCGGCTATGGCAGCGTCGGTGGCGCGCGCGCGGTCGAGCAGCTGAGGCTGCATGCGGTCGAGTTGCAGATGGCGCCGGTGAAGTCCGCCGTACACATCGCCTGGGCCGATTTCCTTGCCGTCAAGCAAGGCGACAAGAAGCTCGATGAGTTCGAGCACCTCAACCAGGCGGCAACCGCGCTGGTCAACGACATTGCATGGTGGGCCAGGGTGCTGAAGACGGCGCGTCAGGCCGATGCCGTCGCCGAGGAAGTCAAGGCGGCCTGAGCACAGGTTCGAGCAGTCCTCCCAAGGATTAATTCTCCCAAGCATTGGGGCGGCGCATGCGCCGCCCTTTTTGTTCACACGGCATGGGCGTCCTGCGCTTGCCGTGGTCTGATGATGCAATCGGCAAGGCGGTCCATCTCATTCAGCTCGTCGGCATGATGCTGGCCCCACTGGCAAAGTGCCAGCAGGATCGGCTCGAGGCTGAGGCCGAGCCGCGTCGCCGAATATTCGACGCGCGAAGGTATCTCGGCAAAGATCTCGCGACGGACGAGGCCGTGCTCTTCCATTTCGCGAAGCTGCTGGATCAGCACTTTCTGGGTGATATCGGGCATCAGTGCCTGCAGCGCCGACAGCCGCCGGGGCCCGTCGAAGAGATGGTACAGGATGACCGCCTTCCAGCGGCCCGAAATCACTTTCAGCGCGCGCTCCGCCGGCAGCGTCGGCAGTCTCTTGATCAGCTTGGCCATGGTCACCTCCCGGTCAGCAGCGGACAAATCGGTATGTAGTCGAAGCCAGGCAGATAGTGGCAAACAGCGGCCGATGCCAACAGCGATCGGTGCATGCGATGATAGCCATTCAACTGAGCCGCTTCGGCGGGCCCGACGTTCTCGACATAGTCGCGGTGCCGAAGCCTGAGCCGCAAGCCGGCGAGGTCTTGGTCCGCGTTCATGCGGCCGGGGTGAATTTCTTCGAAGTGCTGATGCGCGCGGATCGCTATGCGGTGACGCCGCAACTGCCGATGATCCCTGGCGTCGAGGCCGCCGGGATCGTGGAGGCGCTTGGGCAGGGGGTGGACGCTTCCTTGCTCGGCACGCGCGTCGCCGCGTCGTTGTTCGCCTCGAGCCGCCCGTTTGGCGGCTATGCCGAGTATGTGACGATCGACGCAAGCCTGGCCGTGCCCTTGCCGGATTCGCTCTCGTTCGAAAACGCGACGGCATTGATGGTGCAAGGACTGACGGCATTGTATCTATCGCGGCAAAGCCCGCCGGCCGGCAGATCGGTGCTGGTCGCCGCTGCCGCGGGCGGCGTCGGTTCGTTGCTCGTCCAGCTTGCCAAGCGCGCCGGCGCGAGCCGTGTCATCGCGGCAGCCGGCAGCAAGGCCAAGCTCGACCTTACTTTGTCGCTGGGAGCCGATGCTGCCGTCGACTACAGCAACACGGATTGGCCGGTGCACGTCCGGTCAGCGACAGACGGCGCTGGCGTCGACATCATCCACGACATTGTCGGCGGCCCGCTGACGGCGGTTGCGCTGGATGCTCTGGCACCTCGCGGAGAGTTGGTGTTTGCAGCACTTGGCAGATACGCGCTCGGCGCCCCGGAGATGGAGGCGATGATCGGCCGCAACCAGTCGCTGAAGGGTTTTGCCCTGCTGCCGTTGCTGTCTAGGGACGGGCTCCGTGACGGCCTTTTGGAGCTTTTCGATCTGGCCGCTGGTGGTCAGCTTGTGGTGACCAAAGGTGGCCGCTTCCCGCTCGACCAGGCCAGCCAGGCGCATCGCCTGCTGGAGGAGCGCGGCGCGACCGGCAAGGTCGTCTTGATACCTTAGTAGGTGCTCCGCAAGGATCCGGGGTTGTGCCGTACAGGCCGTCAGCGAACCCGGTAGAACGGATTTGGCAGCAGGAACAGCTTCTCGGCATGCCCGCCGAACAGGTCGGATGGCTGGTCACCGACATTGGCAATTATCGTGTAGCCGGCCTTTTCGATTTCGGCCCTTATGGGTGACTTGAAATCTGCGGCGGAGCCGTATTTGGCCCCAGGCTGGACCATGTAAAGGTGCTCGTAGCCGGCATAGCCGGCCGACTGCAGGTTCTGTTCGGTTGCCTGACGCTGGTCCTCCGGACGTCCGGTGATGAAGAACACCGCGACTTTCGCCGTTCGCGCCTGCCGGAAAACCTCCAGCACGGCGTCGATGGCCGGATCCTTCGCAAGCTGATCCCAGGCGGCCCAGCCACAGGGACCATCGATTGCGATGTCGCAGGCGCCGCCGATCGGGCGGCCGAAATTGTCACGTGTGATCACTTCCCAGTTGGCCAAAGCCGTCTCGTCGATATCGAGCACCAGTGCGGGGCGAGGCACCTCCATTGCGCGCTTGATGACCCAGTCGCCTGCCTGCTTCGCCACAGCGGCAAGGTCGCGGTCATAGTCGCCGGAATCATGATAATTGGCAGCCGCCAGCATCGCATCGCCGACATTGGCTGGCTGGGACGGGCTTGTGAGAAGGAGCGAGTCGGAACGTGCCGGCGCAGGAACATTTGTGCCAATCATCAGCACGATTGCCCCGGCACGCGCAATTCTATTCCAACCAATCGCCCGCATCACGAGACTTTGCTGTCACGAGAAGTCGGCTGTCAAGCGAGGTCTTCCAAAGGTAGTGTCTCAGTTTGAAATTTGAAATATGCGAAAGCGCCTATCCCGGTTTGCTCGCCTAGGCGAAACCGCCTATGTGCTCAGCGGAAAGCATGGAAGGCACCCAATGTCAGATCCGATTCAGTTGCTACCATTCGCCTTGTTGACAGTCCTCACAGCAATCCCCGCGTGGGTGCTGTTTGGGCGACTAAGAATGTCTCGGGCGTGGGTGCTTCTCTCTGTGGTCCCGTTGGGAATGATAATCATTCTCTGGGTCGTCGCGTATAAGCGCTGGCCAATTCAGGAGGCAGCAATTGCCCACCGGACCTAAAGGCCAGAAGCGCCCCGCCGATGTGATCGGCAACGCCGTCCGCGTCATGCGCCTGCGAGGAAGTCGTGCTTCGGTGGCCAGGCACGCCGCCACCGCCTGACTACGATGGACCGTCGTCCTAATTTCAAACTGAGACACTACCCTTCCACAGGTCCTCGAGACCGCGACGCTGAATTGGACATTCCAGATGCCGAATGTCTCTATGGGTTGCTGCACGCTACACGATTTCCGCCGTCGCGGTCTTTGCCTCCAAACAGGTGACGCACCGCCGGAACCGCCGGTCGAAATGCGTCACCCGAAAATCATGGCCGTCACGCGCTTTGCCGTGCCCTACGCCGCCTGAACGATCTCGACCAGTTCAACGTCGAACACGAGATCGCGCCCGGCCAACGGATGATTGCCGTCGAGCTTGACGCTGGTGTCGTCCACGCCGACGACTGTTACCGGCATCGGGCGCCCTTCCGGGGTTCTGACCTGCAGTCGAGCGCCGATATCGACATTGATGTTGTCTGGTACGCGGGCGCGGTCGACGGTCATGACCGCTTCGGGGCGGTGGGGGCCATAGGCGGCGTCGGCGGGAATGGTGACGGTGCTTTTCGCGCCCACCTCCATACCCTCGACATGGGTTTCGAGACCGGCGATCACTTGTCCTTCACCCAACGTGAATTGCAGCGGTTCGTTGCCGGAAGAATCGAACTGAGTGCCGTCAGCCAGGCGGCCATTGTAATTGATGCGCACGGTGTCGCCATTCTTGGCCTGTGTCATGATAGCCATCCTTTGAAAGTTTCGAGGGGCCGGCCAGAGCTCACGGTCCCGTCCTCGATCATCCACACACTTAGGTGCGCGGCGCGAAACGCTAAAACTAGGGACCTGGCTGCCGATGTAAACCCCGATTGCGCGACGCCGGCATGACCCGCCGGCGTTCGTCGCCTTCGGCAGCAGTGCACCGGTCTAGCAGTCATGCCGGCTCAGCCCATCCAGGCGGCGTGCAAATGGCGGCTAGATCAGGTTATGGCCGCCATCGATGCGGATCGTCTCGCCGGTCGTGAAGTCGCTTTCCATGAGGTAGAGGTAGGCGGCGGCGACGTCCGCAGCGGTCGGAATTTTTCTCGATGGCAACCGGGCAGCCATGTCGGCAAAGAAGCTGGATTTGGCTTCTCCAACAATGTCCCACATCGGTGTATCGACCCATCCGGGCGACACGACATTGACGCGCGTCGGGGCCAGTTCGAGCGCCAGGGCGCGGGCGAAGTAGCTGAATGAACCGGCAATCGCGGAGACGACCGAGCCTCCCGGCACCGGCGGCCGATCCTTATTTATTCCCGAGGTGAAGGTCATCGAGCCGCCGGCTTTCAGGGTGCGCACAGCATGCTTGGAGAGCATGACAGCGCCAATCAGCTTGTTATCGACGAAGCCTCGCACAGCCTCCATGTCGGTACTGCCGATCGGATCGCCGGGCGGCAGTGTTCCGGCGGTCGATACGAGGTGATCGAAGGGACCGACCTCGTCGAACAGGCGAGCGACGTCCGCTTCGTCGGTCATGTCGGCGACCACGCTGGTCACGCGGCCCGCATTGAGCGTCCGTTCGGCAGCCAGCAGTTTCTCGGGCGAGCGTCCGACGATCACGACCTTCGCTCCGCCGTTGAGAGCAGCTTCCGCGACGCCGAGACCGATGCCGGAACTACCGCCGACGACGATGACTTTCCTGTCCACGAGCGATGTCATGAGGGTTCTCCGTTCGTTGCGATTGCGATGAGGGTCAGGCCTTGCCGGCATAGGCGGCTTCGAGGTCGGCGATGATGATCTTGCGCATCCCGTACATCGCCTGCCGGACGCGGTTGGCCTTTTCGCGATCCGGATCGGCACTGAGCCGCGGCAGGATTTCCGGGATGACCTGCCAGTAGACGCCGTATCTGTCGGTGAGCCAGCCGCAGGGTTGTGCCTTGCCGCCGCCGGCGGTGAGCGCCTCATAGTAGTAGTCGGTCTCGGCCTGGTCCCTGGTCTCGATGTAAAGCGAGAGCCGCTCGTTGAAGGGCGGCTGCGGCCCGGCATTGAGCGCAGTAAGGTGCAGTCCTTCGAGCTCGAAATCGAAGGTGGCATGCGGGACCGTCTTGTTGGTTCCGGACACCCAGTCGGTGTATTCGATGGTCTGGAGCGCTTTGCTGTTCTTGAAGACCGAGAGATAGAAATCGCGGGCTTGCTCCGCATCGGTGTTGAACCAGAGGAATGGGTGGATGGTGGCCATGTCCGTTCTCCGTTAATTCCTTGCGACAGCGATCTTTGGCGAAGAGCCTGTCCGCTGTTGCTTTCGTTCAGGCTAGCGGTGGTCCGACGGCCGATAGACCGAACCGTCCCAGTCGCGGGCAAACCCGAGGTCTTCGAGCCGGCGGGTCGAGAAGCGTGCAATCTGCCGCCCGGTCCGGCGCCGGCTGCTCGAGGCGAGGATGCGGCCGGCCATTCCGCTCAGGACGTCGACGATGGGTTCAACTCGTTTGGCGTTCATGGTGCTCTCCTGGAGTGGCGGCAGTTTTGGTTTCAGCAGTTGCCCCGCGACTTTCGTCAGCGAGAGTATCAGTCACATCAAACTCGCCTTTTTGCAGCGGCGGTGAATGACTGATTACGCGAGCAAATATGCCGGCTTCTGGCCTGGACGACAAACGACTTATCGGCGACAATTTGTGAGCATCACTCACACGTACAGGTATCGATCCATGCCCCGGAAGCTGCCTCCCCTCACCACCTTGCCAAGTTTCGAGGCCGCGGCGCGCCTGTTGAGTTTCTCCAAGGCGGCAGAGGAACTTCATGTCACCCACGGTGCGATCAGCCGGGCGATCAAGAATCTTGAGGATCAGCTCGGTGAGCAGCTGTTCGAGCGCGGTACGCGTTCGGTGAGTCTGACAGCCGTTGGCGAGCCCTATGCGCGGGCGGTGCGCGAGGCGCTCGCCCAGTTGGCCACCGCCACCGCTGCAGCAACAGCCCGCTATTCAAGCTCGACATTGAACGTCAGCACCTCCGATGGCTTCGCGGGGAGATGGCTGGTGCCGCGCCTCTATCGCTTTCACCGTGCGCATGGCGACGTCGATGTGCGGGTTTCGACAAGCGGGAAGCTGACCAACTTCCTCGGCGACGGCATCGATGTCGCCGTCCGTTATGGCAGCGGAAACTATCCGGGGCTCACGTCGGAATTCCTCACCGGCGAGGAGGTGTTTCCAGTGTGCAGCCCAAAGCTTCTTGAGGGTGCACATCCGCTCCGCACGCCTCAGGACCTCAAACACCACACGCTGATCCGTGACAGCTTTCCGATCGACTGGGCGACCTGGCTGGCAAGCGCCGGGGTCGAGGGCGTGGACCCGCAGAGCGGGATTACCTTTGACTCGGCCACCTTTGCCATGGAGTCGGCCGCACAAGGCGAGGGGGTGGTGCTCGGCCGGACCATGCTCGTTGCGGCCGACCTTGCCGCCGGGCGACTCGTCCGCCCCTTCGGCCACGCCCTGAAATCCCCCTCCAGCTTCTATTTCGTCTACCCGCCAGAGGCGATCCGTCAGCGCAAAGTCAAGGCTTTTCGGGATTGGCTGCTCTCAGAAGTCGCGCCGCAAATGGACTGACGGGAAGGCCGAGAGAACAGGATCGTCTACATCGCGCAGTCATCATCGGCTCGCCCGAAACGCGGTGACGATCCAGGCACGCGAGTCGAAAAGCACACTGTCCGCCGTCAAATGCGCGTCGAGCAGATCGCGCAACCGCCGCAGCGCCGCGTCGACATCCACATCTGCGCGGGCGAGCGGATCCTTGACCAGTTGCAGGCCAAGCAAAGCGTCATAGGCCGCATCGACGTCCTGGCCGTAGAAGACCGGCTCATGCACTTCGGCAAAGTCGACCGAAACAAAACCGGATGCACGCAAGATCTCCGCGGTGATGGCGGGGTCGCCAAGCGAAAACGGGGTGGCGGCGCCCCCCGATATGGCGGTCCCCGGCGCAATTGCCCGCTGAATGGCAGTTGCCCACTCGTTACGGTCCTGGCATTGCCATACCATCCACACAAGACGTGCCCCTGGTCGCATCGCCCGGGCGATATTGGCGAACGCCGCCGCCGGATCGGCAAAGAACATCACTCCAAATCGACTAATGCACAGATCGAAGCCGGCAGGCGGAAATACCAGCAATTGCGCATCGCCGCGCTCAAAGGCGACGTTTCGCAATCCCTCTTTCGCGCTACACTTCCGGGCGATCTCGAGCATCTCGGCCGATACGTCCACGCCGAGCACGCTGCCTTCCACCGCGACACGGGCAGCATCACGAGAGGATTGTCCCGAACCGCATCCGATATCGAGCACGCGATCGCGCGTTCCCACCTTGACCGCAGCCCTGAAGACCTCGTTGTGCCGTCGCAGTTCGGCGTCGTAAAACGCAGCGCAGTTCAGCACCATCGCACGCCTGCCTGGAGATGATGGGCCGGCAGCATTTCCGGCCGCTCTGCCCTGATCTTTTCGCGTCGGGCCACCCCCGAACTGTCAGCCGCGCCGCGCCGCCTCGATCGCTGCAACGTCGATTTTCTTCATCTCCATCATCGCCTCGAATGCGCGCTTTGCTTCATCGCCGCCGGCGGCCATCGCCTCGGTCAGCACGCGCGGCGTGATTTGCCATAAGATGCCCCATTTGTCCTTGCACCAGCCGCAGGCACTTTCCTGGCCGCCATTGCCGACGATGGCGTTCCAATAGCGGTCGGTCTCCTGCTGATCGTCGGTGGCGATCTGGAAGGAGAAGGCTTCGTTGTGTTTAAACGCGGGCCCGCCATTGAGGCCGAGACAGGGGATGCCGGCGACCGTGAACTCGACCGTCAGCACGTCGCCTGCCTTGCCGGACGGGTAGTCGCTGGGAGCGCGGTGGACGGATTTCACCGAACTGTCGGGAAAAATCTCGGAATAGAAGCGGGCCGCAGCCTCGGCGTCCTTGTCGTACCAAAGGCAGATCGTGTTCTTGGCGATTGTCATTGCTGGTCCCTTTGCTTTCGAAATCAATCTGGGCTTTTGAAATCAACCCGGGTTTTTCACAGCTGGCCTCGGCGTTGCACCGGACATGGAAATGCGCTCGTGCCATCGACGTTCCGACAGCAGCAGCTGCCCGGAATCAAGGTACCACGGCTGGTGCTTTCAAGACCAGATGCGGGCAGTGACTCGAACCGGCGATGGTCCGCCTGGTCCGACCGGCGGCCTCACTCTTTGCGTAGGGCAGCGCCGCTTTGCTCAAGGTCGCGCTGGCTTTCCGTTGGCGCGCCGTTGCCTCAGAAGGCGCATGAGCAAGTTCCGTCTGTCCTTGCGCGGGACGAGTTCGATATCGCTGACAAGTTTTGCGCCGCCCTTGTCCCGCTCCAATGTGATCTTGCGGCTGTGGAAGGCCTCCAGCTCGGCGCGGTGCGCTACGCTTATGATGGTGACCTTCGGCAATTCGCGAATAATCATCTCCATCATCTTGTCCTGGCTCTTCTCGTCGAGTGCCGACGTTGCCTCGTCCAGCACGATGATATCGGGGCGGTGCAGCAGAAGACGCGCGAAGGCGAGGCGCTGCTTTTCGCCACCCGACAAGGTCTGGTCCCATGGCGCGTCCTCCTCGATCCGGTCGTTGAGGTAGTCGAGTCCCACCTTGTCGAGGGCAGCCTTGATCTTATCCAGCGTCCAGTTGTCGGCGGCGCCTGGATAGGCGACAGCGCGGCGAAGCGTCCCGGTCGGGATGTAGGGCCGTTGCGGCAACATGAACAACCGTCTGTCGGCGCGGATGTTGACGCTGCCGCTACCCCATGGCCACAGACCCGCGACGGCCCGCACCAACGTACTCTTGCCCGAGCCGGATTCGCCGGCGACGAGCACCCGCTCGCCTGGTTCGATCACGACCTCGGTTTCCTTGACCACGGCGGTGCCGTCGTCGAGCGACACGGAGAGATTGTTCAGGCTGAGCATCGCATCGCCGCCGGTCTCGCCGCGCTTTATGCGTCCCAGTGTGTTGCTCTGTTCCGCGCGCTCGAGCCCGTCGAGCGACATCATCAGCGAGGCGATGCGCCGTGCACAGGCGTTCCAATCGGCGAGACGGGGATAGTTGTCGACCAGCCATCCGAACGCGCCCTGCACGATGGCAAAGGCCGAGGCAGCCTGCATGACCTGTCCAAGTGTCATGCTGCCTTCGAGGAACTTTGGAGCGCAAAGCAAGACCGGCACGACAGGCGCAAACAGGCTCGACCCCTGAGACACCAGCGCCGTGCGCATGTGCTGGCCTGCAAGGAGCGCCCATTGCCTGAGCACATGGGCAAATGTCTTGTCCATGCCGCTGCGCTCCTCCTCCTCGCCGCCGAGCAATGCGATGCTCTCGCCGTTTTCCCGCACGCGCGTCAGCGTGTAGCGGAACTCGGCTTCCGCCTGATTTTTTCCCTCGGAGAGGTGGACGAAATGGCGGCCAATGACCGCCATCGAAGTGGACGTGATCGCGGAATAGAGCACTGCGGTGATGACCAGGAAGCCGGGAATGGTGACCGTCGAACCTGCAATCGTCAGGGTCAGGGCGCCGCCGATCGTCCACAGCACCACGATGAAGGTCGAGGCCGACAGAAATGCGACGATGACACCGGCGATGAAATCGACGGGCGATTCGGTGGCAATCCGCAAATCCTCGGCGATGCGGGCTTCGGGGTTGCTATGATCGCCGCCGACGAGGTTCAGCTGATAGTAGCGGCCGCTTGCGAGCCAGCGCGCGATGACCGCGGTGGTGAGCCAGGACCGCCAGCGGCGCTGTATCCTCATGCGAAAGAAGACTTGTGCCACCACAAGGCTGGCGCTTCCGATCACGAGTGGCAGGAATACGGCGCTCAGCCAATATACGGTGTGGGCATTGCGTTGCTCAATGGCGTCGAAAATTGCGCGATTCCAGACATTGATCCCATACTGGAAGCCGACATTGGCGACGATCAGGACCAACAGCCCGATCGTCAACGGCCAGGCGACCCTGTCGCCACTGCCGCTCCAGTAACCGCGCGCGCTGATCCAGAAGCGCTTAAGCAGGTATCTCTTGCGCGCCCGCTCGGCCTCTTCAGGTGTCAGCTCAGGATCGGGTTCGGTGACATCCGGCGGCGGCGCGGGCTCGCCGACGACCTCGGACGCGACTTCGACAGTCGACTGTTTCTCGCGGCGCGACTTCTCGGCATCGCGCGATTGGGCGCCGTCAACCGATTTCAGCTTAAATTTAGCCTCGGGCATCCGGCGATAACGGCTTAAAAATCAGAAGGTTTCATAGCGTCCGCTCGAGATCCCAGATGCCAACAACGCCAAGGCTTCTCAGCTGTTCCGGTGCTCGCAGCAGCCTATGGTCGTTCTCGATGACAGGCTTTGATCGTTGCGGGGCAGACCGCCGAGCGTCGGCTGCGGGTCAGTCTGCAACAAAGCATCACCTGCTGCGGTCTCGAGAATTCGCTTCAGGCTCTCAAGATTTGTCCGCATGCTGCATTCGAAGAGGCTGGACGCAAGCGGCGCGAGAAGTGCCATCGGCCCGAGTCAACGGGATCGAGGAGGAGAGATCATCTCGATTGCGATTGCGAGCATCTGCTGCCCAGCCGGACCGCGCCAGCCCCGAGTTCCGGAACAAGGGTGCGATTTTGCCGTTGAGCCAGAAACTGGAAGCGACCCGCATGTCCGAATTGCCGAATGAAGAGATCGAAGGGCGGCTGAACGCCCAGCGCGAGACTCTGGCGCTGGTCGTTGCGCTGCTTGCCAGCAAGGATACGGCACCCGAGCGAATATGGGCCGAACTGGAGGCCCGTTTTCAGTTTCAGAACAGTCAGGAGGACCCTGGCGTCCTGCCAAGCCGCGCATTCGCCATCGAAGCTGCGAAGATGCGGGAGTTCAAGCTGATCGCCGAAGAGGCGCAGGCGCGCAATGCGGAATGGAACCGCAGGGACAAGCCACAGGGCGCCAGCTGAAACCCCGGAGAGTGGATGCAGGACCGGCTATTTTACAATGACTGAGCAAGCGTCAGCTTTGCTGCAAAAGTGTACGTGCCAACTCTTGCCATTCCTCGTCAAGCGTTAAGGTCGACGGCGCCGCCTTGCTGCGGCGATACCAATATTCCGCATTCGACTGGTCGCCTTCCTTGCGGTGGAGATAGGCATGCACGTGCATGCCCGCCGTATCGTCGCGCTGCTGCGCGCACTCGTGCGCCTTAGCCCAATCGCCCTTTGCATCCCACCACAGCGCCTGCAGGGCAGGGCTCAAGCCGGCTGGCGGCTGTGGTTTCGCAATCGAATCCCTGAAGGCTTGCAGATCCATTTTTCCACCTCGGTAAGATGCAGAGCGCCAATAATACCCGCACCGGCAGCCGACCGAAAGCGTGCTTTGGGCGGGATGACCGGAATGGGCGGACGTCCGATAACCGAACGGCCAGACGGTTGATTCGATGACGTGCATGAAATAGTGCGCGCCACGACACCATGACGCCTGAGACAGCGAGGATGAGCCGATGACAGCCTCCGACAAGCCGCGCCAATTCTACCACGGCACCCGGGCCGATCTTAAGCCGGGAGACCTGATCGAAGCCGGTTACAGCTCCAATTACGGGGCGCGAAAGCAGGCAGCCTGGGTCTATCTAACCGGCACTCTGGATGCGGCTATCTGGGGTGCAGAACTGGCCGCCGGTGACGGACGCGAAAGGATCTACATCGTGGAACCAACCGGCCCGGTCATGGACGACCCCAATCTTACGGACAAGAAATTTCCCGGCAATCCGACGCAGTCCTATCGCTGCCGCGAGCCGCTCAGGATCACGGGCGAGGTCACCGAGTGGCAGGGCCACTCCCCCGAGCGGCTGAAAGAGATGAAGGACCATCTCGAACGGCTGAAGGCACAAGGTATCGAGGCAATCGATTGATCGCTGAGTTCTGCGATTGCCAAGCTTGGCTCTGACCTACGGTCGGCGGCAGTCCCCGCGAAATACGGCTCCACGTCCGCAATGGGTCCGCGAGTTGTCGTTGCTTGCAGGGCTGGAGAGCGGATGCTCCTTTTCATCTCGTCGCGAACGTGATGATCTCTGGGCTCGAAGGGCCAAGTGGGCTGCCGTCAAAGCCGCCGAATTGCTGTTCGATCCGTAGCCCCGCGTTCCCCAGCAGGCTCGATAAGGCGTCCGTCTCGAGGAATCGCAAGGTGCTGCGACTAACTTGCGGAAGGCTCGGATGCTTTCCGCCGAACCTGTGGGTGAATGTCACCGTCTGTCCATCGAACCGCATGATCACCTCTGTTGTGATCTGCACCAGCGACCCGTCAGGCAGCTCAACGACGACCGCATTTTCGGGTGTCCAGTGCTCCCACGCCCGCACCGAAGGGTTCCGCGTTTCGAACGCGAAGCATCCGCCTGGCACAAGGGCGTGTCGGACAGCCGCCATGAAATCCCTCAGGTCTTCGTCGCTGACAAGGGCCTGGAATGCGTGCCCCGTCATCACAATGAGATCAAACTCGGCTGTCCAGCCGGCCGATTGGAGATCGCCGAGAACCCATTCGATATCCGCGCGCGTTCGTGCGCGATTCAACACGCCGGGTGCTGGGTCGATGCCGCAGAGCCGCCCTGAATGTCCGGCCAGGCGTGCCTCGTGAAGGAGGGTGCCCGTTCCACATCCGACATCAAGCACCGCGTCTGCTGTTAGAATGCGGGGCAGGTAGAAATCATAGTCGTCGCGCGCAGATCTCGGGTGCCAGGCGTCGTAGACGGCAGCGAGATATGGGTCGGCGAAAAGGTGGTCGACCATAGGCGGTATTCCCAATCAATTTTGACTGTGCGAGCGGCGTCGCCGCGAGCATATAGCCCATAAGTCGCGTCGATCGTTACCGCACGACCTCGCGGTGGCGGCCGGGCAGGCGGGTGGCGATGAGCTTGTCGATGCGGCGGCCGTCGAGGTCGACGACCTCGAAGCGCCAGCCTTGCGCGTCGACACATTCGCCGGTCGCCGGCAGATGGTGCAAATGCGACAGCACATAGCCGGCGACGGTTTCGTAATCGCGGCTCTCAGGCAGGTCGATGCCGAGGACCTCTGCCATCTCGTCGGCCTGCATGTAGCCGGCGAGCAGCCATGAGCCGTCCTCGCGCTTGACGGCGTTTTCCTCTTCGCCGGCGTCGAGATCCGAACGGAAGACGCCGGTGATCGCTTCCAGAATGTCGGCCGGGGTGACGATGCCTTCGAAATGGCCGTATTCGTCATGCACCAGCGCCATCGGCACGTCGGATTCCTTCAGCGTCGCAAGCACGTCCAGCGCGTCGGCCTGGTCATGCACGATCGGCGCGGCCCGCACGTGCCGGCGCGGGTCGAGAGCGCGGCCGCCGAGCATTGCGGCCAGCACGTCGCGGGTCTGGACGACGCCGATCATGGCGTCGACGCCGCCGTCGCCGGCCGGCAGGCGCGAATGCTGGGTGTCCATCAGCAGCTTCCTGATGGCCGCCTCGTCGGATTGCAGATTGATCCAGTCGACTTCGGTGCGCGGCGTCATCACCGCGCGCACGGCACGGTCGCCGAGCCGCATGACGCCGGCGATCATCCGCCGTTCGTCGGATTCGATGGTGCCGTGGTGCTCGGCTTCGGCGACCAGCATCTTGATCTCCTCGTCGGTGACCTTATCCTCGCTCTGACCGCGCTGGCCAAGCAGCCACAGGAGGGCGCGGCCGGAAAAATCGAGCAGGAAGACCAGCGGCGCCGAGACGCTGGCGAGGATGGTCATTGCTGGGGCGACCCTGACGGCTACCCGTTCGGGGTCGCGCAATGCGATCTGCTTGGGCACCAGTTCGCCGATGATCAGCGAGCCATAGGTGATGAGGGCGACGACGATGCCGACGCCGAGCGGATCGGCGAGGCTTTCGCGGATGCCGGCCGACGCCAGGGAGGTGGCCAGCCGCTCGCCGAGCGTGGCGCCGGAAAAGGCACCGGACAAGACGCCGACCAAAGTGATGCCGATCTGCACCGAGGACAGGAATTTTCCCGGATTGGCGCCGAGCGCCAGGGCCCGGCCGGCGCCCTTGACGTTGCGGTCGATCATCGTCTTGAGGCGCGCCGGCCGCGACGAGACGATGGCGAGTTCGGACATCGACAGAAGGCCGTTCACGCAGATGAGGACGACCACGATGGCAATTTCAGCATAAAGCATGCCGGGTCCATAGCATTGCCGCGCGGTTTTCGAAAATAGGACGGTCGCGCTTTTTAAATTTAGCGAGCCGGGCAATCAGGCGGCACCCATGCCGCATCCCAGGGCGGCGCGGAAAAATGCTCGATCAGGGCGTCGACGACGACGCGCACCTTTGGCGCGAGATTGCGTGTTACCGGCCAGATGGCATGCACCACGGTGTTTTCGACAAGACAGTCCGACAGAACCATTTCGAGCTCGCCGCGCCTGATGCTGTCGGCCGTCAGCCATGTCGGCAGATAGACGATGCCGCAGCCGGCCAGTACCGCATCGAGCATCGGTTCGCCGTGGCCGAGCACCAGCCGCGCCTTGGGCGCGAATTTTTCGAGACGGCCGTCGACATGCCTGACTGTCCAGGGGTGGACCGTGCCGTCGCGGCCGTAGCCGATGAGGCTGTGCCTGGCCAGGTCCTCGATCGATAGCGGCCTGCCATGGGCGTCGAGATAGGCGGGGGCGGCGCAGATGGCCGAACGTTGGGCATAGATGCGGCGCGCGGCGATCGACAAGCTGTCGTCGAGGTCGCCCATACGCACCGCCAGGTCGATGCCTTCCTCGATCAGGTCGACGCGCCGGTCGTTGAACGAGATTTCCATCGTCAGGTCCGGGAATTTTTTGGAAATGTCGAACAGCAGCGGGGCGACGCACCGCCGGCCGAAGGCCAAAGGCAGGTCGACGCGCAGCCGCCCGGAAGGCACCTGCTTGCGCGATGCCAACAGCGACCGGGCGGCTTCGATCTCGGCCAGTGCCCTGACGCAGGCTTCGTAATAGCTCAGGCCCTCGCTGGTCGGGCTGAGGCTGCGGGTGGTGCGGTTGAGCAGGCGGACGCCCAATCGCTGTTCCAGCTGCGCGATCGACTTGCCGACCGCCGATTTGGTGACATGCAGCCGTGCGCCAGCGCCGGTGAAGCTGCCGGCCTCCACCGCGTGAATGAATGCGACGATGCCTTGCAAATTGGCCGATTCCAATGAAGCGCTCCTATTGTAGAGTTTTGCTCCTTAATCTGTTGCAGAACATGCCACATGGAAGCACTTTTCTCCATAGTGAAACGGCGTAAATGTCTCGCGCAATCATCAACCACGGAGCGCGAACCAAATGAGCACCGAAAACAGATCCTGGCAGATGAACGGTTTCGGCCTGTCCAGGTTGAAGCCGGCTGATGGAAAGCTGCCCCAACCCGGGCCGCATGATCTTCTGGTACGCGTCACAGCGGTATCGCTGAATTACAAGGACAGGATGATCGTCGATGGCGTGCTGATACCGGACCTCAGCTTTCCGTTCGTGCCGACATCGGACGCGGTAGGCGAAGTAGTCGCCACCGGCAGCGAAGTCAGCCGCTTCGGCATCGGGCAGCGCGTGCTCGGCCAGGTGATCGCCGACTGGCCGGACGGCGACGCCCCGCCGGTGCTGCACAAGCATACGCTTGGTTCGTCACTGCCCGGCATGCTGTCCGAGCATGTGCTTTTTCATGAGGATGCCGCCGTGGCGGCGCCGCCGTCGCTCAGCGACGTCGAGGCATCGACGCTGCCGATCGCGGCGCTGACGGCGTGGTTCGCGCTGGTCGAGGCGGCCAAGCCGATCCCGGGGGAAACCGTTCTCATCCAGGGCACCGGCGGCGTGTCGCTGTTTGCGCTGCAATTTGCCGCCGCCTTCGGCCTGCGCGCCATCGTCACCTCGAGCAGCGACGAGAAGGTCGAGCGGGCGAAGGCGCTCGGCGCCTGGAAGGCGATCAATTATCGCAGCCAGCCGGCATGGGACGAGGCTGCGCGCGAACTGACAAACGGGGCCGGCGTCAGGCATGTGCTGGAAATGGTCGGCGGCGACAATGCGCGGCGCTCGCTCAATGCGCTGGGCGCCGACGGCAGGCTGTCGCTCATCGGCCTTCTCGGCAGCATGGAGCTCAGTTTCCCGATCATTCCGTTCCTGCGCAACCGGATCGTCGTCCAGGGCATATCGATCGGCCACCGCCGCGCTTTCGAGCGAATGAACCAGGCGATCGAGACGCTCGCGATCAAGCCGGTGATCGACAAGGTGTTTGGCTTCGACGAGGTGCCGCAGGCATTCGAGCGTCTGGAGACGGGACCGTTCGGCAAGATCGTGATCACCGTGCCCTGAGCCCGTCGGGACGAAATGGGTCAGACGGGAAGGCCGATCGCGCGCCTACGGCAGTTGCAGCAGGACGCCGATGATGGCCTTGCCGTCGGTGAAATAGGGATCGCCTTCGCCGTTGCGCCCGGTCTTCGTGGCGCCGACGCCTGGTATCTCGCTGGTCGAGATCAGCATGCCGGCGGCGGAGAGGTCGCGCATCAGCCCATCGCGCTCGGCGTCGATGTCGGGGCCGATGTGATGAGTGATCGCGCCGGTGTCATGGCTGAGGCCGACGCCGCGGTCGAAGCTTGCCGAGCCGAGCCAGAGCGGCCGGCCGTCGTCTCCGGTCGCATCGGTCTGCCAGAAGCGGACATGGTGGCGCCGGTCGGCGCTGTCACCGACCGGCTTTTCGAAGGCGAGGTCCTGGGCGCGGCCTTCGAACAGCAGCCGGCTGACCGGCGCGTCGGGATAGGGGCGGTCAAACAGCACGCTTTCGCCGATTTCGATGGCCGTCTTCAGCGTGATGGCGTCTGCCGTATCCCAGCCGGCGACGGCAAAAGCATGGACAAGCTCCTTCTTGGTGCCGACAAGGCCGACATTGATCGGATCGCCCGGAATGCCTTGCGGCGTGTGCGTCACCATCTCGAATTGCTGATTGCGAAAATTGCGGTCCCGCAACGTCCAGAACTCAGGCGCGGCGAAATAGGCGAGCGAAAGATAGGCGGCACAGCATGCCACCAGCCAGGTCGTTGCACGTCGTCGCAGGCTTCGTTGGCTCAAGAGGCACCACCCAAGCGTCTGCGCACCATCTTAACCGGCGCAGCAAGTCTTGGGCAGGGGCTGCAATCAGCGGCAGGCGCGATAGCCGTTCTTGCGGTTCTTGATGTCGAAATGGAAATGGTTGCGGTGATCGTAATTGTAGCCGGGGCCGAGCACGGTGGTGAAATACTGGCAGCCGTCGGCGCGGACATTGTTGAGGAAGCCGCGGGTGCGGAAGGCGAACAGGCCGGGCTTGCGGACGTCGATATCGTCGCCATTGTTGAGTTCGATGCTCATCACGTCGAGCGCATTGCCCTTGCCGTGTTCCGACAAAACACCTTCGCCGGCAATCCTGCGGCAGGAATAGCTCGAGCCCTGGTGGATGGTCTTGACGCCTGAGAAATAGCGCCAGCGGGCCGACGGCACGAGTTCGTTCCTGGTCCAGCCGGCAAAGGTGGCGGCCATGTCGCAGGTCAGCGTCGCGGCCGGCTTCATCTCGACACTGCCGATGGCCGAGACCTTGACCGGATAGTCGATCCCGCACTGGCCTTCATGGATCGGCGCAACGTCGGTGTAGACGACGCCGAGGCGTTTCAATTCCTTGCGGCAATCGATCTCTGTGGCCGGCATCTGTTCGGCCGGCGACATCGGGTTGTCCAGGCGCGGATAGGCGGCCGTCATAAAGGGATTGGACGGGACGAGGCGCTGCATACCCGAATATTGCGGCCCGGAATCTTGCGCGCCGGAATATTGCGGGTCGGAATTGGGCGGGACGGCAGCGGTCTGGCTGCCGACATCGACGGCCGGCTGCAGCGACAGCACGCTGCCGGTATTGCAGGCCGAGACCGCCGCAATGGCAAGCAGGGCGGCAAGCCTGCCGGCTATGCGCGCGCGCCTTGTTTGCCGCGCGGCGGCAAGCGCAGCGCGAAATATTCCGGCCATCGGCAGGTATCCTGTCCCCAGATGGCACAGAGTTTAATCGCCAAGGGTAAAGGAAAAATCAGCGGCGCCGTTCACGCCTGCGGCCAAATTGCGGCGCCCGACCTCGGCGGGCTCGATGTCACTGGCAAAACGTACCACCGTTGCGGCGCGGTTCGAGGTCGAAGTGGAGATGCTGCGAATGATCGGCGTCGCTGCCGGGGCCAAGCACGGTCTTGAACGGTCCGCAGGCTGCCTTGCGCACTGCGTTCAGGAATTTCGCGTCCTTTTCCGGCGGCGCCGGGCCGACATCGATCTCCTTCCCGTCCGAAAGCTTGAAGCTGGCGATATCGAGCGCGTTGCCGAAGGCGTGCTCCGACAATTTGCCGCCGCCATTGCGCGACCGGCAGACAAAGGCGGAGGCCTGGCCGATCGATTTAATATCCGCGCCGAACTCGGCCTTTGCGGCAGGCTGGATGACCGAAGCAGCAAAGCGTGCGGCCGCTTCCGCCATCTGGCAATTCAGCTCGGGCTCCGGGCCGATGGCGATGGATTTGCCGAGCGTCCTCAGCACGATCGGGTAGGGGATCGAGCAACCGACCGCCGTATCGCGCTCGGGCTTGCGCTCCACGAAATCGACGCCCATCGACTTCAGCCGCCTGCGGCAGGCCAATTCTTCGGCCGGCATTTCTTTCTCGGCAATGGCGGCCGATCGAGGATCAGGAAGGATTTTTTTCTCCTCCTTTTTGTCCGCCTCGGCCGGCTTTTCCGACGGGTTCGGTGCGCTTGCCGATGGCTCTGCCTCCGCTGGCTTTTCAGGAGGTAGTGGTGCGATCGCCGGCGGCTCCGGCTGCTTGGCGTTTGGCTGGCCGTTTTGCGGCTGAGTGGCCTGGGGCGGCTCCGGAGCATCCGCCGGGCGCGGTTCGGGGACCGGGATCTCGGTTGGTGGCGGGGGCGTGACTTGCTGGTTGAGCTGCGGAACCGGTGCAGTTTGCGGCAATTGAGGGGCCTTGGCCGATACGGACCCGGCCAGCGGCGTAGCCGCAACGGCCAGCAGCAATCTGCCCAATCTGAAAAAGCCAAACGCCGCCATTACGTCGCAACGGCCAGAATGCAGGGAAGTTGCCTTGAGCGAGGGGGGCGGCCGATCACAATCGGTAACCGCGCCGTCACGCGCCGATCGCTTCCAAGCCTTCCTCGAGCCAGTCCGCCAGCAGCGGCATGCCGAGCAGATATTTTGCCGTGCGCTTGTTGGCGCGCTCGCGGGCGGCGGACAGCGCGTCCGTCCATTCCGTCGCGTCATAGTCGCCGCGGCCGACCCAGGCCAACGCAATCAGTTCGGCCGCTTCGTCGACATTGAGATCGTCGATCAGCTCGCGCAGTTCTTCTTCGGTGAGATCTTCGGAGCTTTCCTCGGCAAGGCCGTCATGATGGTGGTTGTCGTGCGCGTTGCCGTCGAGCTCTACCTCGTGCTCGGCGCCGTCAGCATAGTCTTCGTTGACGGCGGCGCTGAGCGCCTTCGCCTTCAGGATGAACAGGCGCACGGTGTCGGGACCGATCGAAAGCTCCCAGTCTCGTTCAACGCGTTGCTGCACCGGCCGTCTCCCTGCTTCGTGCTCGGTCGGCCGGATGATAGCGGATTTGCAGCGCTCGTCACATTATCTTGCGCGGCGGCGTTGATCGTGAAGCATGATTTCCGATGCCCTCTCTTCCCGGGATAAGATGGCCTTGCTGGGAGAGATCGCGGTTTTGAGATAGGATGACATTTTCCGGGACGAAACGGCGTTGGCCCGGCGTTAGTGTTGCATTGTCAGTTCAAAGGAGAATTCGATGCGCAGACGATTGCTGATTTACGCCATGGCCATCGCCGCCCTGCCGCTGATTGCGGCTCCGGCGTTTTCGGCTGGAGAGGGCGGAGGAGGTGGTGGCGGCGGTGGCGGCAATGGCGGCGGCGGCCAGTCCCAGTGCAAGAAGGGGGAGGCGTGGGACAAGAAACAGAAGAAATGCGTCTCCCCGAAGCAAGGCATGCTGGACGACGACAGCATCTACGATGCCGGTCGCGCGCTGGCGATGGATGGACGCTATGACGAGGCGATCGCCGTGCTCAGCCTCGCCGCCAACAAGCAGGACCCGCGCATCCTCAACTATCTCGGCTATTCGCACCGCCATTCCGGCCGCGTCACCGTCGGCCTCGGCTATTACGAGGAAGCGCTGCGCATCGACCCGAACTACACGCTGGTACGCGAATATCTCGGCGAGGCGCACCTGCAGATCGGCGATCTTGCCGGCGCCCAGGAACAGCTCCGCGAGATCGAGAAGCGCACGGGCAAGGGATCTCGCGAATACGGCATGCTCTCGGAGCAGATCGATCATTTCATGAGGAGCTGATCCTCCGGAACGCTCCTCATAACCGGCTGTGAGCGATCGCAGCCGGTTTTTTGCTGTGCTGCACATGTTGGCCACAACCGAGATTTGGCATCACGGTACACGATACGATCTTGGAAACCCCCGCTTGACGTGGGGTCAGCCGTGCAATCGGTGGATGATTTTTCAAAAACCGACTTTTTGGACGTGAAAAACCCGCGAAGATTGCTATATCTTGCGAAATTGTGGTGAGACGGTTCCGTTAGCCCGAGGCTGCCGGACCGTTTTCTTTTTGTACCATCGACAAGGTCGCTCCCGATTGCGGGGGCGGCGGCAGGAAAGGTCAGGCATTATGAACAAGGTCCCGATGACAGGCGAGGGGTTCGCGTCATTGAAGGAAGAGCTGCGCTGGCGCCAGCAACAGGAGCGGCCGCGTATCATCGAGGCGATTTCCGAAGCGCGCTCGCATGGCGACCTCTCCGAAAATGCCGAATATCACGCGGCAAAAGAGGCACAGAGCCTCAATGAGGGCCGGGTCAACGAACTCGAGGACCTGATCGCGCGGGCCGAGGTGATCGACGTCACCAAGCTCAGCGGCGACAAGGTCAAGTTCGGCGCCACAGTGGTGCTGGTCGACGAGGATACCGAGGAGAAAAAGACCTACCAGATCGTCGGCGACCAGGAAGCCGACGTGAAGTCCGGCCGCATCTCGATCTCCTCGCCGATCGCCCGCGCCCTGATCGGCAAGGAAGTCGGCGACGCCATCGAGGTCAATGCGCCAGGCGGCGCCAGGGGTTATGAGATCGTCCAGGTGCAATTTATCTAGGGGATTGGCGCTGCTCTGCCTTCTCCCCTTGTGGGAGAAGGTGGCCTCGCGAAGCGAGGTCGGATGAGGGGTGTTCCAGCTTGGCTCCCTCCGCACTCCGTCCAACACCCCTCATCCGTCTTGGCGCTGCGCGCCAATCCACCTTCTCCCACAAGGGGAGAAGGGAAGGGGCAGCGCTGACCTTTCTGATTGAATTGATTGAGCAAATCAGCGGCCACCGGCCTGACCAAGCGTCTGGCGCTCCACAAGCCTTTCGGCTTCCGCCATCACCTCCGGCGGCGTGACGCTGTGGCCGGGCCTGGCCAGCAGCGTCGATGAGAACGGCCCGCGCGGGCCGGTCAGGCCAGGCTCGGTAGCGAGGAATATCGCCACCGTCGGCAGGCCGAAAGCGCTGGCGAGATGGGTCAGGCCGGTGTCGGCGCCGATGACCAGCGCCGAGCCGCCGATGACGGCGGCGATCTCGGCTAGCGGCGACCTGGGAACCACCACGGTTTGCGAAATGGCACGGGCGATCGCCTCGGCAACCGCCTGTTCCCGATCGTTCGACCAGGTGGTGACCGGCGTTATTCCCTTGTCCACCAGCAGGCGAGCGGTTTCGATCCAGTCCGCGACCGGCCATTTCTTGTCCTCGCGGCTGGTGCCGTGCAGCAGGAAGGCGGTCTTTTCACCGGCAAAAGTCGATCTTCCGGCTGGCGGCACGATGCCCGATTCAAGCCTGGAAAAATCCAGCTCGTAGCCGAGCGCCAGCCCGAACAGCCATCTCGTGCGCTCGATGGCATGCAGGCCGCGCGGCACGGCGTAGCGATGGCCATAAAACAGGCTCGCCGAAGGCTCGCGGGCGCTCGAACGGTCGAAACCGGCGATCGGCGCTGCCGCCAGCCGCGCCACCAGCGCCGATTTCAGCAAGCCTTGCGCATCGAGAACGAGGTCGTAGCGGCAATCGCGCAAGGCGCGGCGCAAGCCGATCACTTCCCGCCATGTGCCGGGCTGAAGCAGCTTCCTGCGCCAGCGCCGGATCGCCACGCTGTGGATGGTTTGGATGGCTGGATGCAGCGCCACGATGCCGGCAAATGCCTCTTCGACACACCAGTCGAAGGAGATATCCGGCCGAGCGCGGCGCGCGTCCTCGATCGCCGGGAAGGTGTGGATGACGTCGCCCATGGACGATGTCTTGACGATCAGCACTTTCATGCGGCGGCCGGCATTTCCAGCAGCCGCTCCGCCGCCGCCACGACGCGTTCGACCTCCAGCGTCTTCAGGCAGTTGAGATGACCGAGCGGGCAGATTTTTTTGTGGCAGGGCGAACAGGACAGGCCGAGCCAGACCAGTTCGCGGCGCTCGGCGAGCGGCGGCGTGTTCTGCGGCGAGGTCGAGCCGTAGACGGCGACTACCGGCGTGCCGACGGCGGCGGCGACATGCATCAGCCCGCTGTCGTTGGAGACGGCGAGCCTCGCCGCCGCGATCAGGTCGATGGCATCCTCGAGCCGCGTCTGGCCGGCAAGATCGACCGTGCCCGGCGCCAGCGCGGCGATTTCAGCCGTCACCTCAGCGTCGTTCTTCGATCCGAACAGCGCGACGCCAAACCCTTTCGCCATCATCTCACGGGCAAGGCCGGCATAGTGTTCGCTCGGCCAGCGCTTGGCCGGGCCGAATTCGGCGCCGGGCATGAGTGCCACGAATTTCCCCGCCGTCAGCCCGAAACGGCCGAACAATGCTGCCTGGTTGGCTTGATCGACGGCAAGCTTCGGCGCCTGGAACGCGCCGCCCCGGGCAAGGCTGAAATAGGCCTGCGCGGTGCGCCGTTTCAGGCGATCGGGCAAGGGCACGATGTCGGTCAGAAGCCCATAGCGCATTTCCTTGAGATGGCCGACGCGGCGCGGAATGCCGGCAAAGAACGGGATCAGCGCCGACTTCCAGCTTCCCGGCAGGACAAAGGCCATGTCGTAGCGGCCGCGCAGCAGGCGGCCGAAGCGCCTTCGGACGCGGAATTCGAACGCGCCGGATTGCAGCGGCAGGTCGATCTGCTGGCGGATTTCGGGCATGCGCTTGACCAGGGGTGCTGCCCACGCCGGCGCCAGCACGTCGATGGCGGCGTTGGGATGAAGCTCCTTCAGCGCCTGGAACAGGCACTGCGCCATGACCATGTCGCCCACCCAGCGTGGGCCGATCACGAGGATCGTTGGGCTTTCAGCCATTCGACATAATCTCTGACGCCGGTTTCCACTGTGCGGAACTGGCCGTTGTAACCGGCTGCGCGCAAGCGGGACATATCAGCTTGCGTAAAGCTCTGGTAGCTGCCCTTGAGGTGGTCGGGAAACTCGATGAATTCGATCTGGCCCTTGCCGAGCGTATCGATCACCGTCTCGGCAATGGCGCGGAACGGCTGGGCCTTGCCTGTGCCGCAGTTGAAGATGCCGCTCGAGCCGCGTTTCCACAGCCACAGATTGACGTCGGCGACATCGCCGACATGGATGAAATCGCGGCTCTGTTCGCCGGGCCCGAAACCACCATGGGCGCCGAACAGTTTCGGGTTCTGGCCTTGCTCGACCTGGTTGAACAGATGGAAGGCGACCGAGGCCATGGCGCCCTTATGCGCCTCGCGCGGTCCGTAGACGTTGAAATAACGCAGGCCCGCCACCGGCGAGTGGTCGGTATCGAAGACAGTGCGGCGGACATAGTCGTCGAACAGTTTTTTCGAATAGGCATAGACGTTCAGTGGGCGCTCGTATTGCGGCTCCTCGCGGAACTCGGCGCCGCTGCCATAGACGGAAGCGGACGAGGCATAGAGGAAGGGCAAGCGCAGGGCCAGGCAGGCGTGCAGCAGGCGCTTCGAATAGGCGTAGTTGACCTCCATCATGAACTTGCCGTTCCATTCGGTGGTGGTCGAGCAGGCGCCCTGGTGGAAGACGGCCTCGATGCGGCCGAGGTCGCCGGCCTCCATCCGCGCCAGAAAATCGTCCTTGTCGAGATAATCGGCGATCTCGAGATCGGCGAGGTTGGCGATCTTGTGGCCGTCGGTGAGGTCGTCGACGACGAGGATGTCGCTGAAACCCTCGGCGTTGAGCGCGGCGACGATGTTGGAACCGATCATGCCGGCGCCGCCCGTGACGATGATCATGAAAGCCTCTGGTACCTTGTGCCGGTTGTAGCCCTTGTGGGATTCTGGCCTTATAGGGGAGGCGGGCCGGGCTGTCGACAAAGCAGGTGGCGGGGCGGCCGGATGAGCGCCACAGTGCCGCCGCAAAGCTCTCGCTTCAGTCGGTGACCACCGGCGAAGCGTGACAGGAGCAAGGTAATGCCGTCAACCGAACTGCTTGTCGCCTTTTTCGCCACCACGGCGATCTTCGCCTATATCCCCGGTCCCGCCATGCTCTATGCCGCCGCGCAAACCATGGCGCGCGGCCGCTGGTCCGGGCTGATGGCGGCGCTCGGCATCCATCTCGGCGGCTACGTTCATGTCTTCGCCGCCGCTGTCGGCCTGTCGGTGCTTTTCCATGCCGTGCCGGTGCTTTACATGGCGGTCAAGCTGGTCGGTGCGCTGTATCTGGTCTGGCTCGGTGTTTCTTTGTTTCGCGCCAAGGCGCAAGGCGACGTTGTCTTGCCGGGAATTCAGCCGAAATCCGCCCGCCGCGCGTTTTTGGAGAGCGTTGCCGTCGAGGTGCTCAACCCGAAAACGGCGATTTTCTTCATGGCGTTCCTGCCGCAATTCATCGATGCCTCGGCAGCGTTTCCGGTCTGGCTGCAGTTCGTCGTGCTTGGAACGATCGTCAATTTGATGTTCTCGTCGGCCGACATTGTTTGCGTGATACTGGCCGGCGCGGTGATCGCCAGGCTGCGGCAGTCGAGCCGGGCGCAGCGCCTGATGCGGCGCGCCGGCGGTGCGGTGCTTGTCGGACTGGGCGTGCATGTCGCGTTGCAGAAAAGCTGACGCACTGTCTCGCCGCGGCGATCGGTCGAAGGCCTGCCGTTGCGTCGGCTGAAATTGCGGTATATCGGCATCGCCATGAACGGCCGGCCCTGCCCATCGAATTTCCCGTCACCGAAAATCGGCCCTCCCACGCGTTGACATGATCAAGCTGCCCTCTCCCGAACCCCTTCACCGCGCCATCTCGCGCTTCGGCAGCGCCACTGTGCTGGTGGTCGGCGATTTCATCCTCGACCGTTTCGTCAACGGCGTGATCGAGCGCATTTCGCCGGAAGCGCCGATCCCCGTGCTGCACGGGCGCGGCGAAACGCTGGCGATGGGCGGCGCCGGTAATGTCGTCGCCAACATCGTTTCGCTCGGCGCTGCCGTCATACCGGTCTCGGTGATCGGCGCTGACAAGGCCGGCAAGAACCTCATGCGCATGCTCGGCGAATTTGGCGTCGACACCGGCGGGCTGGCGCAGGATGCCGATCGCATGACGTCGTCCAAAAGCCGATTCAGCGCGCTCAACCAGCAGGTGCTGCGTTTCGACGAAGAGGAAATCAAGCCGCTGGGCGATGCCGAGCGCGCGACATTGGTCGGGCATTTTCGCGAAGCGCTGGCGCGCGCCGACATCGTCATCCTGTCCGACTATGGCAAGGGCGTGCTGCTCGACGGCGCCGCCGGCGAGCTGATCTCGATCTGTCGGGAAGCGGGCAAGCCGGTGCTGGTCGACCCGAAGGGCCGCGACTATGCGCGTTATGCCGGCGCGACGGCAATCACGCCCAACCGCAAGGAACTCGGCGAGGCGGTCGGCCGCGCAGTGTTTGCCGACGACGAAATCGAGGCGGCGGCGCGCCAGCTGATTTCGGCGCACGGTTTCGATTTCGTCGTCGCGACGCGCAGCGAAAAGGGCATGAGCGTCATCGGTGCGGACGACGCCCGCCATATCGCCACGCAGGCGCGCGAAGTGTTCGACGTTTCGGGCGCCGGCGACACGGTGATCGCGACGTTTGCACTGGGACTTGCAGCAGGCGCCGACCGCGTCATGGCCGGATCGATCGCCAACGCCGCCGGCGGCGTTGTCGTCGGCAAGCGCGGCACGGCGCGGCTGACGATCGAGGAACTCACCGGTGCGCTGTTTCGCTCGCATGGTCCGGTCGCCCACTTGGATGCGATCCTCGATGCCGCCGCCGCCGCGCGGCTGGTGGCGGGCTGGAAAGACGAGGGCTTGAGCGTCGGCTTCACCAATGGCTGTTTCGATATCCTGCATGCCGGCCATGTCAGCCTGTTGCATGCGGCCCGCAGCCAGTGCGATCGGCTGGTGCTCGGCCTCAACAGCGATGCCTCGGTGCGCCGGCTGAAAGGGCCGGGGCGCCCGGTCAACGACCAGCATGACCGGGCCTGCGTGCTGGCAGCACTTGCCTCGGTCGACGCCGTCGTCATCTTCGAGGAGGATACGCCGCTTTCGCTGATCGAGGCGCTGAGCCCCGACATACTGGTCAAGGGTGCCGACTATACGGTCGATCAGGTGGTTGGCGCCGATGTCGTGCAGAAGGCCGGCGGGCGCGTCGTGCTGGTCGACCTCGTCGCCGGCAAGAGCACGACCGGCACTATCGGCAGGTTGCGCGCCGGGAACTGAGGGTTTCATGTCCGAACTGAACGATTACCTGGCCCGCTCGGCGGCCGCGATTTCGGCGATGGTCGAGCGCGACCTGACCAGCGAGATGGAGCGGGCGGTCAGCGCCGTCGTCGCCGCGCTTTCGCAGGGCAAGGCGCTGCTGATAGCAGGCAATGGCGGTTCGGCCAGCGACGCCATCCATATCGCCGGCGAGCTGGTCGGCCGCTTCCTCAGGGAGCGCAAGGCCTACAACGTCATCGCGCTGCCGGCCAACGCGGCGGTGCTGACCGCCTGGGGCAATGATTACGGCTTCGACACGGTGTTTGCGCGCCAGGTCGAGGCGCATGGTTCGGCGGGCGCCGTGCTGCTCGCCATCTCGACCAGCGGCAATTCGCCAAGCATCCTCGCCGCCGCCCAACAGGCGCGCATGATGGGCATGACGGTGGTCAGCCTGACCGGCGACACCGGCGGCAAGCTGAAGCCGCTCTCCGACATCCTGCTCAACGTACCCTCGACCTCGACGCCGATCATCCAGCAGGGGCATTTGTGCCTCTACCACCATTTGTGCGAAATGGTCGAAACGCGCCTCTGCGACGCAGGGTGATTGCGCCAGGCCGGGTAGAGGCCGTCAATTGTCAACGGGGAGAAGGGACTAGCCGCAACGCTGGCGACCCCTCTCCCCGTCCTTCACGGGGAGAGGGTAAGGTGAGGGGCAGCCCTAGCCTGTAGCGATTATTATTTGACGCATAGCCACATTTTGTTCTTGCTTTGTGCCGGCAGCTATGCTACTAATTTGGGTATGGTGATGATTTCCACCGACGATCCCGCCCGCCGAGGCGGGTTTTTTGTTTCCGGGTTTTTGTTTCGCAGCCGCTTTGCCTGCTCTCTTAAGCCGAAAACGCCACCAGCCCTTCGTCTTTGACCCGGCGGATGGTCAGCGCGGTTCGCACCGTATCGACATTGGGGGCCGAGGCCAGTTCCTCGATGACGAAGGTCTGGAAGGTGCCGAGATCGCTCGCCACGCAATGTAGCAGGAAATCGGACTCGCCCGACACCATCCAGGCGTCGCGCACGATCGGCCAGCCGCGGGTGCGCTCGGCAAAGGTCTTGAGTTCGGCGTCGGCCTGGTGATGCAGGCCGATCAGACAGAAGGCGACGACGTCGAGGCCGAGCGCCGGAGCGTTGAGCAAAGCGCGGTAGCCGCGGATGATGCCGGCCTCTTCCAGCCGCCTGACGCGGCGCAGGCACGGCGGCGCCGAAATGCCGACGCGGCTCGACAGTTCGACATTGGTCATGCGTCCGTCCTGCTGAAGCTCGCGCAGGATCTTCCAGTCGATGGCATCGAGATCGGCCTTGATCGGCATGGTGGCTTCCGTGATGACGCGAAAGAATCTTTCGCGACTTTGTAATTAAACGACTTTGCTGTCTATTCCATCCGCTGGATCGAGGATTTTTGCATCATCTTGCTGCGGGTTGCTTGTCGCCGTCGCCGGCGCCGAAGCCTTCCGGGGACGAACGGCAACTTGCCTTGCTCGCGTCGCAGGCAACACTTACATTACGCGCAACAATCGACGAGAGTTCATGCCACAATCCATGGCTGCTCCCCGCAGAGGTTTTTCATGATCACCAAGCATGCGCCTGTTCTCATCATCGGCTCCGGCCCCGCCGGCTATACGGCGGCGATCTATGCCGCCCGCGCCATGCTCAAGCCGATGCTGGTCGCCGGCCTGCAGCAGGGCGGGCAACTGATGATCACCACCGATGTCGAAAACTATCCGGGCTTCGCCGAACCGATCCAGGGTCCATGGCTGATGAGCGAGATGCTCAGGCAGGCCGAGCATGTCGGCACCGACATCGTCAACGACATCATCACCGAAGTCGACCTCAACGTGCGGCCGTTCCGCGCCAAGGGCGATTCCGGCACGATCTATACCGCCGACGCGCTGATCATCGCCACCGGCGCGCAGGCGAAATGGCTGGGCATCCCGAGCGAACGGACCTTCATGGGATTTGGCGTTTCGGCCTGCGCCACCTGCGACGGCTTCTTCTATCGCGGCAAGGATGTCGCGGTGATCGGCGGCGGCAATTCGGCGGTGGAGGAAGCGCTCTATCTCTCCAACCTGGCCAAGAGCGTCACCGTCATCCACAGGCGCAGCGATTTCCGCGCCGAGCGCATCCTGCGCGAGCGGCTGCTGCGGAAAGATAATATCCGCGTCATCTGGGACGCGGTGGTCGACGAGATCACCGGCAGGCCCGGCAAGGCGCCGCTGCCGCCATCGGTCGAAGGGCTGAAGCTGCGCAACGTGGTGACCGGGCAGGAGATGCATCTGGTGGTCGACGGCGTGTTCGTGGCGATCGGCCACGCGCCGGCGGTCGAGCTGTTTGCCGGCAAGCTGAAGCAAAAGCCGAACGGCTATCTGTGGACGGCGCCGGATTCGACCCGCACCGATATGCCGGGCGTGTTCGCCGCCGGCGACGTGACCGACGATATCTACCGCCAGGCGGTGACGGCGGCCGGGCTCGGCTGCATGGCCGCGCTCGAGGCGGAAAAATATCTGGCGGGGATCGAGGTTCACCGCGAAGCGGCGGAGTGAATGTTGAACAAGCGGCTGAGAAAAGCCGCGCAAAAGCCTGATTTTTCATTCAGACGCCAAAACAGGCGGACGCCAGAAAACAGGACGAGGGGAAATCATGGCGTTGGATTGGGACAAGCTACGCGTGTTTCACGCCGCAGCGGAAGCGGGGTCGTTCACCCATGCCGCGGAAACACTGCATTTGTCGCAATCGGCGATCTCGCGGCAGGTCAGCGCGCTCGAGCATGACGTCGGCGTGCCGCTGTTCAATCGCCATGCCCGCGGCCTGGTGCTGACCGAGCAGGGCGAGATGCTGTTCCGCACGGCACACGACGTGCTGATGAAGCTCGAAACCATCAAATCGCGACTGACCGAAACCAAGGACCGGCCCTCCGGCGTGCTCAGGGTGACGACGACGGTCGGCCTCGGCGCAGGCTGGCTGACCGAGCGCGTGCAAGAGTTCATCGAGCTCTATCCCGAGGTCAGCCTGCAGCTCATCCTGGCCAATGAGGAGCTCGACCTCACCATGCGCCAGGCCGACTGCGCCATCCGGCTGCGCCAGCCGCAGCAGCCCGACCTCATCCAGCGCCGCCTGTTCACCGTGCATTTCCATCTCTACGCGGCGCCCTCCTATGTGAACAAATACGGCAAGCCGAATTCGATTGCCGAGCTGAAGGCCCATCGTATCGTCACCTTCGGCGTGCCGGTGCCGGCGCATCTGTCGGAACTGAACTGGCTGGAAACGGTCGGCGATTTCGAAGGCGGGCAAAGGGTGCCGACGCTGCAGATCAACGACATATTGTCGATCAAGCGGGCGGTGCAGGGCGGCGCCGGCATCGCCATGCTGCCGGATTACGTGGTCAGCAAGGATTCCGGGCTAGTGCAGTTGCTGCCCGAGACCGAAGTGCCGTCCTTCGATACCTATTTCGCCTATCCCGACGCGATGAAGAACCAGGCGAAGCTGCATGTCTTCCGCGATTTCATCATCGCCAAGGCGCGCAGCTGGTCGTTCTGATTTAATGCATGTCGCGCAAAAGTGTGCAGCGGTTTTGCGATAACGACATGCATCAAACAAGAACCTAAAGCGCGTCGCATCAGGTCGGTCGAACGCAACGCGCTTTAGGAACGCGTATCCGCCAGCGTGCTGGCGCCGTAGCGCAAACCGTCGACCAGCAGGGCAACCATGCGCCGCGCCTGGGCAGGGCCGCCGCCATGTGCCGGCATGGCAAGGCTGGCGGCCGCCCCCAACAGATCGCCCGGCTCGATATCGGCGCGCACCTCGCCGGCCGCGGCCGCTGCCTCCAGCAATGTTTGGAGCGCGGGCCGGAGCCGTTGGTTGAAATAGGCAGGCAAAGTGTCGAAGGCCGGATTGCCTGAGTACAAGGCTGCCGCGAGGCCGCGTTTTGCCGTGATGAAATCCACATAGCGCTGCATCCACAGGGCCAGCGCTTCACCGGGCTCATGCTTTCCGGCCAGGATCGGCGCGGCGTCCGCACAGGCGTCAACCTCGTTGCGGAAGACGGCCACGATCAAGTCCGAGCGCTGTGGAAAGTGGCGGTAGACGGTGCCGACGCCGACGCCAGCCTTTTCCGCGATCTCTCGCACCGGAGCCTCCACGCCGGAGGTCGCGAACACCGCCATGGCCGCCCGGAGCAACGCGTCGATGTTGCGCCGTGCGTCGGCGCGCACGTGCCGATCCGCGCGGTCGCGGGGTTCCAGACTATCGCCTTGATCCGTTTTGCCGTTCGGCGTTTTTTCGCCCATCAAATTACCTCTTGCAAACGGAACCTTGTTCCGGATATATGTGGAACGTGGTTCCGTTTGACTTGTATCTAGCACGGCAAGGCGGTGTTGGCCACACATCGGTGCACAAAAGGAGATTACCATGCAGGACAAACCCGTCGCCCTGGTCACCGGGGCCAACAAGGGCATCGGTCTTCAGATCGCCAAGGACCTCGCGGCGAACGGCCTTACCGTGCTCGTAGGATCGCGCAGGCTCGAGCATGCCGAGGCAGCCGCAAAGAGCATCGGAGAGGATGCCCACGCCCTGCAGCTCGACGTCACCGACCAGGCCTCGATCGCCGCCGCGGCAGAGCGCATCCGCATCGAAATCGGCCGCCTCGATGTGCTGGTGAACAATGCCGGCATCTCCCACGCGGGAAAGCCCGGCACGTTGTTCGAGGAGATCATCAACTCGGGCCGCCCGAGTGTTGCCTCTCTCGACGACGTACGCGCGGTGTTCGAGACGAACGTGTTTGGCATCGTCGCCGTCACGCAAGCGATGCTGCGGCTCCTTCGTGAGGCGCCGGCGGCGCGTATCGTCAACGTATCGAGCGGCGCCGGCTCGCTGACATTGAACGCGGATCCGGCCTTTCCGTACCGCACTTCGTTTGGCGCCGTTTACAACCCGTCGAAGACGGCCGTCAACGCGATGACGCTCGCCTTCGCCATCGAGCTCGAGGAGACCGGCATCAAGGTCAACGCTGCCTGCCCGGGCTACACCGCGACGGAGCTGAACAACTTCGAAGGTCCGCGCACCGTCGAACAGGCCGCGCGGGAGCCCGTGCGCCTCGCACTTCTCGACGCTAGCGGTCCGACGGGCACGTTCTCGAACGAGGACGGCCCGCTGCCGTGGTGACGTAGCGTTGGAGCCTGCTTCAGCCGCGCCAAGGTGTCAGGCGGGGCAGCCAGCTTGGTACGGCACGGCGGTAGGCCTCGTATTCGTCGCCGTAGCGGCGGGCAAGCGTCGGTTCCTCATATAGTCTCACGAAGGAGATCATGGCGGCCGCGGCGATGACTAGATAGGCGGCGACCGTCCAGCTCGAAAACAGCAGTGCCTGGCCGAGGACGATCGACAGCACGGCGACGTACATCGGATTGCGGACATGGCGGTAGATGCCGCCGGCGACCAGCCTTTCGGTCGGCGCGACCGGGGCGGGCGTACCCAGGCCCTCCAGGGCAAACCGGGCAAAGGCGTGCAGCAGTATGGCTGTGCCGGCGACAACCAGCAGCCAGCCCACAGGAACGAAACCGGGCAGTCTCGACCAGGGTAGGCGATAGCGATCGGTCAGCAGCCAAGGCAACAGTCCGGCGACCACGCCGGGCGCTACAGCAAGGAAGATGACGCTGCCGGCGATCGCCGAAGTGGCTCGCATATAGCTCTCCTTACGGGCGCGGCCTTGAACGGTCTCCTGCAACGCGCTTCAGGTCTTGTCCGGCATGTAACCCAAACCGCTGCACCCTCAGGTCAAGCTCGATGGCGGGCTTTTAGGCAGCATGCACCAGCAAGGTCTGGCTGCCGAAAAAACAAACGCGTGCTGCACGATTCCACGTCATCCTGCGTTTTTCGACTTTCCGAGCAGGAATCGCTGCTGATTCGCGGCCGCGGATCGATTTTTGCCCTGCCGCCGGCTGTATTTCAGCGATTCAACTGGTCCTATTGCGCTTCGGGACGGATTAGACCACAGCCGGCGCCTTTTTGCATGTGAGTGTTGCAAAATAGATGCTTGTTTCTTGGGCATGAAGAGCACATATATAGCTCATCTCCTGAGCGCGTTCTCCTCCCATTAGCGCTCTCGAGTGTTCCCCTCTGGAGGTTAGCCTTAACAGGCACTTCCAATCAAACTCAGCCGGGTCTTCATTGATCCGGCTTTTTTGTTGCCCGAAACCAACACATCGCCAGAAAATCGGCCGGAGCGGTCGCGTAACAGTGACATGTAACCTCGGGTAACATGCCGCGGGCGCGCCAAATCGATTAAGCAGAGCACAGGACGCGGTGTGGCTCGTCCGGGGGATGGGGGCATCACTCGGACGACCCGGGCTCAGGCAGCTACCGCGTCCGAACCTTCCTCCGCCGCCAGGCACCGGCGGCAAGCATGCGGCGGACCTGCCGTTTCGCCTCCCACGAAGACGGTCCGCAAGAAACGGCGCCCGGATCATCCGGGCGCCGTTTCCTGTTGGGCCGCAAAGGCAGATCAGGCGGCCTTGCCGTTGGCGTTCAGCGCTTCGTCGGCCAACCGGCCGGTGAGTTCGGCCATGTGGTCGAAGACGGCCCGGTAGCTGGCGACACCCGCCGTGGCCGAGCGCAGCTCGATGATGAGGTCGCCGATCTCGGCTTGCGGCATGGTCGCCTCGACGACGTCCCATCCGGGCCAGTCGGGCCGCGCGTCGTAGCCGAGGATCTGGCCGCGCCGCTGCGGGATCAGAGCGATGATCTTCGACGTCGCATCCGACGGCGTGACGATCTCGACCTTCATCACCGGCTCGAGCAGCACCGGCGAGCACGCGGCCATGCCTTCCTTCATCGCCAGCTTCGCTGCCATCTGGAAGGCCATGTCGGAGGAATCGACCGCATGGTAGGAGCCGTCGGAAAGGTTGACGGCAACATCGACGACCGGGAAGCCGAGCGGGCCGGATTTCAGGTAATCGCGCACGCCGGTCTCGACCGACTGGATGTAGGTCTTCGGCACGACGCCGCCGGTGATCGTATCGGTGAACTGGAAGCCTGACCCGCGCGGCAGCGGTTTGATCTCAATCACGACGTCGCCGAACTGGCCGTGGCCGCCTGATTGTTTCTTGTGGCGGCCGCGCTGCTGCGTCGCTTTGCGGATCGTCTCGCGGTAGGGCACGGCCGGCACATGGCCTTCGACCGGGATCTGGTTCTTGCCTTCCAGCCGCTCGCGCACGACGCGCAGATGCATCTCGCCATGGCCGGACAGCACGGTTTCGGCCGAATCCTGGTTGTGATGCAGGTTGAGCGAGGGATCTTCCTCGGCCAGGCGCTGGATGGCCGCCGACATCTTGACCTCGTCCTTGCGCTCTTTCGGCCGCAGCGCGAAGGCGAAGACCGGTTGCGGCGGCGCCAGCGTGACCAGCGGCTGGATGCCGCCCTTGGTCGAGCTCAGCGTCTGGCCGGTCCTGACGGCGTCCAGCTTGCCGAGCGCGACCGTGTCGCCGGCCTTGGCCGAAGTCAGCTTGACCTGGTCCTTGCCGAGCATCTTGTAGATGCCGGAGACCTTTGCCGTTTCGCCATTGGAAAGGAACAGCTCGGCGGCGTCGGCGACCTGGCCGGACAGGATGCGCGACACAGACAGCTTGCCGCCATGCGCGGTGTGGATGGTCTTCATCACCTGGACCACGGTGGCATTGCCATCGAGAGCGCCGAGGCGCTGGCGCGTCGCCTCGATGTCGGGTGCGTCGTGACGGATCGCCTTCAACAGGCGCAGCACGCCATTGCCCTTCTCGGCGGTGCCGATCAGCACCGGCGTCACCATGCCGTCGCGCAGGTCGGCGGCAAGATCGTCGAAGATCGCATCCTTCGGCGGTTCGATCTCGTCCAGCAATTGCTCCATCAGCCGGTCGTCATGGTCGGCGAGCGTCTCCAGCATGGAAAAGCGCGCCTCGAGCTCGCGCGCCTTGTCGTCGCTCGGGATCTGGGCGACCTCGCTCTCGGCATATTCGCGGTAGATGTAGGCACGCTCCAGAGCGAGGTCGATCGAGCCGATGACGACGCCGTCCTTGCGCAGCGGGATCTGGCGCAGCAGCAATGGCACCGAGCTTGCCGGCTGCAGCATCTTCAGCGTGTCGCGCACACCTGCTATCGCCTTGTCGACCTTGTTCAGGAACAGCATGCGCGGCACGCCGAGATCGTCGAGCTTGCGCATGATCAGCTGCAGGGCAGGGATCTTCTTCTCGTCGGCCTCGGCAACGACCACGGCGACGTCGCAGGCGGCCAGCACCGGCTCGGCTTCGAAGGAGAATTCGATGGAGCCGGGACAATCGACGAAGGTGAACGGCTCGCCCATGAAATCGGTGGTGGCGAAGGTCGCCTCGACGCTCATGCCGTGAGCGCGCGCCTCGGGCGAATGATCGGAAACGGTATTTCCGGACGAAACGGGATTCTGGCGGGGAATGGCGCCTGTACGGGCGAGTATGGCTTCGAGAAGTGTCGTCTTACCGCTTGCGAAGGGACCGACTATGGCAATGCATTTCGGTCCCGTGCGTCGTCCTCCGGCGCGAGTACCCATGGCTGACCTCCACTCAGGCGTTTCCCTGTGAGCGGCGGCCGGCCTGTCGGCCGTCGCGGGCGAGGCTTTTTTCAATTTGCCACCTACCCAAAGGGCATCGTCCCACGGGCAGGCCGGGAGGGCAAGGGATTTGAGGTTGAAGGGATTTGAAGTTGGGGCCGGTTCAGCCGGTGCCGGTTAGGCGCGACGCCAGCGAGGGTGCGTCGACGCGCTGCACCGCCACCGTCTCGGCAAAGCGCGCGAGCAACGGATTGAACAGGTCCGCACGCTCCCAGAAAGGCGCATGCCCGGCGCTAGAGATGATGTGGCAATGCTCCCACAGCGAGCCGTATGCGAGTGTCTCAAAATAGCCGAGCCGGACGAACGGATCGTTCTCGCCATTGACGATAGCGACCGGAAACGCGGCTTGCTCGACCACCTGTCTCTGGTCGGCGCCCTTGCCGGTGAGCATGCCGCGCGTCACCGCGGCGCGCAGCCGGCCGTCGGTGCGCAGGATGGCTTGGCGAAAGGACGGATCGGCGGTGTCGCCGAAGCACAGCGTCTCGAAGCGCTCGGCATCGCGTTCGGAATACGTCTTTTTGGACGCCAGCAGCATGTCCCAATGCGCGTGGAAGCCGCGCAGCATGCCGAAAGGACCCTTCGATACCGGCGGCGCGCCGGTCAGCATCAGCCCGCCGACGGCGCGGTGAAAACTTGCGAGTTCGATTGCCACGTGCCCGCCAAGCGACCAGCCGAAGACGACGGCGCGGCCGATCCCCAAAACATCGAGGAGCTGAGCCGCCGATTGGGCAAGGCCGGCGATGGTGTAGTCCGTCGCCGGATCGCGGGCGTCCGACGATTCGCCATGGCCGGGCAGGTCGAAAGCAATCAACCGATGGGCAGCGGCCAACGGGCTGTCGAACTGACGGGCGAATACGGCGCGCGAACTGCCCGAGCCGTGGATCAGGACAAGCGGGATGCCGGGTCCCGACGACTGGCTGAGGCGCAAATCCGCTTGCGGCGTGCGGATCGTGCGGTGGGAAACGGCCATATCTGGTTTGGACCTTGGGATTGTCTCCAGGTCAACATCGCATGCCGAGGTCACCATGTTGTTTAGAACGGTGGTTAAGAAATGATTTCTCGGCTTGCGCCGGGTATGATGAACGAATCCACCACAGCTAACCCCGGGACCCTGATGATGGAATCCACGCTCGACCTTCTCCTCTCGATCAGCAGCATCGCGACGCTCGGGCAATATGCCTGGTCGATGCGCGCGCATTTCCAGTCGCAGACCATGTCTCAAGGCGCGATGATCATTTCGGCCGTCGTGGTCGGCACGGCGCTGTTCTTTCTTGCGCTGCTGTGGATCGAGCGGCAGCCGGTGGCGGCGAAGATCGGCGGGCTCGCCATCGAACTGGCAAGCTCGGCGCTGTTCTGGTGGGCGATCTCGGTCTCCCGCAAGGCGCGGCTGCGGTTCGCATTCGATCCTGACAATCCCGACAGCCTGGTGACCGAAGGCCCTTATCTCCATGTCCGGCATCCGTTCTACACGTCCTACATCATCTTCTGGATCGGATGGGGTATCGCGACCTGGTCGGTCTGGGCGGTGGTTCCGGTCGCCGGCATCGTTACGATCTACGTGATCGCAGCCTTGGACGAAGAGCGAAAATTTTCGCGGACAAGGTTGGCCGATGCCTACGACGCTTACCGCACGCGGACCGGTCTGTTCTGGCCGCGTTTTGCCCGCAGCCGGCAGGAGATGCAGCCGGCATCGGACGAAAGTGGTAGGGTCTAAGACACTGGATTGAATCGAGGACTTGCGACGATGAAGATTATTGCCTGCGGCAGCGTGCCGACGATTGTTGCGCCGGAAAAATACTTCACTGGCCGGGTTTTGCAGACGCCGATCATCGAGAAAGAGGCGCCGGCGCGGCTCAGAGCCACGCTGGTCAGCTTCGAGCCCGGCGCTCGCACCCACTGGCACACGCATCCGCTCGGCCAGACGCTCTATGTCACATCCGGTGCCGGTCTCGTGCAAAGCTGGGGCGGGCCGCTGCAGGAGATCAGGGCCGGCGACGTCATCTCCTTTGCGGCCGGCGAAAAGCACTGGCACGGCGCCGCGCCCAAATCGGCGATGACCCACATCGCCATGCAGGAGGCGCTCGAGGGTGTGCATGTCGATTGGCTGGAGAAGGTGAACGACGAGCAGTATGGCGGCTGAAACGTCTCAGACCAGCGCGGCGGTAAAGCGCTGGATGCGCGTGCAGGCCTCTTCGAGCAGAGCCTCCGACGTGGCGTAGGAGATGCGGAAGTTCGGGCCGAGGCCAAAGGCCGAGCCGAAAACAACCGCCACGCCCTCGGCCTCGAGCAGTTCCGAGCAGAAGGTTTCGTCGCTGTCGATCACCTTGCCGCTCTTGGTCTTCCTGCCGATCAGCTGGGCACAGGAGGGATAGACGTAGAACGCACCCTCCGGCGACGGACAGGTGATGCCGCGCGCCTGGTTGAGCATCGAGACGACGAGATCGCGCCGGCCCTGGAAGATCGCCTTGTTCTTCGGGATGAAATCCTGCGGGCCGTTCAGCGCTTCGACCGCCGCCCATTGGGCGATGGTGCAGGCGCCGGAGGTCTGCTGGCCCTGGATCATGTCCATCGCCTTGATCAGCGGCACCGGGCCTGCCGCGTAGCCGATGCGCCAGCCGGTCATGGCATAGGCCTTCGACACGCCGTTCATCGTCAACGTGCGCTCATAGAGCTTAGGCTCGACCTCGGCGATGGTCTTGAAGACGAAGTCGCCATAAGTCAGGTGCTCGTACATGTCGTCGGTCAGCACCCAGACATGCGGGTGCTTCAACAGCACGTCGGCCAGGCTCTTGAGTTCCGCTTCGGTGTAGGCTGCGCCCGAGGGGTTCGACGGCGAGTTCATCAACAGCCATTTGGTGCGCGGCGTGATCGCCTTTTCCAGCACGGCCGCCGTCAGCTTGAAGCCGTTGTCGATGGAGGTGTCGGCAAAGGCCGAGGTGCCGCCGCAGATCGCCACCATTTCGGGATAACTGACCCAATAGGGGCGCGGGATGATCACCTCGTCGCCGGGGTTCAGCGTCGCCATGAAGGCGTTGAACAGGATCTGCTTGCCGCCGGTGCCGACGATGGTCTGCTCCGGCCGGTAGTCGAGATTGTTCTCGCGCTTGAATTTTTTTGCGATCGCATCGCGCAGCGGCACAATGCCGGATACCGGCGGATATTTCGTCTCACCGCGGCGGATCGCCTCGATCGCGGCGTGCTTGATGTTGTCGGGGGTGTCGAAGTCCGGCTCGCCGGCGCCCAGCCCGATCACATCGCGGCCGGCGTTTTTCAGCTCGCGCGCCTTCTGCGTCACCGCGATGGTCGCGGAAGGCTTTACGCGGGAAAGGACGTCGGCAAGAAAGGCCATGAGAAATATCTCCAGAAAAGACCGGCGGGCGAAGGCGCCGCGGCGCCTCTCATGTCGCATCGTCTTCTCAAGCGCAAGCCCAGCGCAGGCATTGTCGAATGAGCCAGCGCGCAATGCTGGCAACAATAAATTCATCAACGATCGGTAAAAGCTTGAACGGCAGGACCGTGGCCGGTCCGCCAGTCTCGCATAGCGAGGAACCGTGACGCGCAGCATCGGGCTTGCCCATATCATCCGCCATGATGACGGCACCGCCAGCGGTGTCTGGGGGGTCTATACGCTGCAAAGCGCGTTCCAGCCGATCTTCGCCTTCAACAAGGGCAAGCTTTCCGTCGTCGCGTTCGAGGGGCTGATCCGGCCGTTCCGCGAAGGCGAGCCGCAGCCGCCAATGAGTTTCTTCAACAGCTGTCCGGCGGTCGACCGCCTGCATATCGAGGCGCTGACACGGACGCTGCACCTTCTGAACGCCGGCGCCTGCCTGCCGCGAGACGCCTCCATCTTCATCAATTTCGATCCATCGGTGTTCACCGACCGCAGCATCGCCGACAAGGCGCTGCGCGACATGCGGCTGGTGCTGCACGAGGCCGACATCGATCCGCGCCGCGTCGTCTGCGAGGTCACCGAGCAGAAATCGGCGTCGCAGGAAACGCTCTACAATTTCGTCGAGGCGCTCAGGGGCAATGGTTTGCGCATTGCCGTCGACGATTACGGCGCCGAGGAGTCCGACATCAATCGCATCAAGGAACTCAGGCCAGACATCGTCAAGTTCGACGCCGACTGGATCATGACGCTGATGGAGTCCGGTGCCGGCTTCGCCTTGCTGACCGCTATGGTGACAAGCTTCGAAGAGCAAGGCATCCGGACGGTATTCGAGGGCATCGAGACGGGCTGGCAGCTCGAGCTCGCCGAAAAGTCGGGCGCCTCGATGGTGCAAGGCTTCGTGCTGGCACGCCCGGAGCTTGCACCGACCAGCTTTCACGTCTTCGACAAGGCCGGGCAGGCATCAGCGGTGTCGCCCGATAAGGACAAAGTGCCCACGGCCGTTTCGACCTCGCGGCGACCGATGCGGGCTTTCGGGCGCAGGGTGGCATCGTGACCGGGCGGGCCGACATGCGGCGCAAGGTCGGCGAAGCGATCTTTGCCGACGAGGTCGGCATCGAATATGGCGTCTATGGCGCATTCCGGCTGAGGAGCGCCTACCAGCCGGTCTTCGCGGCTCGCGGCAGGTTTCTCGCCGCCGTCGCGGTCGAGGGACTGATCGAGCCGCATCGCGCAGGCAGGCCGGTGGCGCCGCAAATCTTCTTCGAAGGTGTGCCGGCAGCGGATCGGCTGTTGGTCGAAACCATGTGCCGGGTGCTGCATTTGCGCAACTTCCGCAACATCGGCGTCGACGGGCTCGACCTGTTCTTCAATTACAATCCGCTGATCAACGATGACCCCGCACGGGCGCTGGCCGAAATCAGGCTGATGACCAGGCATCTGGCGGATTTCGGCCTGCATCCCGGCATGCTGGTCTGCGAGATCACCGAGCAGGCGGCCGGCGACAAGGTGCTTGTCAGCCTGGCGCGCGAGATGCGGCGCGACGGCGTCCGCATAGCCATCGACGATTTCGGCACCGGGCATTCGACCGAAGAAAGGGTAGCCCTGGTGCAGCCCGACATCGTCAAGATCGACGGCACCTGGTTCGCAGAATTCTGCCGCCATGCCGCCGCCGAGCGGTTTTTCCGGCCGCTGGTTTCGACGCTGCACGACCGTGGCGCCAAGGTGCTGGTCGAAGGCGTCGAGAACGCCACGCATCTGCGCGTCGCGCTGGATGGCGGCGTCGACCTGCTGCAGGGCTTTTACCTTGCCCGGCCGGCGCTGGCCGGTACGCTGTTCGACGAGGAGCCTCTGTCGATCGACAGGCTGCTTGGCAGGGATAACAACGTCATTCCCTTGTTCGGATGAATGCATCAGCGGCGCTGATGGTTACGCCAAAACAAATCACTGGATGAAGCCGCCGCTGCCGCGATAGAGGCTGGATCAAGCCCTGAGACGGGTGGTTGCGAGCAAGGGGCAGTACCGATGATACTCTATGGAATGATCGACAGCGGCAATTGCTACAAGCCGCGCCTGTTGATGGCCAAGCTCGGCATCGCTTTCACCAATGTCGAGGTCAGCTCGCACACCGGCGACACGCGCAAGCCCGACTATGTCGCGAAAAACCCGAACGCCATGGTGCCGCTGCTCGAACTCGACGACGGCCGGCGGCTGGCCGAATCCAATGCCATCCTGCTCTATCTCGCCGAAGGCACGCGGTTTCTGCCGGCGGACAGATACGAACGCGCGCTGGCCTATCAGTGGCTGTTCTTCGAGCAATACAGCCACGAGCCTTATATCGCCGTGCGCAGGGCGCTGCTGACCTTCCCTGAAAGAGCCAAGGACGCAACGCCCGAGCGGCTGGCGCTGACGCTGGAGCGCGGCAACAAGGCGCTCGGCGTCATGGACAAGCACCTGGCCGGGAGCAGCTTCTTCGCCGGTGATATGCTCAGCGTCGCCGACATCGCGCTCTATGCCTATACGCACACGGCCGAGACGGGCGGGTTTCAGCTCGACGCCTATCCGGCGGTGGCCGCCTGGCTGAAAAGGGTCGAGGCCGACCCGGGGCATGTGCCGCTGGAGTGGGTGGGTTGAGTGCAACTCGCCGACTTTGCTGAGCAACGTTGACAATTGGCGAAAGCTTCGGCGAAAGCGTCCTTCTCCCCGTCACTATACGGGGAGAAGGAGCTGTATCGCCGGTTTCGCCAATTGTCGGCGTTTAAAATCCAGACAGCAAAAAGGCGGGACAAAATCCCGCCTTCCCATGCTTGGTAGCCTGATCGGGAGCGTTTTGGCCGGGCCGGCAGCAATCTGCTGCTTCGGCTTGTCGGGGTCTTTCGCTCCAGCGCGCTTCTCGCGCGACCGCCAGTACATCCGTGACTTGCCGCGCGCCCCGGGCTATCGCCCGGCGCGCGCCATTCGCAAAATCAGGCTGCCTTGCTCAGAGATCCAGCGGACGACTTGCCAGTGCGGCGGTCCTGCTCGATCTCGAAGTTGATCTTCTGGCCTTCAACCAGGGTCGACAGTCCAGCACGCTCGACTGCGGAGATGTGAACGAAAACGTCCGCGCCGCCGCTGTCAGGCTGAATGAAGCCGAAACCCTTGGTGGAATTAAACCACTTGACCGTACCTGTTGCCATTTCGATAGTCCTTTACGTTTGCTTTAGTTTGACTGGACCGAAACCCAGCCGGTTTGTATCGAGATTTTGGAGATAGAACGTCAGCAAACGCGAAGATCGCGAGGCCCGGATCGATCGGCCGAAATATCAATGGACGGCATATAATATGCTTTCGCGCAAAAAACAAGACGGGGCGGAAAATGGCGCCGCGACAACCCTGCCCAACGGCCGCCCCAATCGCGTGAGAGCGTCGTCGCTGCGCGCCTGACGCGGGAGGATCGCGCCGGCTTCGGGCGCGACCGGGTTTTGGGGAGAGGGGCCATGAAAATCGTTCTGCTTGCCGCTTGCCTGACGCTGGTGGCCGCCGAGGCGCAGGCGGTCTCGCGCTACGACCCGACCCGCATGAGCTGCGGCAAGGTGCAGGCGACGATCGCGCGCGAGGGTGCGGTCATCCTGCGCTACAGATCGGCGCGCGTGCCGGGCCTGGCGCTCTACGACCGCTATGTGCGGAGCCAGCAATTCTGCGACATCGGCGAAGTCAGGGCGCGGGCCTCGGTGCCGAGCGCCGATACGAATTCGTGCACCGTCTACAAATGCAAGCGGGTGGAGATCGATCGGCGCTTCCGCCGGCGCCTGCTTCCGGATTAGAGTGGGACGAAATGGTGCGCCGGGTGCCGGCCTCGCCTGAATATCAGCACACCTAAAACCCGAACGACACCTGCGCCGGCGGTGGCGGGCCGACGCGTACGCCTTCCATGGCCAGCATCTTTTCCTTGGTGGCCGAGCCGCCAGGGGCGGAAAAGCCGCCGATCTTGCCGCCGGCGGCAAGGATGCGGTGACAGGGGATGACCAGCGGCACCGGGTTGGCGCCGAGTGCGGCGCCTGTCTCACGCGCCAGCCCGGCATGGCCGGCGCGTTTGGCCAGTTCGCCATAGGTGGTGGTTTCGCCGAAGGCGAGTTTTCGCGCCGCGTCATAGATCGCCAGGCGGAACTCGTCGACGCCGCTGAGATCGACCGGCACGCCGGAGAAATCGATATCCTCGCCGGCGGCATAGGCCTTGATCGACGCGATCAGCTCGGCAACCCATTGCGGCTCGGGCTTCACGGCTTGTTCGACGTCGGAGGCATGGCGCAGCAGCCGGCGCTCGACCGCGTCGCGATTGCGCTGCGGCAGGCAGAGCCGGGTCAGTCCGGCTTCGCTCCAGGCGATGCCCATGAAGCCGAGCACGGTTTCGAAGACCGCGTGGCCGGCGGTGGCATGAGAGGCGTCCATGGCGTGCTCCTTTCCGGAATCCTTCGAAGTACAAATCCAGAACAATATCGCATTTCGCGGCCCGGCTCGCCACCCGAAAACCACCGGCTACCGCGGATTGCCCGAGGAAAGATGCTGGTGTAAGGACTTCTTAACACCCGACGAACCGGACCCGAGCGCCGCTTGCCAGCAAAATTCCTCTTTCCCGTCCTTGCGGCGGTGTTGGCCGTGGCCGCTCTCAGCGGTTGCACCTCGACTTCTCCGGTGACCCCGACGCCGGCCTTCACCGAAAATACGGCCAATACCGATGCCAGCTTTACGTTGGCGCTGCCCGACACGGTTTCGGTGCTGCCCGAGCCGTCCGGCGTCGCCCAGACGGCTGCGCTGCCGGTCGAGCCGGCCGCCGCCTTTGCCGGGCCGACGCCGCTGGCGGCAACTACCCCCGCCGTCATGACCGCCAATGCCCTGCCTGTTACCGCGACGCCAGCCGTCGCCATGCCGGTCAGCCAACAGACCGCGGCCATGCCCGGCGTTCAGCCGGTTTCCTACACGGTGCCGCAGAACCCGGCCGTTCTGGCCGCGACCGACCCCACCGAGGGTCAGTCCAACGCCGGCGGCCGCAGCGAGATCGAGCGGCTGATCGAGAAATATTCCGCACTCTACCAGGTGCCGGTCGATCTGGTGCGCAGCGTCGTCAACCGCGAGAGCACCTTCAACCCGAAGGCCTACAATCACGGCCATTGGGGGTTGATGCAGATCAAGCACGCGACGGCGCGCGGCATGGGCTATGACGGGCCGGCAAGCGGCCTGTTCGACGCCGAAACCAATCTGAAATATGCGGTGAAATATCTGCGCGGCGCCTGGCTGGTCAGTGGCGGCAACCCCAAGCGCGCCGACCGGCTCTACCAGAGCGGCTATTATTACGACGCCAAGCGCAAGGGAATGCTGGGCGAAACCGGCCTCGGCAGCGATAGCCTGCGCCGGCGCATGCAGCCCGATGCCTGAGCCGCGTCCGCCGGCGCCAAACGACATCCGCCTGCGCAAGATCCTCGACGACACGCTTCTGGCGCCGCGCTGGCCCGAAGGTTTTTTCATGCGCGCCTTCGAAGCCGCCGATGCACTCGCTTTGCATGCGCTGTTGACCGCGGTGTTCGACGACGGCGCCGACGGGCCGTTCGACGAATGGTGGCCACGCATTTCGGCCGACGCGGAATTCGACCCAGCTTTGTGTTTCCTGGTCATCGACCGCAAGGGCCGGCTGGCGGGCGCGGCGCTCTGCTGGACACGGGCTTTCGTCAAGGACCTTGCCGTCCACCCCGAGGCACGCGGCAAGGGCGTCGCCGAGGCGCTGATGTGGCACGCCTTCGCCGAGTTTCGCGCGCGGGGCGCCGAACATGTCGATCTCAAGACCAACACGGTCGAGAACGCCGCCGCCGTCCGGCTCTACGAACGGCTGGGGATGTTCGAAGTCGACTGGGCGGGGTGAGGCGCGGTCGACAAGCCGACGAACGCCCGGAGCCATGGTGGAGGGCAGGGACCGAGCGCAGGATCCGGAAAGGAAATGGCCACCAAGGCGGCAGGTCGCGTCTTGCCGGTCCGGGCGTCAAGCTGCGACGTTGCGATTCGCGCGGGGGTTTTGACGAAACCGGAGAAACATGCGGCGTTTGCTTTCCAGAACCGGCCTCGCCACCTTGATCCTCGCCGTTCCGCTGTTCGCGGGCGTGGCGCGGGCCGACGATTGCGCCAATGCGCAGGACCAGGGCACCTTGAACGAATGCGCAGGGAATGCGTTCGACAAGGCCGACAAGAAGCTCAACGATGCCTACAAGCAGATCGAAGGGCGGCTGAAGGGCGATGCGGAGACCAAGAAGCTGCTGGTCGATGCTCAACGCAACTGGGTTGCTTTCCGCGACGCCGAATGCGCTTTCCAGGGCGGCCCGCGCGAGGGCGCCGGCAGCATGTATCCGATGGTCGTCTACGATTGCCAGACGGCTCTCACCAACGACCGGGTGAGGGATTTCGAGAACTATCTCAATTGCCCGGAAGGCGAGGTCAGCTGCCCGGTGCCGGCGCAGTAGCGTCGGGCGATTGGCAATCGCATATGGGGGTCCCCCTCATCCGGCCGCTTCGCGGCCACCTTCTCCCCGCCGGGGAGAAGAGGCTGGCATCAACGCCGACGACCTCCTCTCCCCTCGGGGAGAGGTCGGATTGCCCCGAATTGCCCTTCGCAATTCGGTTGGCAATCCGGGTGAGGGGGACTTCTGCCGCCCGCCGCAAAAAATGTCGGAACCGCCCTTCGCCATGCGTCCTTGAGAGGCAAGGCGCGTTGCCGGAACCTTGGCGCGCGTGGTCAAAATCCTAAGAGATGGAGATGACGATGATCAGCTTTCCCAACGAATCCGCTGAATACCGCACCGCCCGCGACACCCTTTTGCAGAAGGAAATCGAGCTGCGCCGCGCCATGGAGGATGTAGCCGTCGCCCGCCGCGCGTTGCCCAAGGGCGGGCTGGTGCCGCAGGATTATGGGTTCGACGGGCTTGGCGCCGACGGCAAGCCGGCCAAGGTCAAGCTGTCGGAGCTGTTTGCGCCCGGCAAAGACACGCTGCTCATCTATAACATGATGTTTCCGCGCCATCCGAATGAGACACGCGACGTCGCGACCAGCGGCGGCACGGCGAAGCTTGCGCGGCAGGATCAGCCGTGCCCGTCCTGCACGGCGCTGCTCGATCAGTTCGACGGCGCCATCGGCCATCTCGAAGCCGCCGGATTCAATTTCGCCGTGGTCGGCAAGATGGCGCTGGAAAATCTGCTGACGCTCGGCCGCGACCGTGGCTGGGTGAACATGCGGCTGGTGTCCTCGGCCGGCAACAGCTTCAAGCGCGACTACCACGCCGAGGACGAATCCGGCGCTCAACTCCCCGTCCTGTCGGTGTTCCACCGCGATGCCGACGGTATCAGGCATTTCTGGAGCTCCGAGCTGGGTTTCACGCTGCCGGAACCCGGCCAGGACCCGCGCGCCATCGGTACCTGCGAGATCTTGTGGAACCTGATGGATTTCGCGCCGGAGGGCCGGCCGGACTGGGACGAGCAGCTGCAGTATGATTGCTGCCACTGACCTTGGCATTCCCTGTCGGCGTATCGGGAAATCCTGCCGGTGCCGGGCTCTTGTCCCGATGTGATTTGACGCTGCGGCGCGCTGACCTACCCTCTAATGCCGAACCGAGGAGACGAGCGATGCTGTCGCCTTTCAACCGGAGCGTCACGCTGGCAGCGGCGGTAATCCTTGCCGCCGTCAGTGCGGCTTATGCCCATCACGGCTGGTCGTGGACGCAGGACGGGTTTTTCGAACTCCGGGGCAAGATAACGGCCATCTATATCGGCAATCCGCACGCCACCCTGGACGTCGATGCCGAGGGCGAGGTCTGGCGGGTGGAGATGGCGCCGCCGTCCCGCACGATCGCCGCCGGCCTCACCGAGGAGGTCGCCAAGGTCGGCAACGAGGTGGCCGCGATCGGCCATCGCTCGCGCGACGAGAGCGAAAAACGCATGAAGGCAGTCCGCGTCATCGTCGGCGGCAAAACCTACGATGTCTATCCCGACCGCGTGCCGCCGGCCTGAATGGACGGGTTTTTTGCCGGCATCGAACAACTCGCTTTGGTGCGGGGGCTGAAGGCCTCCTTCGTCGCCTACCCCATCGTCAATGCGCTCCACATCATGTCGATCGGCGCGCTGCTGACCTGCGTCTGGCTCATGGACCTCAGGATCCTCGGCGCCTTCCGCTCGCTGCCGCAGGCGGCGTTCATCGCGCTGCTGCGCCGCACCGCATTTGCCGCATTCGGCGGTGCGCTGGTCACGGGCTCGCTGCTGTTTTCAGTCCGGGCGAGCGAGTATGCGGCGATGCCGATCTTCCTCGCCAAGATGGGGCTTGTCGTCCTCGCCGGCGCCAACGTCCTCGTGTTTATGCGCCGCGCAAAAGGCGGTGACGAGCCGGCCGGCGGGGCCGTGGCCGTGCTGGCTGTGCTTTCGCTGGTGCTGTGGACTTCGGTCCTTTTCGCCGGACGGTTTATTGGGTTTCTGAACTGAGGCGAGCGGCGGCATTGGTGTTCGTGCGAGATGGTGCGTGGCTACGTCGAACGCAGACGTCGCTGAAGGCGCCGAATATTGTCTGGAAGCAGCGGACACCTCGAGTGCGCATCTGCGCCGTCAATTCCGGCCCCACAACGTCATCAATCGCGTTTATGCCCGACAATTCAAGTTGAGCCGCCGGCGCGCAGCTTCGTGCCGGTGGCTTCATGGCGGATGGAGTTTGATACGAGATCAAGCGTGTCGCGGTGGCGTGACGGGGACGGCGTTCACCATTAGGAAGACGCCACCCACCTGCGCGATTATGGCAGTAGAAAACGATGGTCGAATTTCCTTCAACCTGCTGGGACAAGGCTTGCGATTTTTAACAAACAACCTACCCTAGCTAGGTCACAGGGGCAGAATTGGGCAAAAAAGTGATGCAAAATCCGACGATTTCGTTGCGAGACTTTGATACCTTCGGCGATGTAGCCGCAGAAGACGATCCGGTTTTAGAGTATTTCTTGTTCACAAACGCGGTCGAAAGTATCAGGAATAATGAATCGTTTCTCGTATTGGGCAGAAAGGGAACTGGTAAAACAGCTATTGTCCGATATTTTACCGAGACCGGAGATTCAACTTCTAAGGCGCTGAGTCTCCGGGGCTATCCTTGGAATGTTCACGCCCAACGTATTGATGGCGGGGCATCTGATATTGAGGCATATGTATCATCTTGGCGGTATTTAATAGCTGTCGAATTAGCCTCTCTGGTATTAAAGCAAGAAGGATCTTGGCATAGTAATCTAATAAACAGCCTCGAAAATTTTTTGAAGGATAATTATGGTGGGTCAAATCCAAAACTTGAAGACATACTCAGACCGAAGAAGCTGAAGCTCAATAAGATTTCATTTATGCCCTCCGTTATGGGAAATCAGTTGGGGGGAGTTGATCTGGAGCGAAGCCCGAAGGATCACCAGTTTGGTTTTGAATTGAATGCGCTAACCTCCGCAATAATGGATGCAGTTCGCGATGCGCTTTCGTGGTCGAAGGCAGAAAGCTTGAGTCTACATTTCGACGAATTGGACCAAGGTATTACAGTTCTCGATGAGAGCAGAGAACGAATGATTATTGGTCTCATAATAGCCGCACGCGAAATAGGAGAGAAAGCGAAAAATCAGGAAAGCCTATAAATCCGGTAGTCTATCTTCGTTCAGACATTTGGGAGGAATTAAATTTTTCCGATAAAAACAAGATCAGTCAGACTTTGACGCATGTCCTTGAATGGAACTCTAGCACTTTGCTCGGCTTGATAGAAACACGTATCAAGGCTAAGCTTGGCGCATCGATTGGTTGGGACCGTATCATCGAGCCAGAACTAATGCGCGGCTCTCAGCCGAAATGGAATCACATTTTAAGTCGAACGTTTCTACGTCCAAGAGACGTCATCCGTTTCTTAAATGGCGCACTTAAGGAAGCAAAAAAGCGCGGCATCGAACCAATTTTACTTAGCAATAAAGATATCGTTAACTCTCGCGAGGATTACTCTTCATATCTGAAAGCTGAACTTGATGATGAAATAAAGCCCCACTGGCCCCATTGGGGATAGGCACTTCAGGCTTGCTCCGTCATAAGCACTATTACATTTGAAAAGGGCGATTTTGAGCGTGAGTACAAAGCAAGGGTGAGCAGAGAGAACAAGGTGAGCACTGAGGAAGCGTTAAGCTTGCTGTGCCGGTTTTCGGTAATCGCGTATCCTACTCGGAGTGGGTATGGCGGTTCAGGTTGGGTTTTTCAGTATATCGATCAGCACTCCGGTTGGGATAGTGGGGCCAAGAATTTCAAGGTCCATCTTGGTTTGAAGGAATATGCCAAACTTCGCGAAGCTCGATCTACATAGCAGACAATCTGAACGGGACTCGCCTGCATTCCGGCTGTGGCTGTGGGCACCCCGTATCCAGCGTTGTGTTTGCTAAGCAAAATACTCCTGCAGCGGCCTGACTTCCAAACTCCCCGCCCTTAGCGCCGCAATCGCCTCGGCCACGGCAGCGGCGCCCGAGAGCGTGGTGTAATACGGCACCTTCTGCATCAGCGTCGCGCGGCGCAGCGATTTTGAGTCCGATACCGCTTTCTGGCCGTCCGTAGTGTTGAAGACGATCTGGACCTGGCGGTTGCGGATGGCGTCCTCGATGTGCGGGCGGCCTTCCAGCACCTTGTTTATCTTTTCGGCGACGACGCCGTTCTCGGCGAGGAAGCGGGCGGTGCCTGAGGTGGCGAGCACTTTAAAACCTTGGCCGGCGAGGCGCTTGACCGCCGGCAGAATGCCTTTCTTGTCCTCGTCGCGCACCGAGACGAACAGCGTGCCCGCGCGGGGGAGATCAACACCCGCCCCGAGTTGGCTCTTGGCGAAGGCCAGCGCAAAGTCGCGGTCGAGGCCCATGGCCTCGCCGGTCGAGCGCATTTCCGGGCCGAGCAATATGTCGACGCCGGGAAAGCGGGCGAACGGGAATACCGCTTCCTTGACGGCGATGTGGCCGGGATTGCGTGGGTCGGGCATGGCGCCGTAATGGGCGAAGGCGTCTTCAAGGCTTTCGCCGGCCATGATGCGGGCGGCAATCTTCGCAATCGGCCGCCCGATCGTCTTGGCGACGAAGGGCACGGTGCGCGATGCGCGCGGGTTGACCTCCAGCACATAGACGGTGCCGTCCTTGATCGCGTACTGCACGTTCATCAGCCCGCCGACATTGAGCGCGCGGGCCAGCGCCGCTGTCTGGCGCTCCAGCTCGTCGACCAGCTCGGAAGGCAGCGAATGCACCGGCAGCGAGCAGGCCGAGTCGCCCGAATGGATGCCGGCCTCCTCGATGTGCTCCAATATGCCGGAGACGTAGGTCGACTTGCCGTCGCAGAGGCAATCGACATCGACTTCGATGGCGCCTGAGAGATAGGTGTCGAACAGAAGCGGGTTCTTGCCGAGCAGCGTGTTGATCTGGCCGGTCTTGTCATTGGGATATTTCTGTTTGATGTCCTCCGGCACCAGGCCGGGCACGGTGTCGAGCAGATAGGATTGCAGCATACTCTCATCGTGGATGATCTGCATGGCGCGGCCGCCGAGCACATAGGACGGGCGCACCACCAACGGGAAGCCGAGCTCGCCGGCGACGAGGCGGGCCTGCTCGACCGAATAGGCAATGCCGTTCTTCGGCTGGCTGAGGTTCAGCTTGTGCAACAGCTTCTGGAAACGGTCGCGGTCCTCGGCGAGATCGATCATGTCGGGCGAGGTGCCGAGGATGGGGATGCCGGCCTTCTCCAGCGCGTCCGCCAGCTTCAGCGGCGTCTGGCCACCGAACTGCACGATCACGCCGACCAGCTCGCCGGCCGCCTGCTCGGCGCGCAATATCTCCAGCACGTCCTCCGGCGTCAGCGGGTCGAAATAGAGCCGGTCGGAGGTGTCGTAGTCGGTCGAGACGGTCTCGGGATTGCAGTTGATCATGATCGCCTCGAAGCCGGCGTCGCGCAGCGCAAACGCGGCGTGGCAGCAGCAATAGTCGAATTCGATGCCCTGACCGATGCGGTTGGGGCCGCCGCCGAGAATGACCACCTTTTTCCGAGACGACACTTGCGCCTCGTTGGCCAGCGCGCCTGCGAACGGCACCTCATAGGTCGAGTACATGTAGGCGGTGGGCGAAGCAAACTCGGCGGCGCAGGTGTCGATGCGCTTGTAGACCGGATGAACGTCGAGTGTACGCCTAATCTTCTCGATCTCTTCGACGTCCTTCCTGACCAGGGATGCGAGGCGGGCATCGGAGAAACCCATCGCCTTCAGCATGCGCAGATTGGCGGCGTCCTCGGGAATGCCGTGCTCGCGAATGCGCGCTTCCATGTCGAGAATGCCGGCGATCTGCTCGAGGAACCACGGGTCGATCTTGCACATGGCGTGCACGTCTTCCAGCGAGGTGCCCATGCGGATCGCCTGCGCCACCATGCGCAGCCGGTCCGGCGTCGGCGTGCCCAAGGCGGCGCGAATGGCGTTGCGGTCGTCGACGTGGCTGGCGGCCGTGCTGCCATGGCCGATGCCGGGGATCTCGATTTCGTCCAGCCCGGTCAGGCCGGTTTCCAGCCCGCGTAGCGCTTTCTGCAGCGATTCTTGGAAAGTGCGGCCGATGGCCATGACCTCGCCGACCGACTTCATCGAGGTGGTCAGCACCGGCTCGGCGCCGGGGAATTTCTCGAAGGCAAAGCGCGGGATTTTGGTGACGATATAGTCGATGCTCGGCTCGAACGAGGCCGGCGTGGCGCCGCCGGTGATGTCGTTCTCCAATTCGTCCAGCGTGTAGCCGACAGCGAGCTTGGCGGCGATCTTGGCGATCGGGAAACCGGTCGCCTTGGAAGCCAGCGCCGACGAGCGCGAGACGCGCGGGTTCATCTCGATCACCACCAGGCGGCCGTCTGCCGGGTTGACGGCGAACTGCACGTTGGAGCCGCCGGTCTCGACGCCGATCTCGCGCAGCACCGCGATCGAGGCGTTGCGGATCATCTGGTACTCTTTGTCGGTCAGCGTCAGCGCCGGGGCGACGGTGATCGAGTCGCCGGTATGCACGCCCATCGGGTCGATGTTCTCGATCGAGCAGATGATGATGCAGTTGTCGGCTTTGTCGCGGACAACCTCCATCTCATACTCCTTCCAGCCGAGCACGCTCTCCTCGATCAGCACTTCGGTGGTCGGCGAGGCGTCGAGGCCGGACTGGACGATCTCGAAGAATTCGGCGCGGTTGTAGGCGATGCCGCCGCCGGTGCCGCCCATGGTGAAGGAGGGGCGGATAATTGCGGGCAGGCCGACATGGTCGAGCGCTTGTGCTGCAATCGCCATGGCATGGCTGATATAGCGCTGCTTGCGGTCGCCCTCACCGAGGTTCCAGCGCGTTTCCAGAGCATCGAGCGCGGCGTCGAGATTTTCGGGCTTTTCCGCCTTCAGCGCGGCGCGCTCGGCCTCGTGCGTCTTGCGGTCGGCATTCTTGACGTCGGTGGCGTTGGCCAGCATCGACTTCGGCGTTTCCAGGCCGATCTTGTTCATCGCCTCGCGAAACAGCGCGCGGTCCTCAGCCTTGTCGATTGCGGTGGCGTCGGCGCCGATCATCTCGACCTGATAGCGGTCGAGCACGCCCATGCGGCGCAGCGACAAAGCGGTGTTGAGCGCGGTCTGGCCGCCCATGGTCGGCAGCAGCGCGTCCGGCCGCTCCTTGGCGATGATCTTGGCCACCACTTCGGGCGTGATCGGCTCGATGTACGTGGCGTCGGCCAGTTCCGGATCGGTCATGATGGTGGCCGGATTGGAATTGACCAGGATAACGCGAAAACCCTCTTCCTTCAGCGCCTTGCAGGCCTGGGTGCCGGAATAGTCGAACTCGCAGGCCTGGCCGATGACGATGGGGCCGGCCCCGATGATCAGGATCGACTTGATGTCGGTGCGTCTTGGCATGTCGAAGGTCCGTTCGGCGGGCGGCTTGCACAAAAAGCCGGACGGGATGACCCGGCCGGTTGTGCGCGCGATTCTGGTATCAGGCTAGGAGGGCCTTATAGGGAAGAGTTTTGCCGGATGTAACCCCCTAAAATGCGGGTAGGGCAGTAGGGCAGTAGGGCAGTAGGGCAGTAGGGCAGTAGGGCAGTAGGGCAGTAGGGCAGAGGTTCGAGCGCCCTTAAGCATATTGCCCTACTGCCCTACTGCCTTATTCCCCTTACCACTATCCCCCAGCGCCAACTGGTCCGTGATCTCGAAGCGTTCGGAAGCACCGACGCGGATCATGTTCAGGCTGCCCTCGCGGGTGAAGCGGAATTCGCCGGGTGCGTCCGCACCGGCCGGCTTGCCGGCCTTGAAGCTGATGATGCGCGTGCCGCCATCGGGCCAGGTCACGGTCACGTCGGTCTTGTCGCCGGTGCGCACCACGCCTGCCTTGCAGCTGGTCATCGGCTGGCCGAGATAGCGCGCGCAGGGGATGGCGTTGCCGGCACCGGGTACCGGTGTCCCCGGCGGCTGAAGCCGCGCAACGGTCTGTGCGTCGGCCGGGGGCGCCGCGTTGGCCGCGCCGAAATTCCGGACGGGGTCGGCAGCCACGGGCGGCGATCCATCAACCTGTGCAGTCGAGGGGTTTCCAGCGGTCAGGGCCAAGCGGTAAGCGTCCTCGATCGCCACCCTGCCGATTGCGTCAGCGGAGTTCAGCGTTGTTTCGGGACCGGTTGCGCCGAGGCGCGTTGTCAGATCGGGCAGCGGTTGAGAGGCAGGGTTCTCCGTATCGGCCGCCGCCTGGGGCGTCACTTGCTGGGGATTGATGGGGTCGAGGTAGCGTGCGGGAGCCCATCCGCTCAGCTTCGGGTCGTCAATGTCTTGGACTTTGCACCACTTGTAGCCGCTGACGTCGCCGCAGCCGAGGTTTTTCACGCTCGATCCACTCGGCAGCCGCGCCTCGACCTTGCCCATGGCCGACGCCGTGGCGCGCACGTTCAGGAGATCATCCGGAGCAAGACCCGTCACAATCGAGATGATGGGCTCCGGCTCCTGGCCGTTGGCCGGCAACTCCGCCAGCATCAGCGGAGCAGCAACCATCGCAAGCAGCGTCGTCGGGAGTGTTACTGTGCGCCTAATCATCTGCCATGGGCGGTAGGTTCAATTGCCGAAGGCGCGGCCAGGCACGAAAGCGCCATCGCACGCCAGCCGGTTTTTATAGGCGACGAGGCGGCGCTGTGTAAGCCCGAAAAGGTGCCGCGTGTTGAATCGCGACCAGGCCACTTCCGTGAACTAACAGCCGGCAAAATATTGCACATTTCATGTAAATATGCACTCTCTCAAGTAAGGTTGAGGAGGGCAATATGGTCGACCTTGAAATATTTGCGCAGGTGGAAAACATAGTTCGCCAGCGTATCAAGAAAACGCGCGCCGAGATTGAGGCTTCACTTGGTCACATCGCCAACGGCAATCCGCTGGCCGCCGAACAGACCCTCTCCAGGCGCCTCGACAGGTTGCAGGTAAAGGCGTCGCTCAGCCGCACCGAAGCGGAGATGATATCGGCAGCGATCGACATGAGGTCTGCCGGGGAAAGAAAGGCCGCCGCCAAGCAGCCAGGGCCGGAGGCAATTCTCGGCCCAACGCTCGATTTCATCGGGATCGCATTCCTCGAGCGTGGGCGCCGTGCTGCCGATGCGGTTGGCCGCGTTGCCTTTCTCAACGGCAATCCACAAGGATCGGGTTTTCTGGTCGGGCCAAGGCTGTTCCTCACAAACAACCATGTGATTTCGTCGCCGGCGGATTCCCGGCGCTTCCAGGTTCAGTTCGATTATGAGCAGGACGGTGCGAATGCCGTGCGTACGCCGACGACGTTCCTGTTCGATCCTGAATCCTGTTTCGTGACCGATAGCATAGAGGGTCTGGACTACACGCTGATCGGAGTCGGCGAGCGGCGTTCCGGTCCAAAGGAACTGGGGGAGTTCGGTTTTATCTCGCTGTCGGATGCGCGCGACAAGCATATGCTCGGCGAAATCGCCAACATCGTTCAGCATCCCGATGGCCGCTTCAAGGAACTGGTGTTGCGTGAAAACCGGCTGGTGGCCCGCGACGAAACGGTGCAAGTGCTGCACTATGTCGCCGACACCGAACAGGGTTCGTCCGGTTCACCGGTCTTCAACAATGAATGGGAACCTATTGCCCTGCACCATTGGGCTGGCCCGTTCCACGAGGTGACGGGCATAGGTGGCTATGCGCTTGCGCGCGAGATCAACGAAGGCATACGGATCAGCGCCATCGTTGACGATCTGGGTGCTAGAAAGTCCAAGCTGCCGGGCTCCTCGGCATCGGCGGTTTCGCAAGCTCTGGCGATTTGGGCCGGCATGCCGCGCATGATGGACGAGACAGTTCGGCTGAACGCCGATATTCGCGAAGATGTGCCGGACAAGCCGGTGCAGCGGCCGGAACCGGATCGCAATCCGCCGGCGACGAGACACAATGCCGATGGCTCGGTCACCTGGACTTTTCCCGTCGAGATAAATGTCCGGGCGCCGCTGATCGACCGCGACGGAGGCGATGCGAGACGAAGCGACGGCAAAGGCCCGGCAAGCGAACCCGGGAAGGTGGCCATCGCCGAGGCCGCGGGTTGGAAAACAGAGGATTTCGACGATCGTGGAGGGTATGAGCCCGGCTTCATACCGGGCTTTGTCCTGGCAATGCCGACGGTTGCCAATTCACCCTACCGGTTGGCCAAAAACCTTCTTGCCAAACCGGGAGAGGACCCACACGAATTGCGCTACCATCATTTTTCGGTCTTGATGAACGCCGATCGCAGGCTTGCCTTCGTCACCGCCTGCAATATCGATGGATTCCGCACCAAGGCGGTCAATCGTGAGGACAAGACGGTCATCGACAACCCGTCGCTTGTCGAATTGGGGGTGGAGTCGATTTCCGGTTCGGAAGCCAGCGATGCTTTCCGGCCGGATCGGCGCATCGACCTTGGCGAGCAGATGAACCAGGAATTCTATTCGAGCCAGAATGTGCCTGGATTTCCCGTCGCAAAATCCAAGGAACGAATCGCTCGAATGTTCCAGAAGGGCCATATTACACTTCGCGGCGACCCCGCATGGGGCGTCGATCAGGAGGCGGTCGCGGCAGAACGCGACACGTTCTTTTATACCAATGCTGCGCCGCAAGTCGGCTTCTTCAATCAAGGAAGCTCGCTTGACCATCCCGGCTCCAAAGGGAAGTTGAGATGGCGCGCGGTAGAAACCTATGTGCTGCGCAACGCCTATACGACGCGAGGCCGTGTCACGGTGTTTGCCGGGCCAGTGTTCGGCGAGGACGATCCTCCCTACCGCTTCGACAGCCATGTTCCGCTGAAGTTCTGGAAGATCGCGCTGTGGTCCGATCAAGCTGGCCTGCGCGCCATCGCGCTGCTGGCGGACCAGAAGCCGGTTTTGGAAGTGATGCCCGAAGCGTTCGGCGAGCGTGCCGAGGCATTCGATGACCCGCTTGAAATTGCCAGGGTATCGGAGTTCCTTTCGACGGTGGCCGAGATTGAAGAGCTGACCGGCCTGAACTTTGGCCAGCAGGTGCGCGACGCCGACATTCGGGCCGGTTCCGAATCCGCCCCAGCACAGACTTTCAACCCAACGCAACTAGCGCCCAAGACGTCACGGCCAAAGCCTTCGGCGACCAAGACTTCGACGTCCAAGACTTCGACGTCCAAGACTTCGGCGGCCAGCACCCGACGTCCTGCCAAGCGATCGAAGCGATCGGCGTCTGACGACTGAAGATTGGACCGGTCGCGACTTCTGCCGCTCGAAGGCGGTCATCCGTTCAGCTAGGGATGAGCGAGCTCAGCCTGGGATGAGCAAGCTCAGCCCGACATAAAGCCGGTGCGCAGCGCGTGAGCCCATTCGGGCCGTCCCGCCTGCTCGGCCTGGCGCGCCGCCGCCTCGTGGTCATAATCGACGGCGATGGCTTCGAAACGATCGGGGTGCAGTTCGACGATGCCATAGCGGGCGTGCGGTGAGCCCTGCTCGGAGACATGCGCCGGCGGCGTATCGTCGTGATAGGCCGGGCAGCCGATGCTGCCTGGGTTGAAAATGATCGGACCGCCGGCAATGCGGATCAGCTCGCTGCGGTGGCTGTGGCCACAAAGAATAATACGGCAGGCGGCATCAATCGCGCCGAGCCGCCGCTCGATGGCGGCCAGCGGCGCGCGCACCAGCCGGCCGTCGACGATCGCGTCAGTCAGGTATTTTTCGTCGTGGTCGGGTCGGGCGTGGAAGGCGAGTACGCCGGGCGCCACGTCCAGCGTTAGCGGCAGCGCGAACAGCGCCTCGCGCTGGGCTGCCGTCAGCCTTTCGTACGCGTAGCGGTCGGAAGGCCACATGGCGTCGTCCAGTGGGTCGCGGGCAACGCGGCGGTCGTGGTTGCCGCGCACCGTCGGCAGGTCGAGCCTCTCGATCCGCTCCATGGTCTCGCGCGGCCAGAGCGGGCCGGAAACGCAATCGCCGAGATTGACGATGAGGTCGGCGCCGCCGCGCTGCCGCAGATCGTTGAGCACGGCGTCGAGCGCCAGGACATTGCCGTGGATGTCGGCGAGGACGGCAATGCGCATGGCAGGCTCCGTTAATTGGAATGGCTGGAGGGCGGGTGAAGCTACTTTGCTCGCCTCGCGAGGCGGGCGAGAGCGGAACCCAGCTTCGGGTCGTTCAGGCGCGGACTTCGATCTCGTGGCCGCCGACCGCCGGCAACGATGCGTCGCCGGCCGCGGCAATAACACTGTCGAGCAGGCCCGGGAAGCGGCGGTCGAGATCGTCACGGCGCAGCGTGATCAGCCGGCTGGTTCCAACCGCCTCGGTGCGGGTGACGCCGGCCTCACGCAGCTTGGCCAAATGGTAGCTCAGATTGGTCTTCGAGCAGAGATCGAGGAACCGGCTGCAATTCAGCGGCACGCCCTCTTTGCTGGCGAGATAGCGCACGATGGCCAGTCGCGTCGGGTCGCCGAGCACGGCAAGCACGTTCGGCAGGCTGATCTGGTCGGCGGTGGGATGGGGCAAGGTCATGCCCAGGAATTAAGCACATTCGGAGCCGATTTCAACGCATCTCCTCTCGTGGCTAATGGACACATAGTTTCGTCCCGTCGCCCCGTCCTGACACCGGGCTGTCAGGATGGTTCGGCTATTTTGCAGCGGGTTTATTGACATCATGCCCTGTTATGTCCAATTGTTCAATAACCTTTGAACTAAGGAAATTGCCATGGATAAGCGCCTCATCTGGCTTGCGCTCGGATCGTTCACGATTTCGACCGAAGGTTTCGTCATCTCCAGCCTTTTGCCCGACATTGCAAAGGATGCCGCCATCTCCGTTCCGCTCGCCGGCACGCTGATCACCGCGTTTGCGCTCGCCTATGCGATCGGCACGCCGATCCTGGCAACGCTGACCGGCGAATGGGACCGGCGCCGCGTCATCCTGTGGACGCTGGTGTTCTTCGTGGTGGGCAACGTCGCCGCGGCGCTAAGCTCCTCCTTCGAATTGCTGTTGATCGCGCGCATCGTCATGGCGCTGTCGTCAGGCTTGTTCGCGGCGACCGCACAGGGAACGGCCGTTGCGCTTGTCGACGATCATCACCGCGCCCGCGCCATTGCCGTGGTCGTCGGCGGCACTACGGTTGCGGTCGCGGTCGGAGCACCGCTCGGCGCGCTCGTTGCGACGGTTGCCGGCTGGCGCGGCACCTTCTTTGCCATTGCCGGCCTTGGTGCGCTCGCCGGCGCGATCCTGTGGTACCGGCTGCCGCGCGGCATCGTCGGCACCAGGCTGCCGCTCCGGATGCGGCTGGCAGCGGCACTTCGCCCTGGCGTCATGCCTATCCTGGTGACGACCATCCTGGCCCTGATCGGCGCCTTCACCGTCTTTGCCTTTGTCGCGCCGCTCGCGATCGAAGGCGGCGGACTGAACCCGATCGCGCTTCCCGGAATGCTGCTCGCTTTCGGCGTTGGCGCGGTCATCGGCAATATCGGCGGCGGTCAGGCCGCCGACCGTTTCGGCGCGACGCGCACCGTCTGCTGGTCACTGGCGCTGAGTGCCGCGATGCTGGTCACGTTTTCGCTGATCCCGATGTTCCTGCCGCGCGAGATCGCCGGGCCGGCATTGATGGCCATGATGGTGCCGTGGGGCATCGTCGGCTGGGCATTCCCGCCGGCGCAGGCCAGCCGCATCATCAAGCTGGCGCCCGATGCCGCGCCAATCGTGCTGTCGCTGAACGCTTCGGCGCTCTATCTCGGCGTGGCACTGGGCGCCGTGGTCGGCGCCGCGGTGCTGCGCTATGGCGCACCGGCCGACCTCGGTGTGGTCGCGGCGGCATTCCCGATCGTCGGTCTGGGCGTCGTGCTGGCGGGCCACCTGGCGGCGCGACCGGTGGCGATGCCGGCCGAATAAGGCTGTCAGTGGAGCTTAGTTCAAGTCGCGGCCGGCGGTGCGTCAAAATTCAGCGCGGCGATTTCGTCCAGCGCCGCTCGCAGGCTTGCCGCCTGCTCTTTGCCAAACATCTCCTCGAAGCGCTGCTGAGCGACTTGCCACAGCTTCAGGGCTTCTTCGAGCTTGGTCCGGCCCTGCGGTGTCAGCCTGACGCGCCTGATGCGGCGGTCGGCAGGGTCGGCGAAGGTCTCGACATAACCGTCGCGGATCAGCGGCTTCAGCGTATGACCGAGGGCCGACAGGTCCATGACGAGGGCCGCGGCAATGGCACCCATCGTCGGTTCGTTGCCGACGTGGATTTGATAAAGCAGGCCCTGCTGCGTGGCCTTCAGACCCGATGGGGCCAGCACATCGTCATAGAACTGGCCGAGTTTCCGCGTCGCGCGGCGCAGCATGGCGTTATTGCAAAGCGCCAGGCCGGGCAGGGTGGTTTGGGACATTGGCGGATTTCCGATGAGGGACCGGAAGGGACCCCTCGATGCAAACCAGAAATAGTCCTTGCTCCCCGGATTGACAAGATGGTGGCATATGCCTACGTTCAAATAGTGGCATATGCCAATAATTCGTGTGCCAGTCGAAGCAGGGTGTGTTGCCGTGCGGCACTGGCATTTGGAATCGAACCAGAAGGAGCAAGACAATGAGCAATCAGGACAAAGGTACAGCGGTCGTCACCGGCGCCTCGTCCGGCATCGGCGCGGTCTATGCCGACCGGCTCGCCGGCCTAGGTTATGATCTGGTGCTGGTGGCGCGGCGCGCCGATCGGTTGGAGGAATTGGCGGAGAGGCTCCGCTACGCGTATGGCATCAAGGTCGGCGTCATCAGCGCCGACCTGGCCGACGACGGCGATCTGCGACGGGTCGAGCAGGCGATATCAACCGACGACAGCGTGACGCTGCTGGTCAACAATGCCGGCCTTGGCGGCGCGCAGATGGTGGCAACGGCCGACGCTGATGTGGCCGAGCGCATGATCAAGGTCAATGTCGTGGCTTTGACTCGTTTGACCCGCGCGGTCCTGCCGGAGCTGCTGGCGCGCAACCGCGGTGCCATCGTTAACATCGCGTCGGTGCTGGCCTTCGACACCTCGTTCGGCGGCATCTACAGCGGCACAAAGGCTTATGTCGTCAACTTCACCGAGGCCTTGCAGCGGGAAGTCGCCGACAGCAAGGTCGCCATACAGGTCGTGCTGCCGGGGGCTACGCGGACCGAGTTCTGGGAAGTTGCCGGAAGCAATATTGCCGACCTGCCGGCAGAGATCGTTATGACTGCCGACGATCTGGTCGATGCAGCGCTTGTCGGCCTGGCCAAGGGCGAAACCGTCACCGCGCCCGGGCTCTCCGATCCGGCTGGGTTGGAATCCTATCTTGGTGCGCGGCAAGGTTTCTTCGGCAGCCTGCTGGCCGGCAAGCCGGCGGCACGCTACGCTGCCTGAAATAACTGATCTTACGCTGTCCGCCACATAGGAATGATCGAGGCGGCCAGCAGCAGGCCAAGCACGGCGTTGAGCATGCGCCACTGCCGCTCGGTTCGCAGCAACCGGGCGAGCAGCGTGCCCGCCACGCACCACGCCGCCAGCGATAGGGCCGCTGCAAGACCGAAGACCGTGCCGAGCAGCACGGCGAGCTGCAGCGGCCCGTTGGCGAGCGCGGCAAAGGATGCCGCCGCTCCCAGCCCCATGGCCCAGCCCTTTGGGTTCATCCATTGCAGGCCGGCGCCGCCCAAAAAGCTGTTCGGCTTTGCCATGGCCACGTCCAGGTTGGGCGGACCGCTGCGGCCGATCTTGAGGGCAAGCCACGTCAGATAGAGGGTACCGGCCATTTTCATTGCCAGTTGCAGCGAAGGAGCGGCAGCCAGCAGACCGGCGAGCCCGGCAGCACCTGCCTCAGCCACCGTAGCCAGGCCGGCCGCACTCCCGGCCATCAGCGGGATAGAGCGGCGAAAGCCGAACTGCGCGCCGGACGCCGTCGACAAGGTCGTGGCCATGCCGGGCGTTGAGGTTGAGACCAGCGCGAACAGGACGAGGGGAAGGCCGGTTTCAAACATGCTGCTTCCTTTGAAGCCTGCACCGTAGGCTGTTCGGCTCATCAGTAAATGCAATGTTTGCTATGACAGGCATTAGCAAATATAATAGCCGGATGCTCCGCAACCTCGATACTGCCCTGGTTCGAACCTTCGTCACCGTTGCCGACAAGGCTAGCATGACGGCGGCGGCCAACGTGCTGCATTTGACGCAAGGTGCCGTCAGCCAGCAGATCAAGCGTTTGGAAGAGGTTCTCGGCTGCAGCCTGTTCGATCGCGATCGGCGCGGATTGCGATTGACCCGCTCCGGCGAGCGATTGTTCGGCAAGGGCAAGCGCCTGCTTTCCTTCAATGACGAGATCCTGGCGGAGATGGTGGGCGATGCGGTTGCCGGTCAGGTGAGGCTCGGGGTGCCGTACGAACTTGTCGGCACCTTGCTTGCGCCGGTGCTGAAGGCCTATGCCGAGGCCTATCCGCAGGTCGAGATCTCGCTTGTCTGTGCTTCGTCGCCAGAGTTGGCCGCAGCCTTGGCGAGCGGCACGATAGAGCTCGCGGTGATCGAGGAGCCGATCGGTCGGTCGGCCGGTGAATGCCTTGTTGTTGATCGCCTGGTCTGGGTCGGCGCCAAAGGCGGCGCCGCCCGCGGCAAGCGGCCCTTGCCGGTTTCGATGGTCGCCGAGACCTGTGCGTTCCGCCCGGTGGTGCTGGAGGCGCTTAACGAGCATGGGCTGGAATGGCGCACCGTATTCGAAAACGGCAGCATCGACGCGACGACGGCGACAGTGCGTTCGGACTTGGCCGTCACCACCTGGTTGGCGTCGACCGTGCCTGTCGACCTCGACATTTTGGCCAACGATCCGGAGCTGCCGTCATTGCCGAATTTTTCGATCAATCTGCATTTGCCGAAGCACGACGTCGCGCCGGCTGCACTGGCATTCGCGGGCCACCTCCGCGATGGGTTGGCAGGGCGACGAGAGGCGGCTTAAAAACAGCAAAAAGGACGGCCAGTGTTCAGCCGTCCTTGATCGCCCCGCGGCGGCATCTACTTCCAGTTCTTTCGCCGCTCGATCTCGGCTTCGGACGGCTGCTCCGTGGCAAATGACCCGGTCTTGATCTCGCCGGAGCGTTCATAGCTCGCCATGAGGACGCCGGTGGTCGATGCCTGCGAACGGGTCAGCTTGAAGGCGGCAGGTATCGTGCCGCTGCCGAACAGTTTTTTGCCCTTGCCCAGCACCAGCGGGAAGATCAGCAAGCTGATCTCGTCGATCAGGTCATTGGCGAGCAAGGTCTGGATCAGCTCGCTCGATCCCTGAATGAGCAGGTCGGGGCCGTCCTCCTGCTTCATCCGGCGCAACGTCGCCACGACATCGCTGCCGAGCGGCTGGCTGTTTTGCCAGGACAGCGAATCCGGCCTGTGCGTCGCCACATATTTGGTGACGGCGTTGAAGCTGTCGGCGATCGGATCATTCTTCTGATAAGGCCAGTGGGCGGCGAAGATGTCGTAAGTCTTGCGGCCGAGAAGCAGCGCGAACGGTTTTGAAAACGTCTCGCCCATCGCGGCGCCCATCACATCGTCCCAGTAGTGAAACGTCCAGCCGCCGAATTTGAAGCCGCCGACAGGGTCCTCTTGCGGGCCGCCAGGCGCCTGCATGACGCCGTCGAGGCTGACGAATGTTGCGGCGATGATCTTCCTCATTGGAGCTCCCTTTCCCTGGTCCGTGCCGTCATGGCCGGAGTTCGAGCCAAGGACGGGCGAACGGACATTTGTCCGACAGCGGCCGGCAAATTTCTAGGACCGGGGGCAGGTGACTGCCGACCTTATCGTCTCAGCTTGGAGCCGAGAACGCTCAGCCCAAGCCAACGACCGTATCGTAGAGCAGCTTGAAGTTGAGCACCAGGATGAGCGCGGCAACCACCCAGGCCAGCACGGCAACAGCGCGGGAAATGGCGAAATTGCCCATCTTGCGCTTGTCCGAGACGAACTGCACCAGCGGTACGACAGCGAAGGGGAGCTGCATCGACAGGATTACCTGGCTGAAGACCAGCAACTGGCCGGTTCCCTTCTCGCCATAGAGCGCGGTGACCACCACCACCGGAATGATGGCGATGCCGCGCGTCAGCAGGCGGCGCGCCCATTGCGGGATGCGCAGCCGCAGGAACCCTTCCATCACGATCTGGCCGGCGAGCGTCGCCGTCACCGTCGAGTTCAGGCCGGAGGCGAGCAGCGCTACGGCAAACAGGATGGAAGCGATGCCGAGGCCAAGCAGCGGCGACAGAAGCTCGAAGGCCTGGCCGATCTCGGCAACGTCATGATGACCGGTGCCGTGGAACGCCACCGCCGACACGATCAGGATGGAAGCATTGACGAACAACGCCAGTATCAGCGCGATGGTCGAGTCGGTCGTCGCCCATTTGATGGCGTCGCGCTTACCGCGATCGGTGCGCTCATAGGCGCGGGTCTGCACGATCGAGGAATGCAGATAGAGATTGTGCGGCATCACCGTGGCGCCGATGATGCCGATGGCGATGTAGAGCATGGCCGGATTGGTGACGATCTCGGACGACGGCACGAACATCGAATGCAGGATGGAGCCGACCGGCGGGGCGGCGGCAAAGATCTGGATGGCGAAGCAGCCGAAGATGATAATCAAAAGCGCTATGATGAAGGCCTCGAGGAAACGGAAGCCCTTGTTCATCAGCAACAGCAGCAGGAAGGCATCGAGCGCGGTGATAATAGCGCCGCCGATCAGCGGAATCCCGAACAGCAGTTGCAAGGCGATCGCCGTGCCAATGACCTCGGCCAGGTCGCAGGCGATGATGGCCAATTCGCAAGCGACCCAAAGCATGAAATTGACCGGTCGCGGATAATAGGCGCGGCACGCCTGCGCAAGGTCGCGGCCGGTGGCGATGCCGAGCCGGGCGGCGAGTGCCTGCAGCAGGATCGCCATCAGGTTCGACAACATGATGATGAAAAGCAGCGTGTAGCCGAATTGGGCCCCGCCGGCGAGGTCGGTCGCCCAATTGCCCGGATCCATATAGCCGACCGAAACCATGTAGCCCGGCCCCATGAAGGCGAACAGCCGGCGAAGCCAGATCCCCGAGTGCGGCACCGAGATCGTTGCGTTGACTTCGCGAAGGCTGGGCTGCTCGTCGTCATCCGGGCGGGCAAATCGCCACATGGACCGGGGGGCTGAGGTGGCTTCGGCTTCCGACATGAAATGGCTTTCCACTGGAACGATCGATGTTGTCTCCTTATCTATGCCACGGCTGAACATTATGCAATATGCTATATTTCATTGTCTGAGCTTTTTCCTGTGGCCGCTTGGCCGTGCGGCCGGAACGGCAGTGAACGCCGGTTGCGCCGGCCACCGAATGGAAATAAACGGCCAGAACCAATAGGGTTCCGTGTTATGACCGCAATGTCGATTCAAACTGCCGGGAGGAGCGCGTATTGGCGCTGAAGAAAAGACCGGTTCCTCGCGAAAAGCCGCTGCCTGACGCAGAAATCCACTCGGAAGGCTTCAGGCAGACGCGTGAAGCGCGCCGCAGCGCGCTGGTCGAGGATTATGTCGAGCTCATCGCCGACCTGATCGAGGATGGCAACGAGGCGCGCCAGGTCGATATCGCGGCACGGCTCGGCGTCGCTCAGCCGACGGTGGCGAAAATGCTGACGCGGCTGTGCGCCGACGGGCTGGTCTCCCGGAAGCCTTATCGCGGCGTGTTCCTGACCGATGCCGGCCGCAAGGTTGCGGAAGAGAGCCGCATTCGCCACCAGACGGTCGAGGCCTTCCTGCGCTCGCTCGGGGTCAGCGCCGAGACGGCGCGCATCGACGCCGAGGGCATCGAGCATCATGTCAGCGCCGAGACGCTCGAAGCCTTTCGCAAGGCAATAATCGCCGCCCGCTGAAAAGCACGGCCAGCGTATCTCTTCGCGCGACTCGTTTCCCACGAGCAGGGTGAACGGCACAGACCTTGCGATGTCTCGGCCAGAGCAGGCAAGCGTCAGCAAGCATTGCTTGTTCGCACGAAAAATACTGTGACTTGGCGTAACCATTGAGATAATTGTTGTCGTGTCCGATCGAACCGGGACACGGCCCGATCGGCCGGAAAATTGCATCACGGGGGTTGCCATGCTCTGGAAGGGCCGTCGTCAGAGTGACAATGTCGAGGACGAGCGCGGCCAGAGCGGCGGGCTTGGCGGCGGGCCGGGGCAGTTTCGCATCCCGATCGGCGGTCGTGCCGGCGGCGGCGGCATGTCGGGCATTATCATCGTAGGGTTGATTTTTCTGGCAGGGTGGTATTTCGGCTTCGACCCGAGTCAGATCCTCGATAACAGCGGCTTGCAGCCCGGCGGCGGCCAGATCACCGACAATAGCGGCGAGCAAGGCGGCGGCACCGGTGCGCCGGCATCCGACGAGATGAAGCAGTTCGTGTCGACCGTGCTGGCCGAGACCGAGGATACCTGGACCGGTATTTTCCAGTCCGAGGGCCTGACCTATCAAGATCCAAAACTGGTCCTGTTCAGCGGCCAGATTCGCTCCGCCTGCGGTTCTACCTCGTCAGCGGCCGGACCATTCTACTGTCCCAACGATCGCAAGGTCTATCTCGACACCACCTTCTTCCAGCAGCTCGATCAGCAGTTCGGTGCCTCGGGCGATTTCGCACAGGCCTATGTGATCGCGCATGAGGTCGGCCATCACGTGCAGAACCTCGTCGGCATCCTGCCCAAATTCAACCAGATGCGGCAGAGCATGGGCGAAGCGGACGCCAACCACTTGTCGGTGCAGGTCGAGCTCCAGGCCGACTGCTTTGCCGGCATTTGGGCACATTTCACCGGCCCGAAGGGCATTTTGGAGCAGGGCGACATGGCGGAGGCACTGAACGCCGCCAAGCAGATCGGCGACGACACGCTGCAGAAGAAGATGCAGGGCTACGTCGTGCCGGAAAGCTTCAACCACGGAACGTCGCAGCAGCGGCAGACCTGGCTGGCGCGCGGGTTCCAGAACGGCAAGCTTTCGGACTGCGACACGTTCAACAACCCGATCTGAGCCGACGGTTTTCTCGTAATCCGAGAGACTGGACCGCAGTCAGGGGATGTCAGGATGAAAGCACTCTGCCCGTTCCCTCATTGTTCCCAGCGATGTGCTCGCCTATAAGGTGTGTTCCCGTTCGCTCGGGCGGCCCGAGGAGATACCATCATGATAGACCCCAAAACCGCCAGGCGGGGCCTTGCGCTTGTTTTCACCACCCTGCTGCTCGACATCATCGGCTTCGGCATCATTATGCCGGTGCTGCCCGCCTATCTCAGGGAATTGACCGGCGTCGGCATCAGCGAGGCGGCTATCGAGGGCGGCTGGCTGTTCTTCGTCTATGCGGCGATGCAGTTCGTTTTCGCACCAGTGATGGGCGGGTTGAGCGACCGGTTCGGGCGGCGGCCAATTCTGCTCGCCTCGGTGCTGACGTTCGCTATCGACAATCTGATCTGCGCTATCGCCTGGTCCTATCCGATGCTGTTCATCGGCCGCGTGCTGGCCGGCATTTCCGGCGCCAGTTATTCCACGACATCGGCGTTCATTGCCGATATCTCGACCGACGAAAATCGTGCGAAGAATTTCGGGCTGCTCGGCATTGCTTTCGGCGTCGGCTTCGTCATAGGGCCGGTTCTGGGCGGGTTGCTCGGCACGTTCGGGCCGCGTGTGCCGTTCTATTTCGCTGCCGGGCTTGCTTTCGCAAACTTTCTGATCGCGCTGTTTCTGTTGCCGGAAACACTTGATAACAAGCACCGTCGCCGCTTCGAGTGGAAACGCGCGAACCCGGTCGGCACGCTCGTCCAGATGCGCAACTACGAAGGTATCGGCTGGATCGGACTTGTCTTCTTTCTGATGACTCTGGGGCACATGATGTATCCTGCGGTCTGGTCGTTCGTCTCCAGTTATCGCTATGGCTGGAGCGAACAACAGATCGGCTTCTCGCTCGGCGCTTTCGGCCTGTGCGGGGCGATCGTCATGGCGACAGTCCTGCCGCGCGTGATCCCTAAGCTTGGCGAGTGGAAGACGGCGGTAATCGGTCTGGCATTTACCGCACTCAGCGCCTTCGGCTACGCCTTCGCGTCACAAGGCTGGATGATCTATGCAGTGATCGTCGTCGGATGTCTCGAGGCGTTGGCCGACCCGCCGCTCAGAAGCCTGGCGGCCGCCAAGGTGCCACCTTCCGCCCAAGGCGAACTCCAGGGCGCGATGACCTCGATCTTCTCGATCACCTCGATCATCACACCGCTGCTTTATACGGCGATCTTTTCCTGGTTCACGGGGCCGAACGCGCCCGTGGTTTTCGGCGGTGCCCCCTATCTGCTCGGCGCGATTTTCCTCACGCTGGCGCTCGTCGTCTTCGTCACCAGGGTGGCCAAGCCGACGCCGAAGGAAGTCAAACGCATGCACGCGCAGGAAGCGGTGACAGACGGGGCTTGATCGGCGCCGGGAGCCCGGCCGGCGCCGTCAGTCAAATCCGTTTTTACGCAATGCGCTAAACACGCTCGGCCAGTGCCGGCTCGCCGCGCTTTTCGCGGATCAAGTTGACGAAGCGGCGAAACAGATAGTGCGAATCCTGCGGGCCCGGCGAGGCTTCGGGATGATGCTGGACCGAGAAGACCGGTCTGCCGGTGAGCGCAATGCCGCAATTCGAACCGTCGAACAGCGAGACATGGGTTTCCTCGACGCCGCTCGGCAATGAGTCGGCGTCGACGGCAAAGCCATGGTTCATCGAGACGATCTCGACCTTGCCGGTGGTGTGGTCCTTGACAGGATGATTGGCGCCGTGGTGGCCCTGATGCATTTTTGCGGTCTTGCCGCCCAGCGCCAGCGCGAGCATCTGGTGGCCGAGGCAGATGCCGAAAAGCGGGATTTCGGTCTTCAACAGATCCTGGATGACCGGAACGGCGTAGTCGCCGGTGGCTTCCGGATCGCCAGGGCCGTTGGATAGAAAAATGCCGTCGGGCCGCATCGCCAGGATCTCCTCGGCGCCGGTTTTTGCCGGCACCACAGTGACCTTGGCGCCGAGGCCGGCCAGCAGGCGCAATATGTTGCGCTTGACGCCGTAGTCGACGGCAACGACGTGCATCGACGGATCAGCCTGTTCGCCAAAGCCCTCGTTCCAGACCCAGGGCGTCTCGCGCCAGACCGAGGACTGGCCGGAGGTCACCTCCTTGGCGAGATCAAGCCCGATAAGCCCTGACCATGCGGCGGCGCGGCGCTTGAGGTCATCGACGTCGAAGATACCGTCGGGCGCGTGCGCGATGACGGCATTGGGCATGCCCTTTTCGCGGATCAGCGCGGTCAGCGCCCGCGTGTCGATGCCTGAAAGTGCGACGATGCCGCGCTTCTTCAGCCACTGGTCGAGACCGGTTCCGGCGCGGTAATTCGACGGGTTGGTGACATCGGCCTTGAACACGGCGCCGACGGCGCCGGCGCGGGCCAGCGGGTTGAGGTCCTCGATGTCTTCGTCATTGGTGCCGATATTGCCGATATGCGGAAAGGTGAAAGTGACGATCTGGCCGGCATAGGATGGGTCGGTGAGTATCTCCTGGTAGCCGGTCAGCGCGGTGTTGAAGCAGACCTCGGCGACGGCGGAGCCGGTGGCGCCCAGACCGCGGCCCTCTATGACAGTGCCGTCCGCCAGCACCAGCAGGGCTGTCGGTCTCTCGCTGGCCCAAGGGGGGGTCGACGCGGCTGTCATCGTTGCCATGGCGGCACTCCTAAAGGTTGCGCCCTCAGTCGGCGCAACAAAAGGCGCGAAGCGGCGATCTCACAGCCTCGGCGCGCTAAGTTTTCATTTGTGCCTGTCGTTGCCCAAAACCGCTACGCATTTTTGGGCGACGTGCACTAGAATTCAATTCATGCAAGGCCCAGTACATAGGGGAAGGCGCCAAGGCGGTCAATGATGCCGCGCCGTGCGAGCCTGGATTTATTTCGTCGAATAATATCAGCGGTTTGCCGGACGCTATCGAGTTTGCGTTGAGCTATCGGCACGACTATTGTCCGCGGCATTCGAAGGAGAAAGCACCATGCGAGGCAAAATCGCCGAATCCCTGAAGAGTGCGATGAAGGCGCAGGACAAGCGCCGGCTGCCGACATTGCGGCTGATCCAGGCGGCCATTCATGATCGCGACATCGCCAATCGCGGCGCCGGCAAGGAGCCGGCCAGCGACGACGAAATCCTGCAGATCCTGGCCAAGATGGTGAAGCAGCGCGAAGAATCGGCCAAGGCGTTCGATGACGGCAAGCGGCCGGAGCTTGCAGCGCAGGAGCGCGACGAGATGGCCATCATCCGCGACTTCCTGCCGACGCAACTGGGTCAGGCCGAGACGGAAAGCGCCGTCCGTTCCGCCATCGCCGAGACCGGCGCTAGCGGCGTCAAGGATATGGGCAAGGTGATGGCGGCGCTCAAGGAGAAATACGCCGGTCAGATGGATTTTTCCAAGGCGAGCGGCATCGTCAAGAGCCTGCTTCAGTAAGCTGCCGAAGGCCCTTGCCGTCGCGCCCGCAATCCGGCAGCCAAAAAGCTCGCGCCCGTGATCGAACTCGTCAAACCGGCGCTTGAACACCTGCCGTCCTACAAGGCGGCCCTCGAGCGCGGCTGGTCGCCGGACAATGTGCGGCTGCTCGACGCGACGCGCGAGCAGCTTGCGGCTATCGAAAAGGATCCAGCGACTTTCCTTGGCGATCTCGACGATTCCGATGGCAAGGGACCGCCGATCACCTTGCCCGACGGTTCGACGGTGCCGCGGCTGCCCGGATTCCGGCGCTGGATCTGGGACGGGGAAGTCGCAGGCTCAATCGGCCTGCGCTGGCAGCACGGCACCGCGGCGCTGCCGTCGCATGTGCTCGGCCACATCGGCTATGCGGTGGTGCCGTGGAAACGGGGACGCGGCTATGCGACCGAGGCGCTGCGGCTGATGCTGGTGGAGGCGAGGGCGGTTGGCCTGCCCTTCGTCGAAATCACCTGCAAGCCTCACAATGTGCCCTCGCAGAAGGTCGTTCTGGCCAATGGCGGCCGGCTCGTCGGGCGTTTCTTCGAGGACGCCGCCTATGGCGGCGCGGAAAGCCTGCGCTACCGGATCGATCTGTAGCCCTATTCGGCGGCAGCCGGCAGCGGCGGCGCAGCCCGGCTTCGCCATTCCCAGACATGCGAGGCAAGCGCAACCGCGACCGCGACCAGCATGGCGATCGCGCCAACCACCGGCAGGCTGCGATAGCCATAGCCGGCATTGAGCATCGCCGCGCCGAGCGATGCGGCGAGCGCGATGCCGACATTGAAGCCCGACGGGATGAGCGACGAGGCAAGGTTGGAGGCGTCCGCGGTCCAGGTCAGGATGCGGGTCTGGATCGGCGTGCCGATGGCAAAGTTGAGGCCGCCCCAGACGAAGATCGCTATCACCATCGGCAGCGGGTAAGGGCTGACAGCGTAGATCAAGGCGAGCATTGCCGCCTGTAGGAAAAGCATGGCGATGAGCGACGGCATCAGCTTCCAGTCGGCGAGCCGCCCGCCGACGAAGACGCCGATCGTTGCGCCGACCCCATTGAGCAAGAGCACCCAAGGTATCCATTTCTCGTCGAGGCCTGTGACCTCAAGCAGCGTCGGCGTGATGTAGGTGAACAGGCCGAACTGGCCGATCATCAGCATCAGCATAATAATGAGCGAGGTCCAGACCTGCTGGCGTGCGAGCACGCGGACCTCGCTTCCAAGGCTCGCCGACGGGCTCGACGATCCCGTCTTGCGCGGCAGCAGGGCGCCGATTGCCGTGAAGGCCACCACACCGAGCGCGCACATCACCCAGAATGTCGCATGCCATCCCCAGATGTTGCCGATTGCCGTGCCGGCCGGAACGCCGATTACGTTCGATACGGTGAGGCCGGACAGGATCAGCGCCACCGCCATGCCGCGCTGGTCTTCGCGCACGAGGCCGACGGCCACCACCATGGCAACGCCGAAATAGGCGCCATGCGCCACGGCCACCGCTATCCGCAACAGCAGCATCGAGGCGAAGTCGGGCGCCAGCGCGCAGGCGGCCTGGCCGATGGTGAAGGCTGCAGTCAGTCCAAGCAGCAGGGCCTTGCGGGAGAACCTTTTGGTGGCGAGCGCCAGCAGCGGGCCGCCGACTGCAATGCCGCCGGCATAGCCGGAAACGAGATAGCCGGCGGTCGGGATCGCGACGCCAAGGCCCTCCGCCACCTGCGGCAGCACGCCGGCGATGACGAATTCGGTGGTGCCGAAGGCGAAGGCGGCAATGAACAGGGCAATGAGGGGGAGCATGGCGGAATGGCGATCCTCGGATAAGGTCGCCTCAAACCACGGATGAGGGCAGCGGGCAATCCAGAAATTGTCGACGCCGCTTTAGCTTTTCTTGATCGCCGGTCAGGCGCCCGCCGCGGAGGCAAGAGCTAGGCGGCTGCCTTCCTTCCATAAGGAATTTTCAGCCACGCTCGCTCGTGAAGATAGTAGAGCAGCGACTTGGTGACGACCTCGGTCAGGCCGATGGCCGCGGCGAGCTTGATGCTTCCGGTCACGACGAGCGAAATGATCATCGTGTCGATGGTGCCGGTGACGCGCCAGGAAAGCGCTTTGGCGAAGCTGCGAGAATGGGTGTCCATCGACTTTCCTTGCGGTAGATGCGGCGATCTTTAGCCGACAGACAGGAGGTGGCGCAAAGATAATTTTTGCGCATTGGCCCACAGCAATTTTCATAGGCGATGTTCTGAAGCTACCCGGCCTGTGGACGCAATCTATCCAGCCTTCAGCCGCGAACCGGTGAGCAGGCCGCGCTCCTCAAGCACGGGATAGGCCATCGAGGCGAGCAGCGAGTTGATCTGCTTGAGGTCGCGAATGGTGTCTAGATGAATGGAGCTGGTCTCGACGCTCTTGGGGGTGCCGTCGCGCAGCCGCACGAAATGGCTCTGGCTGGTTTCCTTCTCGCGGTCGCGCAGCCGGTCCTTTTCCAGCACCAACTGGCGAGCGGTCTCCGGATCGCGGGATACCAGCACGTTGAAGGCAAGCCTGGCATTGGCAAGCACCAAGCCATGGAAGGCGCAAAGCTCACGCCAGCCTTCCGGCGTGAACTCCAGCCCGCGCTCGAATTTCTTCTTCACGTGGACCAGCATGTTGCGCACGATGATGTCGCCGACCTGCTCCAGCTTGACGCAGGCGCCGATCAGCTCCTGGCAACGCAGCGCCTCGTCCTCGCTCAACGGGTTCTTGGTGACCTTGGCCAGATAGAGCTTGATCGCAGCGTGCTTCCTGTCGACACGGTCGTCGAGTGCGGCCAACGCGCCGATCTTGTCGGCATCGGCGCTCTCATAGAGCTCGATGATCCGTTTCAGCATGATCTCGACCGTTTCGCAGACCCGCACCACCTCGCGGGTGGCGTTGGCCAATGCCTGGCTCGGCACGTCGAGCGCACTTTCGTTGAGCGCCGAAAGCTCGACGACGTCGAGCGCGTTAGCTTCCTGGGGCTTGGTGCCCAACGCCACGATCCTTTCCGAGGCGCGATAGACCAGGCTCGCCAGCGGTAGGCCGGCGATCAGGATCAGGATGTTGAAGACAATGTGGGCATTGACGATCTGCTCGGGCACCGTGCTGCCCAAGAAGGCGACCGGCGGCTTGAACGTCAGGAACAGGATCAGCATGATCAGCGAACCCATGCCGCGCATCAGGAGATTGCCGATCGGCACGATACGAACGCCGGGTTCTGCGTTGCGGGTTAGAAGCGGCGCGATGATCGAAGAGCCGAGATTGACACCGAGCACCAGCACGATGCCGAGTTCGGGCGGGATGAAGCCGCGGCCGGCCAGCGTCACCATCAGCAGCACCGCGGCGATCGAGGAATGGAACAGCCAGGTGACCAACGCCGCCAGAAGATAGGCGGTGACCGGATCGCCGGAGAAGTAATCGACGATGAGCGGCATCAGCGTGCTCTGGCGCAGTGGCTCCGACGCCTGGCCGATCATCTCCAGCGACAGAAGCAGCAGGCCGATGCCGACCAGGATGCGGCCGAACTGGCGCCAGTCGCGCCGCTCGGTGGCCATGAACATGACGGTGCCGGCGACCAGGCAGATCGGCACCAGCAGCGACAGATCGAAGGTGAGCAGCTTAACCACCAGTGCTGAGCCGATCTCGGCGCCGCGCACCGCAAGCTGGCCCGACATGCCGCTGACAATACCGGAGCCGGCGAATGAGCCGACCAGCAAGGTGACGGCGGTCGAGCTTTGCAGCGCGACAGCCAGGCCGCAGCCGGCCAGAACCGCCATGAACGGATTGCGCATTGTGGCGCGCAGTTTGTGGCGCAGCACATCGCCATAGGCGCGCTCGACGCCGGTCTTCACCAAACGGGTGGCAAACAGCATCAATGCGACCGCACCGGCAAGGTGCAGCAAAACGACAGAGCCACTCATGCCCGACCCCGCAACCCAACAGATGCCAGCGACGCGGGCGCCGTGACGTCAAGGGTGCAAAAGTGGGCGCGAATCGTGGACATTGCAGAGGTTGATATTACTCCGATTTATTTTAGCCGAATAATAAATTTTGCCCGGTTCCGACGCCTGTTGGCACGCGACGGAGCGTGTCGGAAATGGATGGCTGACAAAATGGTTGCATAGACTGCGGAGTTGCGGCGGGTCATGCGTCCATTCGCGGATGCCAGCTTTAAAGGTAGCGCTGAATTAGTCGTTCTAAATATAAGAAATCATTACGAAAACGTAATCTCGGTGTTCAGTTTCGGTTCATCCGTCCGGCTCTATTCCCTAGGCATCGACAACCAAGGAGTACCCGCCATGAAACGCGTCGTTCTTTCCGCCATTGCCTTCTCGATGCTGGCTGCAACCACCTGGCAGGGCCAGGCTGCACCTCTGAACACACCAAACGCGCCGCAGTCGAACTACAGCCAGGTCGACTGGCAAAGGCCCGGCAGGCATGTCGACGTGAACAAGCGCGTCGTAGTGAAGAAAAAGATCGTCGTGAAGCGCAGCCATTGGCGCAACGGCCAGAGATATTCCAGCTGGAAGCGTCACCAGCCGATCCGCGACTATCGCCACTATGGCCTGCGCCGTCCGGGTCCCGGGCAGGAATGGATCCGGGTCGGCAACGACTATCTGCTGGTCAGCGTTCTCTCCGGCCTGATCTTCGGTGCTATCGCCGCGCAATGAGCCCGGAACGGCTGACCGCGCTGCGTCGGTTTAGATCGAGAAGGCGGCCCGCGGGCCGCCTTCTCTTTTTGGCCTGTGAAAACCGGGTATGATCGCCATTAGGAGTCGTCGGGCTTCGCCCGTGTGATTATATGGAGGCCAAACGGGCTGTCCCCCCATGCGCTTTCCACCTGCTTTCCTCGACGAGATCCGCGACCGCGTGCCGATTTCTTCGGTGATCGGCCAGCGCGTCGCGTGGGACAGGAAGAAGACTAACGCGCCGCGCGGCGACTATTGGGCGTGCTGTCCCTTCCATGGCGAGAAGAGCCCGTCCTTCCACTGCGAGGACAAGAAGGGCCGCTACCATTGCTTCGGCTGCTCGGTTTCGGGCGACCATTTCAAGTTCCTGACCGAACTTGACGGGATGAGCTTTCCTGAAGCGGTCGAGAAGATCGCCGACATGGCCGGCGTGCCGATGCCGGTTCGCGATGCCCAGGAGGAGCGGCGCGAAAAGGAACGCGCCAGCCTGACTGACGTCATGGAGATGGCGACGGCGTTCTTCCAGGAACGGCTGCAGGGACCGGAAGGGGCAAAGGCCCGCGCCTATCTGCGCGACCGGGGGCTGACACCGGCGACGCAGCAGTCTTTCCGCCTCGGCTATGCCCCCGACAGCCGCAATGCGCTGAAGGAGCATCTTGCCGCCAAGGGTGTCCCCAAGGCCGACATCGAGGCGTGCGGGCTGGTGCGCCATGGCGACGACGTCCCGGTTTCCTATGATTGGTTCCGCGACCGCATCATGTTCCCGATCCCGGATTCCAGGGGCAAGATCATCGCCTTCGGAGGGCGGGCACTGGCGCCGGATGCGCTGGCCAAATATATGAACTCGCCCGATACGGAGCTCTTCCACAAGGGCAACGTGCTCTACAATTTCGCCCGTGCGCGGCAAGCACTGGGAAAGGGGGCGCTGGCCAAGGGCGGCACCGTCATTGCCGTCGAAGGCTACATGGATGTGATCGCGCTGGCGCAGGCCGGCTTCGAAAACGTGGTGGCGCCGCTCGGCACCGCGTTGACTGAAAACCAGCTCGAACTTCTATGGCGCATGGCTGGCGAGCCGGTGCTGTGCTTCGACGGCGACCAAGCCGGGTTGAAGGCAGCGTGGCGCGCCGCCGACATGGCGCTGCCGGCGGTCCAGGCAGGCCGCTCCGTGCGCTTCGCCCTGCTGCCGGAGGGCAAGGATCCCGACGATCTGGTCAAGGGTGACGGGCCGGATGCGTTCCGCGCCGTGCTTTCCGAGGCGCGGCCGCTGGCCGACCTCTTGTGGATGCGCGAGACCGCCGGCGGCATCTTCGACACGCCGGAACGGCGGGCGGAGCTCGAAAAGACGCTACGCGAACTGACCAGCCGCATCCGCGACGAGAGCCTTCGCTATCACTACCAACAGGAAATGCGCGAGCGCGTGCAGAGCTTCTTCGGTGCCCAGCGCGGACGCCAGGGACGTCAGGACGGACGGCCCGGTGAGCGCTTCCCGGGCAGGGTCTCAGCACCCGGCGGACAGTTTGCACGTGGCGGCGGTGCCGGTGGGCGCACCGCGATCACCGAAAGCCTCGGCCGCTCGGCGCTGGTCAAACGCGGCGGCGAGGGCATGTCGGTGCGCGAGGCGACGATCATTGCGGCCCTCGTCAACCATCCCGTGCTGATCGACGAGAATTTCGCCCATGTCGAGTTCCTCGATCTCGCCAATTCCGATCTGAAGCGGCTGCATGCGGCCATCCTCGACGCCATGGCGCACGATATGGCCAACAACCGCGAGGCTGTAATCGCGACGATCGAGCGGGCCGGCTGCGGTGAGATCTGGCAGCGCGCGGTGGCGCTGATCAAACGTGCGCGGCAATGGCCGGCGCTGGAAACGGCAGCACTCGACGATGCTCGCGATGCGTTCAGCCAAGCTCTCCACTTGCAGCGCAGCGCGCGCACCTTACATAAGGAGCTGAAGCAGGCGGAAGCAGCGCTCGCCAGCGATCCCACGGACGAAAATTACCGGCACCTGGTCGAAATCCAGGCGCAATTTCGTGATGTGCAGGCAACGGAAGCGCTGATCGAAGGGTTTGGCGTATCGTCGGGCAGAGCTGGGCGCGTTTAGATCGAAGCCTCCAGAAGACTGAAATGTAAGGCCGTGCTTGCGCGTTGAATCAAGCGTGCGGTGCTCTAAGTCGGGTAATTGATTCGCTTTTTTCATGCGAATCATGCGAGAGGCGCTTGACCTTCCGGCAGAATGGCGGAATCAGGTCGATTCGAAACGTTAACCCGCCCCGGCATCGACGGGAATGCAGCGATGTAAGGTACTGATCACTGGACAGGCAGTCAGCTTGCCACAGATATCAGGGTTAATCTGGACTTAACGAGAGATGCAGTTACTGGCCCGGTAAAGCGCGTTCTGGAAGGAGCGCATCCAATTTGACCGGACCGGCAGCTTACGCGGCTTTGATACTCAGCCGCTTGGAGAAAATAAAGACTATGGCGACAAAAGAAAAGGAAGAAGTCGAGACCGAACGCGAGGCCGCGACCGATGGCCCTCTGCTCGACCTTTCCGACGATGCTGTCAAGAAGATGATCAAGGCCGCCAAGAAGCGCGGTTATGTCACCATGGACGAGCTGAATTCGGTGCTGCCCTCGGAGGAAGTGACCTCCGAGCAGATCGAGGACACGATGGCCATGCTTTCCGACATGGGCATCAACGTGGTCGAGGACGACGAGCAGGGCGAGGAGCCCGAAGCCGCCGACACCGCCGCTGATGCCGAGGAAGACGCCAACGAGCTCGCCGAGCAGACCGGCACCGCCGTCGCCGCCACCACGACCAAGAAAGAGCCGACCGACCGAACCGACGATCCGGTCCGCATGTATCTGCGCGAGATGGGCTCGGTGGAGCTTCTGTCGCGCGAGGGCGAAATCGCGATCGCCAAGCGCATCGAGGCCGGCCGCGAGACGATGATCGCGGGCCTTTGCGAAAGCCCGCTGACTTTCCAGGCCATCATCATCTGGCGTGACGAGCTCAACGAATCGAAGATCCTGCTGCGCGAGATCATCGACCTCGAGGCGACCTATGCCGGGCCGGAGGCCAAGCAGGCGCCGGTTGTCGAGCGTATCGAGGAAGCCAAGACCGAGGAAAAGTCGCGCCGTTCGCGCGAGGACGAGGACGACATCACCAATGTCGGCGGCGACACGCGTGGCCTGGTGGACGACGACGAGGAAGACGATGACGAGGCGAGCCTGTCGCTGGCGGCCATGGAAGCGGAACTGCGCCCGCAGGTGATGGAGACGCTCGACGTCATTGCCGACACCTACAAGAAACTGCGCAAGCTGCAGGACCAGCAGGTCGAGAACCGGCTGGCCGCCGCCGGCACGCTGTCGCCCAGTCAGGACCGCCGGCTGAAGGAATTGAAGGACCAACTGATCAAGGCGGTGAAGTCGCTGTCCTTGAACACGGCGCGCATCGAGGCGCTGGTCGAGCAGCTCTACGACATCAACAAGCGCCTGGTGCAGAACGAAGGCAAGCTGTTGCGGCTGGCCGAAAGCTATGGCGTGCGCCGCGAGGAATTCCTCAAGGAATATCAGGGCTCGGAGCTCGATCCGAACTGGACCCGCTCGATCGGCAATTTGACTTCGCGCGGCTGGAAGGAATTCACCAAGAACGAGAAGGACGCCATCCGCGACCTGCGCGCCGAGATCCAGAACCTCGCCACCGAGACGGCGATTTCGATCCAGGAATTCCGCAAGATCGTCAACCAGGTGCAGAAGGGCGAGCGCGAAGCCGCGATCGCCAAGAAGGAAATGGTCGAGGCCAATCTGCGCCTCGTCATCTCCATCGCCAAGAAATACACCAATCGCGGCCTGCAGTTCCTCGACCTGATCCAGGAAGGCAATATCGGCCTGATGAAGGCGGTCGACAAATTCGAATACCGCCGCGGCTACAAGTTCTCGACCTACGCGACGTGGTGGATCCGGCAGGCGATCACCCGTTCGATCGCCGACCAGGCGCGCACCATCCGCATTCCGGTGCACATGATCGAAACGATCAACAAGATCGTGCGCACCTCGCGCCAGATGCTGCATGAGATCGGCCGTGAGCCGACGCCGGAAGAACTGGCGGAAAAACTCGCAATGCCGCTGGAAAAAGTGCGCAAGGTGCTGAAGATCGCCAAGGAGCCGATCTCGCTCGAAACGCCGGTTGGCGACGAGGAGGATTCGCATCTCGGCGATTTCATCGAGGACAAGATGGCGATCCTGCCGATCGACGCGGCGATCCAGGCCAATTTGCGCGAGACGACGACGCGCGTGCTGGCCTCGCTGACGCCGCGCGAAGAGCGCGTGCTCAGAATGCGCTTCGGCATCGGCATGAACACCGACCACACGCTTGAAGAGGTCGGCCAGCAATTCTCGGTCACCCGCGAGCGCATCCGCCAGATCGAAGCCAAGGCGCTGCGCAAGCTCAAGCACCCGAGCCGGTCGCGCAAGCTCAGAAGCTTCCTCGACAGCTGAGGCCGGGTGACGGATAAGCAGTTTCAAGGGCGCCGGTGGCGCCCTTTTCCGTTTGGGCAGAGGCGATCACGATTGAACGCGCCGCTCTTGCGTGTCGTGCCCTACGAGAGGATAATTCCGCGACGGACGCATTCTCTGGGCGACAAACCCGGATGCCCGCCCCGGCGGTTGACGCCGTGCTCCGTGGCCCCGGAGGGAGGTGTGCCATGACAACTTACATCGTGCTGATCAACTGGACGGAACAAGGCGCCAAAAACGTGCGCGAGTCGCCGAAGCGGCTCGATGCCGCCAAGAAGATGCTGGGAGACATGGGCGGATCATTCAAGGCATTTTATCTCACCATGGGGGATTGCGACATGGTGGCGGTGCTCGAAGCGCCCGACGATGCCGTCTTGGCTCGTTTCTCGTTAATGCTGGCGACGGCTGGCAACGTCAGGACTCGGACGCTCAAGGCTTTCCCGGAGGATGCCTATCGCGAGATCATCACCTCGCTCGGGTGAGCCGCTGCTCCTGAAGCGCGTCGCGCTGAACGGCCCTTGCGACGCGCTTTAAGCTCTTCTTTTTATGCATGTCGTTATCGTAAAACCGCTGCGTACCCTTTGGGCGACCTGGATCAGCGAAACCGGCCATTCCGCCGGTATCGTGTCACGTTGCGGCGCAACGGCATTTCTCGGATAATCCGTGCGTGTCCTCTGGTGCCGTTTCGAAACATGGCCAAGCCTCTGCTGACTGTCTGGTACAATACGCGCTGTCCGGTCTGCGATGCCGGTATCAGCCGGCAGAAGCGGCGACTGATCGAGGCGGTCAAGGCCGGGCGGATCGAATTTCGCGACATCAATGCCGAACCGGCGGCGCTGGCCGGATACGGCATCGGGCTGGAGGACATCCGGCGCCGGCTGTATGCGATCGACGCCGACGGCAAATTGCTGGCCGGCGCCGATGTTGCCATTGCTGTATGGCGGACGACGCCCGGCGAAGGCTGGCTCGCAACGCTGTTCGGCAATCCCGGCGCACTGCCGTTGACGCGCTATGGCTATGATCGTTTCGCCGATCTGCTCTACGCCTGGAATCGGCGCAAAGGCCGCTGGTAACGGTATTATTCGCTCCGCACCGAAAGGTCCGGAGATTGTTTCCAGGCCTTTCGCGTGCCCTGCTATCGAGCCGCGGGCTCGCAAAGCCAGCCAATGATGCAGCGCACCGCCGGCAGCACCAGCAGCAGCGTCGGAAAGGCCACCAGCCAGGACAGACCCCAAGCCGTCAGCCAAGTGGCCAGCATGTCGGGCTGGAAGCCAAGGCTTTTCAGTGTCGAGATGAACGACACGATGAACGTCATCAGCAACGACAGCACCAGCGGGCCGAGCACGGCGGCATAGCGCGCAGGCAGCTTACTGCGCGGGGTGTTCATGGTCATTTGGATTTCCCTGAAGCATCCGGTTCGTCGCCTTGCATCCATTCGCCGGTATTGTCGGCGTAACTGCCCGGAACGACCGGGGTGGATGCGTTGCTTCACGTCAGACGCTTACGGAGCGGCCTTCGGCCCTCATGCACCCTCTAGCTGCCCTCGCTGGCGAAATCAATCCTGCTGGTGCCATTTTCAGATACATCGTAAGATATATCTTGACTCGACCGTGGCGGGCACTTAGTTGAGATATATCGTAAGACATAACTCAAGGAGCAGACAATGCACAAAGGCGATCATTTCGGGCATCATCGTTTTGGCGAACACGCCGAGCGCGTTTTCATGCATATGGCCGGCAAGTTCGGTGGGCGCGGCGGCTTTGGCCCGTTCGGGCATGGCATGAGAGGCGGCGGACGCGGCGGGCCGGGCGACATGTTCCGCGCCGGCCGCATGCTGGCCGACGGCGATCTCAAGCTGATCACGCTGTCGCTGCTGGCCGAGGCGCCGCGGCACGGCTACGACATCATCAAGGCGCTGGAGGAGCGCACCAGCGGCGTCTACAGCCCGAGCCCCGGCGTGGTCTATCCGACGCTGACCTTCCTGGAGGAGGCCGGCTACGCCGTTTCTGCGCCGGAAGGCAACAAGAAGGTGTTTTCGATCACCGAGGCGGGGCAGGCGCATCTCAACGAAAATCGCGAGATGATCGACCACGTGCTCGACCACCTCGAGCGCTTCGGCCGCAAGATGGCGAAGGCGCGCGACTGGTTCGGCTGGAACGATGAAGGCGAGGACGGCGGCCGGCGCGGCCGCGGCCGCTCGGAAAAGCGCGACGAGTTTCGCGCCGTGCGCCACCGGCTGCGCGCCGCGCTCGGCGAAATCGCCGATGCGCCTGAAGCAAAGCAGGCCGAGGCAATCAGCATATTGGAAGCTGCCGCAGAGGCCTTGGAAGCGTTGTCGCGCGACTGATCTCTGAGTGCCAAGCTAGCTGCGGCCCTTGCCCGCTCGGCCAAGGACCGGTACTGAAAATCATCCTGCACCGCGCTATGTGGTGCAGGATGATTGCCGTTGGAGGATACCCCATGTCTTTTCTGAAGCGTCTTTTCGGCGGAGGCAACGAAGCCGCCGAGCCAAAGACAGCGGCGCCGGCAAAGCAGATCGAGCACAAGGGATTTTTGATCAGCGCCACGCCCTACAAGGCGGAGGGCCAGTACCAGACCTGCGGCGTGGTTTCGAAGGAGATCGACGGCGTGATGAAGGAGCACAAATTCATCCGCGCCGACCGCTTTGCCGGGCTTGATGATGCCGTCGACATCTCGATCAAAAAGGGCATCCAGCTGGTCGACGAGCAAGGCGAAAAGATCTTCGGATAGATCGGCTACTACAGCCTTGGGTCGATTGGCTCGCTTTCCAACGCCAGCACGGCGAAGACACACTCGTGAACCCGGCGTAGCGGCTGCTTGGCGACAAATCGCGTCAGTGCTTCGTGGCCAAGCGCGAACTCCCGGAGCAGGCTGCGCTTGCCGGCCAGGCCGCGTTCTCGGAGGCGGACGAGATTGTCGGGCGCGTCATATTCGGGACCATAGATGATGCGCAAATATTCCGGGCCGCGGACCTTCAGCGCCGGCTGGATGAGCCCCTTCTTGCCACGGCTGACGAAGTCGCGTGGTTTGACCACCATGCCTTCGCCGCCTGAGCCAGTCAGCGCTTCCCACCAGGCGACGGCCTCGGCACACGCGCCGCCGTCGGCCAGATCAACCATACGCCTTCGAGTCGGCGTGACCACGCCGCCACGGGCAGCCAGACGGTCCGCGAGCGACATGTGCCAGACATGGTCCTGGTCAAACCAAATACGTCCCTCGCTGGCCAGCAGGTGGAAAGGCGCGGCCTTAAGGTCCTCGACGCCCGAAACTGGCCATACGTAGGGCGCCCAGGCGGTGGCGTATTTGGCTGCGCGGACGGCCCGGTCTTCAAGGCGTGCGTTCAGGCCGGCTGCATCGACGCCGCGCGCAATAGCACGGGCCAGCGCTTCGCTGCTGGCCTTGAGACCGGCGGCAGAGGATGTGGCCACAGGCGCATACTGGCTTTCGATCAGACTGCCGGCCTTGGCCGACCAAGGCATTATCTCGGCGTCCAGCAGCAGCCAGTCGCTGTTCAATTCCTTCCACAGGTCCGCCGTGTCGACCTCGGCGCGGAGACGGGCGAGCAGGCCCTCCGTCATGGCACTGTCGTTGAAAAAGGAGCGTCCGGTGCGGGTCCAGATTGCGCCGGTTTCGTCGCCAGGGACCCCGAAGCGGCTGCGTGCCGCCTGCGCGTTGCGGCAGAGCGCGATCACTGCCCGCGAACCCATGTGCTTCTCCTCGCACACGATCTGCGCAACGCCGCGCTCGCGGAAGTAAGCGAAGGCATCCTCCGGACGTTCCAGCCAGCCGTCCTGGCTGCTGGTCTCGGACGGCGACATGGTCGGCGGCAGATAGATCAGCCATTGCGGCGAGAGCGCGAAGCGGCTCATCACCTCCAGTGCTGCCGACGCGTTCTCCTCGGCCACGACAATCCGGCCCCTCAGTCCGGTCTCGATCCAACGGCGACCGGAGACATCCTGATAATCGAGCACGCCGTCGGCGTCGGCCTGTGCCGATTTACCGGGACCGGACCCGCCCAGCGGACGTATCGGCTCCGACCAGGTCTGGATTGCCGGCACCTCGACCAGTTCGCGTTCCGGCCAGCGCAAGGCCGTCAGCTTGCCGCCGAATACGCATCCGGTGTCGATGCACAGGGTGTTGTTGACCCATTCAGCCGATAGCGTGGGCGTATGTCCATAGATAATGGCCGTCTTGCCACGATAGGCCGCGGCCCAGTCGGCGCGGACGGGCAGCCCGAACTCGTCGGTCTCGCCTGTGGTCTCGCCGTACAGAGCGAACTCGCGCACAGCGCCGGAACCGCGTCCGATCATCTCTTCCTTGAGGCCGGCATGGGCGACGGCGAGGCCTCCGCCATCGAGCCAGACATGGCTGCGCAGGCCGTCGAGAAAGGCCGGCAGCGCCTCGCGCAGGCCTCGGTCCTGTGCATTTAGCTGATCGACAGTCTGCTGGAGGCCGTGAGCGACCGTGACCTTGCGGCCTTCTAGCCAGCGGCTGAGTTTGCCTTCATGGTTGCCCTGGACACAGTATGCGGTTCCAGCCGCGACCATGCTCATGGCAATGCGCAGCACGTCGGGCGAGTTGGGGCCGCGATCGACGAGGTCGCCGACAAAGACGATCTTGCGGCCCTCTGGTGGGACCACGGTGACCGTTCGGTCGCCCTGATGCTCAGACCAGACGATGCTGTAGCCCAATCGAGCGAGCAGGATATGAAGCTCATCCGAACAGCCGTGGATGTCGCCAATGATATCGAACGGGCCATGGTCGTCGCGCTTATCGGTCCACAGCGGCTGTCGCGACACCTCGGCCGCGTCGATGCTGGCCTCGCTGGTAAGCTTCCAGACTTGGCGGAAGCCCTCGCGTTGCAGGGCGCCAAGACCCTTGCGGATCTCGGTTGTCATGCGCTGGGCGACCCCGGCGCCGAACTGCCGGTCGGCTCGCACCGCATTGCGTGCGACGCACACCTCGACGCCTGGATCGAGGACCACGGCGACGGGCAAAGCGTGCCACTTGCGCGCCAGCTCAATCCAGGCCTTGCGGTCGGCGGCTCGCACATTGGTGGCGTCGATGACGGCCAGCCTGCGGTGTTTAAGCCGTTTGCCGGCTATTTCGCGAACCAGATCGAAGGCATCCGCAGAGACGTCCTGGTCGGTCTCGTCGTCGGAGATCAGCGCCCGGCACTGGTCCGACGAGATAATCTCGGTCGTCAGGAAATGCTTGGCGGCGAAAGTCGACTTGCCCGATCCGGTCGAGCCGATCAGCACGACGAGGGCGAAGTCAGGAATGGTGAGGTTGGTCTTATCGGGTTCTCTCATCGGGTGAACACCGCCATCTGTGTGGGGGCGCCGAGGGTCGGGTCCTCGGCTCCGATACCGCTGAAGGTGGCTGCATAGCCATAGATCTCGCCGATTTTGGCCGCCCAGGCTTGGAACTGAGCCCGGCTCCATTCGAAACGGTGATCGGGATGGCGAAATGCGCCAGAGACCAGTCTTGGAAACAGAGCGTTGTAGTCCGCATTCGGAGTGGTCACGATGACGGATTTGGGCGCCGTCTCACCGAAAACGATGCGTTCGACCAGGGGCAGCCTGTCCTCGTCGAGATGCTCGATGACCTCGACCAGAACGGCGATGTCGGCTGCGGCCCAACGGCTGTCCCGGTAGGTCAGCGATCCATGCAGCAGCGTGACCCGGCCCTCGGGCGGCCCGCCTAATTCGTTCAGCTTGAGACGCTTTGCGGCCCATTCCAGTTCGCGCGCCGCCGGATCCAGACCGAACAGCTTGTGGATCCATCGCTCGCGCACCAGCCTGTCGAGCAGCTTGCCTTCACCGCATCCCAGGTCCGCAACCGTGGTTCCTCCCGTCGCCCGAATGGCGTGGACAACTGCGTCCATGCGCAGATCGTTGAGCCGGATAGGCGTCTCAAGCGCTTCCTCGGGCGTGACGCGCAACTCGGCAGGTTGTGCCTCGCCAGCCGTCTCGGGAGCCAGTCGCTCCAGGGCGATGCGGGTCAAGGCCCTGCGATTGCCAAGATAGCGGCGCACGATCAGGTCTTTGGCCGGATGGTTTTCCAGCCAGCCTTCGCCTTTGGACAGCAGCTTGTCGATCTCTGCTTCGCCGACCCAATAATGCTTGGCATCGTCCATCACCGGGATCAGCACATAGAGGTGGTTCAACAAGGCGCTGAGTCGGCCCGTGCCAGTCAGCTTCAGATGGCCATATCGGGGCTCGCCTGCAGCACCCCCGTTTCCTTCGATTGGCGTCAGATCGACTGTCCAGCCCATGGGTTCGAACAAACTTCGAACCAGAACCTCACCGCCGCGCATTGGCAGTGGAGTAACCACGGCTTCCAGCGGCAGTTCGCTGTCGGCCAGTTCCTGGCGCTCCTTCGATATACCGGTCATCGCCGTCCGCAGCATTTTGTTCAGCGCCACCGACAGGAAGGATGATGCTGCGTAAGGCCGGTCGTTCACATATTGGTCGAGCAGGCCTTCTGCCTGGCCCTTGCCCCGCACCAGTCCCACAGGATCGACATCGAGCAGGAGTGCAGCCTCGCAACGGTCTTCGGTTGCCTCGGGATAGAACAGCCACGCCTTGCCGAAAGACAGGTCGGTCTCGTGCAGGCGATCCGGATGCTTGTGCAGCAAGAAACCGAGATCGGTGGCCGGACGGTGCGTTGTGGCAACGGAAAGGAACATCCGCGACCGATAGCGCAGACAAGCGGAATAACCAATGGCGGTTGTGTGGCCCACCACAATAGGTTGTCGCCAACGACAACAAGGACAGGCGCCGGCGCCTGCCCTTGTACAATTCAGACGATGCTGACGCTTTATGCCGCGGTGGCCACGCGCTCGGCATTTCCGGTCGCAGCCACAATGGCGTCGACCTTGGTCGAGGCCTTGGCCAGCGCTGCTGCCACCGCATCGGCGCCCATGCCGACCCCTTCGATGCGGATGACCTCGACATCGGTCATGCCGAGGAAGCCAAGCACGCTGCGCAGGTAGGGAATGGCGTGATCGAACTGCACGGCCGCACCTTCGGAATAGATGCCGCCCGAAGCCAGTACGATGTAGACCTTCTTGCCGGTGACGAGCCCCTTGGGGCCGTTCTCGCCATAGGCAAAGCTCTTGCCGGAACGGGCAATGTGATCGACCCAGGACTTCAGCGTCGAGGAGATGTTGAAGTTGATGAAGCCGGTGGCGAGAATCACCGTATCGGCCGCGAATAGTTCATCCAGCACGACATCGGAGACGCCAACGACTTCAGCCTGGCGTGAGGTGCGCGCTTCGGCCGGCGTGTAGATGCCGGTCGCATAATCGGCATCGATGTGCGGCAACGGATTGGCGACGAGGTCGCGCACGACAAGCGTGTTCGACGGATCGGCGGCAACAAGCTTTTCAGCGAATTCAGTAGCAATTCGGGTCGAGTGCGAGGCAGCGCCGCGCGGGCTCGATGTGACAAGAAGGATGGACATAATGGGGTCTCCAGGGTTGGATTAAAATCTCCTGGCAAATATGTGTGCGCAGACCCATTTGAAAAACTGGTGTATTTTGTATATTATCCATCTAAAATGTGGATTGAACGATGCAACCGAACCCGACGCTTGACCAACTGCAGATCCTGGTTGCGGTGGCCGAGACCGGCAGCTTCTCGGCCGCCGGGCGCAAATTGAATCGCGCGCAATCGGTGATCAGCTACGCCATCGCCAACCTCGAAGCGCAGCTCGGGCTGAAGCTGTTCGAGCGCGAGGGCACGCGTGAACCGCAACTGACCGATGTCGGCAAGGCGACGCTGGAAGATGCGCGGCGCATGGTCGGCGTGCTGCAACGCATCCGCTCGCGTGTCGACGGATACCGGCAGGGATTGGAGGCGGAAGTTACGCTGTCGGTCGACGTGACGCTACCGTCGCCGGTTCTGGTTCGGGTGCTAAAGGCATTCGAGGCGCAGTTCCCGGCCGTGACGCTGCGTCTCCATATCGGCTCGCTTGGCCTTATCCTCGATCATGTTGTCGGCGGACAGGCCGATCTCGGCATCGGGGGGCTTCTGGGTGAGACGGACGTGAATCTGCTTCGCATCGGCTTCTTCTCCCTGGTGCCAGCCGCAGCGCCTGATCACCCCCTGGCGCTGCTGCCGAGACCAGTGGCGCTAGAGGATGTCCGCGAACACATCCAACTGGTCGTCTCGGACCAGTCCGAGCGTACGCGCGGGCGTGACTATGGCGTCTTCGCCTACCGCACCTGGCGGCTGACGGATGTGCGCACCAAGCACGTGCTGATGCGCGAGGGGCTGGGCTGGGGCGGGCTGCCGCGATGGCTGATTGCCGATGATCTGGCGACCGGCCGGCTCGTCGAACTCGATCTCGAGCCTTACAGCGAAGTCCGCTCGCCGCTCTATGCCATGCACCGCGCCGATCGCAGCCCGAAACCGGCGGCCGCCTGGCTGATCGACCAGTTCAAGCGCCAGCTAGGCTGTTTCAACGAGTTCGAACCGGGTGAGATACCTGAGGAGCAGCCGGAGACAGGCCGTCGATCAGCGCCATGAGAACGGCGCGATAGTCCTCGATCGATGCTCCAGTTTCGATGGCGAGCGCTGCGCGGTCGAAGGCGGCTGCGAGCAAAGCGGTCAGTGCTTCCACAGGCAGTCTCGTCATGGAGTGCGAGCGCATCGCGGCAACAAGGCCTTCGCGCAGCGAACGGTTGCCATGGCGATTGTCGATCGCATCCATGGCGGCGCGGCCCAGCACGGCCGGGCCATCAAGCAGCAAGAGCCGCGTACGGCCGGGCGCACGCATGGCAGCCAGATAGGCATCCGAGCCGGCAATCAGCGCATCGCGGGCAAATAGCGAAGGCGGCGACGCGCGTTCGATCTCTTCCGAGACGGCTTGCGCCTCCTGTTCGACCACAGCGGCAAACAACGCCTGCTTGTCGGCAAAGTGATGATAGAGCGCGCCGCGCGTGACGCCGGCAGCGGCGGCGATCTCGGGTGTGCCGGTCTCGGCATAGGACTTTTCGGTGAACAGTTTGCGAGCCGCGGCGATGAGCTCGGCGCGTGTCGCGGCGGTGCGATCACGGTTGGAGCGACGAGCGGATCCTTGTTGCATACATGCAGCCTGTATGTTAATTCCATTTACCTGCAGACTGTATGTTATTTGCCGGGAGAAGGAAAGATGAGGACGACGAGCTATTATCCGGTGCTGATGACGAGCGACGTTGCCGGCACGGCAGCCTTTTATGTTGCGCATTTCGGCTTCAAGCCGCTGTTTGAGGCCGACTGGTACGTGCATCTGCGCTCGGCCGAAGACCGTCGCGTCAACCTCGGCATCGTCCAGGGCGATCATGAGACGATCCCGGAGGAAGGGCGGGGCCGCACATCTGGCCTGCTGATCAATTTCGAGGTCAGGGATCCGGATGCCATCTATAAGCGGATCACCGCCGCTGGCCTGCCGATCCTGCGGACGCTACGCGACGAACCCTTCGGCCAGCGCCATTTCATCACCAGGGATCCCAATGGCGTGCTGATCGACGTGATCAGGCCGATCCCGCCGAGCCCAGAATTTATGGCGCAATATGCGCAGGGTGCTGCGGCGCGCTAACTCGCCCGCGCCAACGGCATCACGGTGACCTGAGTAATGCCGGAGCGGCGCACCACCGTGCACAGTGTCTCGCGGCCGATTCGCTCGGCGTCGAGCATGCGCACCAGATCGTCGACGCCGGTGACCGGACGGCCGTCGATGGCGGCAATAATGTCGCCTTCCCTGAGGCCGGCTTTGGCCGCCGGGCTGTTCTTTTCGACGGTGCGCAGGCGCACCGCCGTGCTGCTCGATACTTGCGACAAAAGGGCTGCGCGGCGCGGCAGGTTGGTGGTGTCGGCGGAAACGCCGATGAAGGCACGGCGCACACGGCCGAAGCGGATGATTTCCGAGATGACGAAATTGGCGGTGTTGGAGGCAACCGCGAAGGCGATGCCTTGCGCACCGTGGATCATCGCGGTGTTAACGCCGATCACCTCGCCAGCCGAGGACACCAGCGGTCCGCCGGAATTGCCGGGGTTGAGCGCGGCGTCGGTCTGGATGACGTCGTCGATCAGCCGGCCGGTGGAGGCACGCATCGAGCGGCCGAGTGCCGAGACGACGCCAGTGGTGACGGTCCATTCGAAGCCGAGCGGATTGCCTATGGCAATAGCAATCTGGCCGCGCCTCAATCGCTTGGAATCGCCAAGCGGCGCGACGTCGGCAAAGTTGCCGTCGGCGCGCACCAGCGCAATGTCGGTGTCGGGATCGCGGCCGAGCACGCGGCCTTCCCTGGAGGCGCCATCCGGCATTGATACGCGCACGCTGCGCGCATCGCCGACGACGTGGAAGTTGGTGACGACCAGCCCGTCCTGCGCGATGACGAAGCCGGAGCCATGGCCGCCCGGGCCACCGATGCGCTCGATGCGGCAGACGGCGGGCCCGATGCGGTCGACGGCATCGGCGACCGTCGCCGAATAGGCATCGAGAAGGGCATCGTCATATTGCAATTGCTGGGCGGGCAGGGCCATCCGAGGGCTCCGTTTGGAACAAGATGAACAATGCCTATATGTGCGGAGCGGCCGGACCGGCCGCGACCTGACCAGATGGCCAGTCACATGCCCAAACTAGCCGTCAGGCGAGTATCCGCCAACGTCCTGCCGGGCGATATCTGGGTCACGAAGAACCCAGGAGACAGATCATGAGCGATTTCAATCTGAGCACGTTTTCCGACGCCATTGCCGACATCGCGGCAGCCGCGGCACCAGCGACGGCCAGCTTCGCGACCCACCACCGGACGTCAACTGCTTTCCACTGGCGGGACGGCTATTTCGTCACTGCCGAGGAGGCGGTCGAGGCCGGCGAGGAGATCGAGCTGACGTTTTCTTCGGGCGAAGCCGTCAAGGCGGAACTGGTCGGCCGCGACCCGTCCACCGGCACGGCCGTTTTGAAACCGGCCGGCGCGCCGGGCGCCCCGTCACTGGTAAAGGCGGATGCGGTGCGGCCGGGCAACCTGGCGGTCGTGGCGGGCAATAGCGACGGCACCTCGCTCGCTACCTTCGGCACGGTCGGCGAGGTCGGCCCGGCCTGGCGTTCAATGCGCGGCGGCACGATCGACCGGCGCATCAACCTTGCCGTCAATGCCGGCGGCCGTTTCGAGGGTGGCCCTGTGCTCGACGCCAAGGGTGGACTGATCGGCATGCTGCTGTTCGGGCCACGCCGGCGGGCGCTGGTCATGCCTTACGAAACGATCGAGCGGGCAGTCACGACGCTGCGCGAGAAGGGTCATGTGGCGCGCGGCTATCTTGGCGCCGGCCTGCATCCGGTCCGCAATGGTGATACCCAGGGCGCCATGGTGATGAGCCTCGACGATAACGGGCCGGCGAAATCAGCCGGTCTCAGTCTCGGCGACATCATCGTGTCGTGGAACGCAGAGACGGTGCATGGCCCGCGCGAGCTGATCCGCAAGCTCGGGCCGGACAGCGCCGGTGCCTTGGTGACACTCGGCGTGGTGCGCGGCGGCGAGAACCGTGAGGTTTCCCTGACCATCGGTGAAAAGCCACTGAGCTGAGGGATAGATGGTAAGCGGTGAGGTCGCTGGCAGACGGCTGACGGTGCTGATCGCGCTCGGTGACGTCGAGCGCGCGCGAAGTCTGTCCGCCGTTCTCGCCGCGACCGATGATCTGCGGCCGGTTCTGGCCGGCGAAGTCGACGGGCGTGAGGCGGCGGATGTCGCCATCGTCGATGATCATGGGCTACAAGGCGGGCTCGTCGACGCGGCTATGCCTCGCGTGCTGCTATCGTCGCGAGCGGCCCGCGAACGGCCGGCCGATACAGTGTTTGCCGTGCTGCCGGTGCAAGCGGACGAGTTGCTGATCGCCGCCGCCGCGCGGCTCGCGGCTGCGGGCTACCGGATTTCGCGCGACAGCCATGCTCTATCCGATCGGCATCACGATTTGATCTTCCATGACAGCGACCGGTTCGAAGAGGAACTGACCGACGAGCAGATCGTCCGGCCGACGCTTTCGCCGCGCGAGAGCGAAGTGCTGGCGCTGCTGGCCGAGGGCGCCCCCAACAAGGTCATCGCGCGGCGGCTGAACATCTCCGTGCATACGGCGAAGTTCCATGTCGCAGCGATCCTGACGAAGCTCGGTGCCGCCAACCGCACCGATGCGATCGCCATCGCCATGCGGCAGGGCCTGGTGCTGGTCTAGCTCAGATTGTCTCAAGGCCGACGCAGCGTAACCCGCATCCGGTGTGTTGGGCCTTGCGCGGCGGTTCTCAGCCGCGCAAGGATCGTGTCTTTCATGTTGAAGGAAGGCGCAAGGATGTCGCTCAAGGGAAAGACGCTTTTCATCTCCGGCGGGTCGCGCGGCATCGGGCTGGCGATTGCGCTGCGCGCCGCGCGCGATGGCGCCAATGTGACGATCGCGGCCAAGACCGCCGAGCCGCATCCGAAGCTGCCCGGGACGATCTACACGGCGGCGCACGAGATCGAGCAGGCCGGCGGCAAGGCGCTGCCGGTGCTGTGCGACATTCGGGATGAAGAACAGGTCGCCGAAGCGGTCGCCAAGACCGTGGAGAGGTTCGGCGGCATCGATATCTGCGTCAACAACGCCAGTGCCATCCAACTCACCGGCACGCTGGAGACTGATATGAAGCGCTACGATCTGATGCACCAGATCAACACGCGCGGCACTTTTCTCGTCTCCAAAATGTGCATTCCGCACTTGAGGTTGGCGGAAAATCCTCACATCTTGAATCTGGCGCCGCCGCTTGACATGAGGGCCAAGTGGTTCAAGAACCATGTCGCCTACACGATGGCAAAGTTCGGCATGTCGATGTGCACGCTGGGCATGAGCGCCGAGTTCGCCAGGGACGGCATTGCGGTCAATTCGCTATGGCCGATCTCGACCATCGACACGGCGGCGGTGCGTAACCTCCTGGGCGGGGCGACGGTGGCGGCGATGAGCCGTTCGCCCGACATCATGGCCGATGCGGCATACGCCATCCTGGTCAGGCCGTCGCGTGAGGCGACCGGCAATTTCTACATTGACGAAGAAGTGCTGCGCGCTGAGGGCGTCAGCGATTTCTCGGCCTATGCGCCGGGTGCGACAGGCCCGCTCGCCGGCGACTTTTTTGTGCCGGACGAGGTGTTCGGCCGGTCGGATACCAAAATCAAAGGTATCTACTGACGGAAAGTATCTCGCTACAGAAGTATCTCTCAAAAGACCGGCACAGACGCGTGCTCACTCCTCGGCTTTCTTGGCTTTGCCAAGACCCATCAGCCGGTCGATATAGGCAAGCATCAGTGCCGACAGAACGAAGGCCAGATGAATGATGGTCAGCCACATCAGCTGGTCGGTCGTGTAGGAGACCGAGTTCAGGAACACCTGCAAGAGGTGGATCGAGGAGATCGCTACGATTGTCGAGGCGACCTTGACCTTCAGCGAGCCGACATCGATCGTGCCCAGCCAATGCACCTTGCCGTCATTTTCATCGAAGCGGCTGACGAAGTTTTCGTAACCCGAGATGATCACCATCACCACCAGTGAGGCGACCAGCGCGGCATCGATGAGGCCGAGTATTTTCAGGATGGTGTCGGTGTCATCGAGCGTGAAGGCGACGGAGACGAACTCGAACAGCTTCTTGCCGAAGGACACGGCATAGATGGCAAGTGCCGCACCCAGTCCGAGATAGAAGGCGACCAGCAGCCAGCGCGAGGCGAGAATGATCGATTCGATGGCGAGTTCGAGGCGCTTCATGCGGCGATTCGGGCTCCGTTGTCGGAGCGCCGTATTTCGGGCAGGCTGCGGCGGTTTGCAAGGTTTCAAAAAAACGAAACCCCGCCGGGGAGGGGAACCGGCGGGGCTCGTGTGTCCCGCTGGAGTCGGGACAGGGCAGGGAACGCCCTTTCCAGAATCTGGGATGGGTAACCGCGCGTTTCAAGATTGATGACCGCGCGATTCAATGGTTGATCAAATCGCGCGGTTCACATTGCGGTTTATTGGGCGCTGGCCACCGGCGCTACCAGGGGGGTAATCCGGCGGATGGCGACGCGGCGGTTCTCGCGGTTGGGTCCCGACGTGTTGACCTTGAGATACTCCTCGCCATAGCCCTGCGTCGTCAGGTTCTCCGGCGGGATGCCAAAGGCGTTGGTCAAGGCTTCGGCGACCGCCTCGGCGCGGCGGTCGGACAGAGCAAGGTTCGCTTCCGGTGTGCCGACAGCGTCGGTATGGCCCTCGATCAGGAAGCTCTCGGCCGGGTTTTTCTTCAGCAGCTTGTCCATGGCGTTGGCAACACCCTCCAGCTTCTGGACCTCGGTGTCGGAAATCGAGGCCGAACCGAATTCGAAGTTGAGCGTGTCGAGGTCGATGCGGCGGGCGATGTCGCGCACGCGGGCCGAGCGCTTGACCTCGTCGATCGAATAGAGGCGCTGGACCCTCTCGACCGGCGGCCGTTCGAGGAAGGTGTAGTAGTCGTCCGGATCCTCGACCTCTTCGGAATCCAGAATGTATTCCTCTTGCGGGATGGTAAGGCGCATCGGCGGCAGGTCGTCGCCCGGGTCGCGCCAGTCTGCATCATCGTCATAGTTCCGCTCGTCGACATAGCTCAGCACATATTCGCGGCCGTCGGGCGCGATGCGTGAACGCTGGATGACGTCGCCGTAGCGGTTGCGGATGGTGACGATCCGGACACCATTGTCACGCTCGACGATTTCCCGGGTGCGATCGCCCGACAGGTCCTCATAATAGACATTCCTGGCGCCGCGGTGCATGCGCGGTGCATCGCTGCTTTCGACGAACGTCTGGTTGTTGAACTGGAGGATGACGCGGTCGCCGAATTCCCTGACGACGTTGGCACCCTGGGGGCGCGGACGACGACGAACATCCTCGATGTCCGGCGCACGCTCGACGCGCTTGCCTTTTTCCTCGGTCACCGGAACGATCTTTTCAGGCTTGATCTCCCGCTGGGCTGCCCGGTCGTCGGTGGGCGGCGGCCCCTGATCGACCGGAGCCGGCTTCGGGGCTTCCACCTGGTTCTCGCCCTGCTGGGCGGGCTGGTTGCCCTGCTGCTTACCGGCATTTTGGCCGCGCTCCTTGCCACCCTTGCGCTTGCGCAAGACATCCTTCTGGCTGTCCAGAACAGGTGCCTCGTTCGGATTGGCCTGGGCTTCACCCTGGACCGGATTTTCACCCTGGACAGGCGCGGCCTGGCCAGTCGAAGGCTGTTCGCCGGTCGAGGGCTGTTGCTCTCCTGTCACCGGCTGTTCGCCGACAGGCCTCTTGCCACGTTTCTTGATCTTGTCCTGGGGCTGTTCGCCCTGGACGGGAGCGGCCTGCTGCTCGGTCGGAGCCGGTTGGGCCTGTGGGGTCGCTTCCTTATTGGTCGGCGCCGGCTGGCCTTCCGCCTCCGTGGCGGGTCCGGTCAATTCAGCAGGCTTCTTGCGCTTGCCCGGCTTTTGTCCGGGCTCGACAGTCGGAGCCTGTTCTGCCGGGGCAGCCTCGATCTGCTGGTTCTGTTTTTGCTTCTTCTTGCGCGGATTGACGTTGGGCTGGTTGTCGTTTGCCGGCGCTGCCTGCTCGGCCGGTTGTTCCGATGGGGCCGCTTCGATCTGCTGCCGATTGCGCCGCTTCTTGCGGGGTTGCTCGGACTCGGCCGGAGCGATCTGCTCGGCCGGAGCGGATTCTGTTTGCTGCTGCTGATTGCGCCGCTTCTTGCGGGGTTGCTCGGACTCGGCTGGAGCGATCTGCTCGGCCGGAGCGGATTCCGTTTGCTGCTGCTGATTGCGCCGCTTCTTGCGGGGTTGCTCGGACTCGGCTGGAGCCGCCTGCTCGGCCGGAGCGGATTCCGTTTGCTGCTGCTGGTCGCGCTTCTTCTTTCTGGGCTGCTCTGCCTGCTGGCTTTGCGCGCAGGCCTCCGCCGACTCGCCCTCGGCGCAACTCGATTGCACTGGGATGAGCGGCGCTGCGGTACGTTGCACGGGGCTGAATGCGGCATTGCCTTGCAGCGGGAACGCGCCTAGCGGCGCGGACGCCATCAACAGGCCAAGCGCCGTGCCTGCCAGAATCCGTGGTTGGCGTTTCATCATAAACACTCCTTGTGGCGTCCCATCCCTGCCCAAACTTTCAGCAACCATGTTTGGTTCCTGTTTGTAGGTTCTAGCTGTGGCACAGGGCGATTGACCGGCGTTTTGAAGGCGACTTCATGTCATTCGTATGGTCCTGGCGTATGTTCCGGCGTATGATCACGGCGTATCGTTCGGACGAGGGTGCACGGTTGCCGTGCTTGACCTTGAAGCGTCCGAGGGCCACATGCCGACGATGGAAAAGCCATTCTGGAAGACCAAGACGCTCGAGGCGATGACCCCGGCCGAGTGGGAATCACTCTGCGACGGCTGCGGCAAATGCTGCCTGTCCAAACTCGAAGACGAGGACACCGGAGAGATCTACTGGACCAGCGTCGGCTGCCGGCTGTTCGACGCTGGAAGCTGCCGCTGCTCCGACTATGCCAACCGGCTGGCGCGTGTTCCGGATTGCGTCGGGCTGACGCCGCAGAATGTGCGCACCATCAGCTGGCTGCCCAAGACTTGCGCTTACCGGCTGGTGGCCGAGGGCCGCGATCTCTATTGGTGGCACAGGCTGGTGTCGGGAAGCGACGAGACCGTGCACGAGGCCGGCATCTCGATGCGCGGCCGGGTCAGCGCCAGCGAGACCGACCTTGCCGAGCCGGACGACTATTTCGACCATATGCTCGCGGACGAGCCTTAGGATTTTACCGCGAAATCGAGAATCCGGAACCGACGGCAAAACGGACGTTGTCCATCCACCATGCCCACCCTATGCAGCACCGCCGTCCATAACACCGGTTCCAGAAGCGAGAGACTATTCCGGTTCTGCCTCATGAACTGGAGATGAACGGCCGGTTCGCAAAAAATTCAGACAGACGGGTGCATTCTCCTCCCATCGGTTCGACGAAAACGTGTGGAAACCCTCAACAAGGAGAGAAGACAATGTTCAACACCATCAAGACGGCGGCTCTTTCGGCTCTTGTCGGCCTTGGCACGCTTGCTGCCATCCCCGCTCATGCTGACAGCATCTATCTCGGCTTCGGCAACAACCAGGATCCGCGCGTCGGCGTCTATACCGGCGACGAAGATGATGGTTACTATCGCGAACACCGCCGTCATGGCGGCTGGCGCCGGTCCTGTTCGCCGGAGCGTGCCATCGACAAGGCCGAACGCATGGGCCTGCACCGCGCCCGCATCATCGACATCAACCGCCGCACGGTCAAGGTCGCCGGCCGCCAGTATGGCGACCGCGTCGTGATCGTATTCGCCAACGAGCGCGGCTGTCCGATCATCTATCGCTAAGGTCTTCGGGCCTGCGGCCGGCTGACTTGCAGCCGGTAGAGTAGCGGAGCCCTTTCCGCCAGGAAGCGCGGCTCAAAAAACCCCGGAGGATCGATCCTCCGGGGTTTTTCATGCTGCAAGCGATGATCATTTCAATTCGAAAGTCACCGTCACCTGTGCGGTATAGGAATTTTCGCCGGCTTGCACCGGGACCGACGCACCGGCGGCATCGAATGCCTTGGCGTTGATCGGCATCGGCGGTGGTGCGAAATTCTGGTCGGTGATTTCCAGGACCCGGCCGATGCCGACGCCGGCCGCTTCGGCCAGCGTCTTGGCCTTGGCCATGGCATTGGCGACGGCCTTCTTGCGCGCCTCGGTGACGGCTGCCGCCGGATCGTCGTTGGAGAAGGAGATGCCGCCGCCCTGGTTGACGCCGAGCGACACCGCCTTATCGAGAATGTCGCCGGTCTTGTCGATGTCTCGGATGCGCACCGAAAGCGTGTTGGTCACCTGGTAGGCGACAAGCTCGGCCTCCTGGCTGCCGTCGGGCTTGTTGGTGTAGTTATAGCGCGGATTGATCTGGATGCCCGCGGTCTGCAGGTCGCGCTCCTTGATGCCGGACGATTTCATGGCAGCGATCACTGCGGCCATGGCGTCGTTATTGGCATCGAGCGCTGCACGTGCCGTCTTGGCTTCGCGCATGACGCTGAGCGTCAGCAGAGCCAGATCGGGTGCTATCGCCGCCTCGCCTTCACCGGTGACGACGATACGCGGCGGCGGTGGCGAATCGGCGGCGGCCGCGATCGCCGGAAATGCGATTGCGGCGGCAATCGCCAGGGGCAAAATACGTCTGGTCATGAAATCTCCTCGATCTGGGATCCCAAGACAGCCGAGTGTTGGCCGGCGTCCAATGGGCGACGTGCAATAGGTTATCAATATGGGCTGATTTGGGCGATCTCTGCCAGCCCCCTTGGAACGCCTGCTCGGAAAGGCCTCGGAAAGCCTTGTGCGGTTCAGGGAAAAACACTAATCCAGCGCCGTGGGGCCTGTAGCTCAATGGTTAGAGCCGGCGGCTCATAACCGCTTGGTTGGGGGTTCGAGTCCCTCCGGGCCCACCATTGGCTTTTGTGGCCGTTGATTTAATTGGATTTTTTGGCCATTTTTGTCCCACCTCTTTCAATCCCCTCAGAAAGTGGGACAATTTTGTTCTCTTTTCGATCGATAACCAGCAGGTATTTCGCCGCTCTCGCTACCTTCCGGCGACGCGCTTTCTTGATGTAGTGGTCGGGCTGCTGGTACGTAGTCCACCCATATATCGCCTTCAGCTGCTCGTGCGTCGCGCCGTTCTCAGCGGCGATCGTCGCGCCGGCCTTGCGAATTCCATGAGCACTGCAGTGCGGCAGCTCAGCTTGATCACACCACTGGCGCATCTTGTTGCCCAGACCGTTCTCCGAGAACGGGCGACCATACTCATTGACCAGGAAGGTCATCTGGTCGGAGGGCGTGTGCTCAAGTTCCGCCTCTAGTTCGGGCAGAAGCGGGAGCTCCACCAACACCGCATCCTTGTTACGACTGGTCTTCCCAGGCTTAATTCTGATCCACTTCTCCCACTGCTCGGTCTCCTCGTTGTAGACGAGCGTGATGTGCTGTCGACCGAAGATCGCGACGTCGGACAACCGCAGGCCAGTAAACATGAAGATCGAGAGCGCACGTCTGGCTGCGGTACCCAGCGGATGCCGCTTCTCATATTGAACGATCTCCGACACGTCCCATGGGTGCCAGCCGTCGCCGCTCTTTAGCCGTCTGATGCCGCGGGCGGGATTGGAGTCGACGCCCGGAATCTCTGTGTCCTTTGCCCACTCAAACATCGCGCTGATGGCTTTTACGATATTGTTTGCCGCGCCAAGGGCGTCGAGCCTGGTGTCCCTGATCTCCTTAACATGAGACCGTTTCATACCGGCGAATGGCAGAGATCCCTTGGTGGGATACTGAGGATCCGGGTCACCTTCGAGGGGATGAGGTAATTCGCATACGCGCTCCAGAATTGCTCGTCGGCGCGCCATAGTGTCTTGGGTGATTTCCGTGCCGCCCCGACGGTAATACTCCTGGCAAAGCCACAGCAACGTGCCTTTCTTCGCTGGCTCGGAAGGCTTGGGGAGGCGCCGGCAAATCTCGGGAAGAGTGCCGGGCCGAACATAAGTGACCTCGGCGCGCGCGCACCGCAGTTCCTCGAGGAACTCGTCGCTGCCGGTCGGTTCACGGAGCCGGACCTTCTTCCGACCCGGTGCGCGAAAATAGTACCGATCATTGCCGTGGCGATCAGTGTCCTTCACTACGCCCTTAAGATCAATTTTCACGGGCTCATCCGTCATGTTCGTGGTTTTCGATCCCAAGGATTGTCTAGTGGCGGCGAATCTTCGTCAAGCTTTGGTGCTCCTCCGATTTGGCGGTGAGGGAGCTTTCGAAAGGCCAATACAAGTTCCTCGACGTCCCAAACAATGCGCCCCTTGCTCGGCATTCGTGGCTGGGGCATCCGGCCGTCCTGGACCATTTCATCAAAGGTCGTTGAGCTTACGCCGATGAACGTCGCAGCCTGCTCGCGATTGATTCCTACCGGCGGGAGCGAGGGCGGCAAGACGCTCGGGGTGCGTAGCATCGGTTTAGCGCGTTGAAAGCGCGTTTTTGACGCCTGCCTGTCTTCCTATGTACCTGTCCGAATATTGCAGACGCTCAATCATGTCCTAGCCCTGTGCTTGCAGGCTCACCCTAGGTCTCCAAACCTCAGGATCGCTCAAGACACCGGACTCTTTTCCAGCCTTTGTGTACGATGATGGGTATCTTAATGCGCTCGAGGCCAAGAACTGAATGGTCGGCGACTTGGAAGGGCAAAATGACCGTGGAACCACGAATCTGAGTCAGAGGCGGAATCCAACTGAGGAAAGTATGGCTGTGTTTTCAGACGGTTATGACTCTCATGCATGCGTAACAACCAACAAGAATACAAACAAAATATTTCTGTGGATTACTTTCATTCCTCGTGGAATGCGCGACTGATTTGGTCCGACAGCGGCTTCACAAAATAAGAAAGCGCCGTACGCTCGCCCGTCTGGATCATCGCTTCGGCCGGCATGCCGGGCACGAGCGTCAGGTCCTTGAGCTTCGTCAGTTCCGCATGCGGAACCGACAGACGCACCAGGTAATACGAAACGCCGTTTTTTTCGTCCGTCGCCAGATCGGCTGCGATCCGGCTGACATATCCGTTCAATACCGGCGTGGTCCTCAGATTGAAGGCTGACATCCGCAGCACGGCCTTGTGACCAAGCTGGATTTGGTCGATGTCCTTCGGGGTGATTCGTGCTTCAAGCGCAAGATCGTCGCCTTCCGGCACGATTAGCATAATCGGATCGGCCGGCGTGATCACTCCTCCGACCGTATGAATTGCGAGTTGTTGAATGGCGCCTGACTGCGGCGCGACAATATCGATCCGTCGCAGTTCCTGTTCAGCCGCCACCTTGCGCTCAACATACTCCCCAACCTGCGCCTGAACCTCTCTGAGCTCCTGGCCGACTTCCGTCTTGAAATCCGGATCCATCTGCAGGATCTGCAGGCGCGTTTCGGCTATGCGGGCTGCCGTCTGTGCCTGATGTGCAATCTTCTCACCGCGTTCGCCGCCGAAAGTGGCAACCTGCGTCTTCAGACTGTTCAAGCGTTGGTCCGAGACAATGCCTTGGTCGCGCAGCCCACTCAAGGCAGCAATTTCCTTTTGGAGAATCTCGGTGCTTTTCTCACAAGCGATTTCCTGCGCCTTGAGCCCCTCGATCTCGTGCTCATATTGAGTGATGCGTTCCGCTAGCTGCGCCTGCCTTCCATCGCGGGATTGTCTGCGGAATTCGAACAGCCGCGTCTCGCCATGTACTGCCGAAGCTACGTCCGGAACATCTCTGCGGGCGAGCAGCCAGTCCGGGAAGGCGATCTCCGCCAGATCGTCGCGCTCAGCTTCGAGTCGTGCCAGGTTGGCGGCCAGCTCATCGAGCCGCTTGGTGACTACAGCGAGAGTGGCGCGCGTCTGGGTGGCGTCGAGCCGCATGAGGATGTCGCCGGCTTTTACTTTATCACCTTCGCTCACCAGGATTTCTCCCACCACCCCGCCGGTCGGGTGCTGCACCGTCTTCACATAGGAATCGACGACAAAGTGTCCGGACGCGACAACCGCGCCGGAGAGATTCGTGAAGGCCGCCCAGGCTCCGGCTCCTCCCACAAAGATCACGCTCGCCAGCAGGCCCGCCACCAGGTGCCGGCGAATGGACCTGGAAACGTCATTGTTCTGATGAATGCCGGACACCGGGATCCTCCATGTCAGCGCGCTCGTTATCCTGTGTAGACTCGATGGCCTTGACCCCAGCGCCTGATGCCATCGCTGCCCCCTTAAGGACTTTGGAAAGCGCTTCATCACGCGCACCGAATGCTCGCTGCCGTCCACCTTCCATCACCAACACCAAATCCACGGCGCGGATGGCGCTCGGCCGATGGGCAACGACAACCGCAATGCCCTTGCGCTCGCGCACGGAGGCGATCGCCTTAACGACCGCAGCCTCGCCTTCCGCATCGAGATTGGCATTGGGTTCATCCAGCACAACAAGGAAAGGGTCTCGATAAAGAGCACGGGCAAGACCGATACGCTGGCGCTGCCCGGCGGAAAGTGCCGATCCGGCCTCACCAATCGGAGTTTCGTAGCCGTGCTCAAATCGGAGGATCAGTTCGTGCGTGCCCGCTGCCTTCGCCGCGGCGACAATAGCCTCAGGGTCAGGATCGTCTTCAAAACGAGCGATGTTTTCGGCAATGGTGCCGTCGAACAGTTCAACACCTTGCGGCAAATAGCCGATATGGCGGCCTAGCGCTTCCCGGTCCCATTGATCGAGGCTTGCGCTGTCGATGCGAACCTTTCCGGCGACCGGCGCCCATGCGCCGACGATGGCGCGCGAGAGTGTCGACTTGCCCGAACCCGATGCACCGATGATCCCGAGTGCGCTTCCCGCCTGAACGGCAAACGCAAGGCCGGTCACGGTCGGCTTCCTTTCGCCGGGCGGAACGATTGTCACGCCTTCGAGGCGGAGTTCGCGTTCAGGTGCAGGCATTGGCATAACAGGAGCGGTTTCAGGAACCTTTCCTAGGAGGTCCTCCAGCCGCGCCCAACCCTGGCGCGCCATGAGGAAGGGTTTCCAGCTTGAAATGGCCAGATCGACCGGAGCCAGCGCACGCCCCATCATGATCGAACTGGCAATCATGACCCCGGCCGTAGCCTCCTGCCTGATGACAAGGTACGCGCCGACGGCAAGAATGGCCGATTGCAGCAGCACGCGCAACGACTTTGCAATGCCACCCAGCCCACCTGCCACGTCCCCAGCTTTCCGGTTGGCGGCCAGATACTCGGCATTGGCCTTGTGCCATCGGGCAGCGATCCGCTTTCCGAGACCGAGAGCTTGCACGACCTCGGCATTGCAACGCGCTGCTTGCAGTAGGCCATTGCGTACCATGTCGTGGGCAATGGTCTCGCGTATCGGCCGTTGCGAGAGAGTGTTGGTAAGAAGTGTCAGAGATGTGAGACCGATCGCCCCGATAAGTGCCGTCATGCCGATCCAGAAATGAAAGAGGAAGCAAATGGCAAGATAAAGCAGCATCCATGGCAGATCGAAGAACGCTGTCGGACCGTTTCCACCTAAGAATCCGCGAATATTGTCGAGATCGCGAAGCGGCTGCAAGCCGTCGCCCGGCATGCGCGTTAAAAGCGGAAGGCGAACGATCGCATCGTGAACGCGTCCGGAAAACTGTTCATCGAAACGCTCGCCAATCCGCAGCAGCACGCGGGCGCGCAAAACGTCGAGCAGGCATTGGAACGCATAAAGCCCTGCAGCAAGCACGACGAGCCCCACTAGCGTCGATACGCTGCCACTTGCCAGAACGCGGTCGTAGACCTGAAGCATGAACAGCGGCGAGATCAGCGCAAGCACGTTGACCACGCCGCTGATCAACAGAATTCCCCAAATAGCGGAAGTCAGAGGGAAAGGTCTCAAAGCTGAATCCTTCAAGGAATGGTTACTCACGTAGGTCTCCGTGAGGATCTGGCGACCCAGCTCCCTATATTGCTCCCCGAGCGGCAACCGACTCGCTGATTCAGGATCAGTGCTCCCGCCGAATATGTTTGGTTTGGCATCTAATGGAGCGGGTCAACAACAACACCGTCCGGCTGAAGGTTTGGAAGGGCAACGTCATCGTGGCCGGCCGCAAGGGCCCGAACAGGCTTCCGCCTCCACGCGTTCAGGGAGATTTCGGTGTACGACCAGCGCGACGTGCAGGGCTTCGTCAAGCTGTACACGCTGCGACTGCTCCCGGGCGCCCCGGCCCATCGCAAGTAGCGGAAACGGAAAGCGCCCGCCCAGGGGGGCGGGGCGCTGTTCCGTATGGGTTTTCCGGATCAAACGAAGGTGAAGTCCGACGCGGTCAGGCCTAGGTCGGCCACGGTGACCACACCGCCCAGGTGGACGAACTCATGCGCGCTGTTGTCGGCGGTGACATAGGCCAGAGTTGCGACTCTGTCGGTGTAGCTGCTTTGGTAGACAATGATGTCGCCGGCGTGCTCGCCGGAGATCGCACTCGCGGCTTCAGAAGCAGAGTTGAAAGATTCGCCAGTGATCACCACGACGTGTTCGCCGTTCGCACCCGAGGCCGCACCACTGTAGAAGCTGCTCACCGGGTAGCCGGACTGTATGCTGGCGTTGTTGACGAAGTTCGCGCCAAAACCGTCGTTGTAGAGGCCCACCGCATCGAAGGCGAACTTGTCCTCCGCCGGGTTGAAATCGGTGATAGTGGAAATGTCCGGCTTCGACCCGACACTCGGGACGACCCCAGGCACCGGATTGTGGAACTGGAACACGAACGTGTCACTGTCGGTGCCCCCGGTCAACGTGTCCTGGCCGTCACCCACGTAGACGACATCCTGGCCGGGACCGCCGCTGAGCCTGTCATTGTCCTCACCGGAGATGCGCGCGTTGAAGCGGCCGTTGTCGCCGGAGAGATCGTCCCAGCCATCTCCGCCGAAGATGCGGTCGTTACCCTCGCCGCCGAGGGCTCGGTCACTGCCCGCGCCAGCCGAGATCTCGTCGTTGCCGCCACGACCGTCAATCCAGTCATTGCCCCCGAAACCCTCCATCCAATCTTCAAGCTTGGTGCCGAGGAGTGTTTCGGAACCCGGGCCACCCTCGATAATGTTTGCCATCGAAAATACTCCTAATGATGCACCCTGCCTGACGCGTTTCATATTCCTCATCGGATAATTAGAGAAATCGATTGCTTGGATAGACACACATTTACGAAATGGATGCACTCACGTTCACTTCCTTCTGCTGAGCAGTTGCGGGCTCGCAGGCGGCGGGGACGCTGGTCGCCGATGCAATCGATGAAGATTCGACACTCAAACCGGGACTAGACTAGGACGAACTTCGTAACGGGGCCGTCCTGGTTGGGCCCCAAACTTCTCTCTGTTTGCTCGACGCCGGCATACCCGCACCGTGAGCGCTGGACGAGGACAAGTTCCGCTGGCGGAGAACGGCGTGATCGGCTTGCCGCGCCGAAACTGATGGCGCTCGTCGAAGGCATGGACTGGACGCGCGTTCGAGCCGAACGGCGACGGCGTCCGGCCGGAAGGCGGTGGCGAAGTGACTCAGGCGCAAAAGGCGGGCTTCAGGCCGTGTAAAACAAGCTCCTGTCGGCGTCATGACGAGAAGCGCTTCGGCCCGTCCCCACGAAATCGATCCGCTCAAGGCGATGTTCGTCGCCATGGCGGCGGAGAAGGCCGAACTGCAACAACTCCGGAGCGAAACACTCAAGGCCGAGATCGTCCGGATGGCGACACTCAACGAGCGTGCCCAGGAGAGGATCGCCGACCTTCATGGGATCGTCAAGCAGCTGGAGCGCGCCGCTTCGGTCGCAGCTCCGAGAAGCTCGAACGTGCCCAGCAGGCCTTCGCCTTCGAAATCCAGACCGGGCTCGGCGCGATTGAGTCCGAGCTCGAGGCCGCAAGACCGACAGGCGAGCCGCGACGTGCTGCGCGACCGCGCAAGGCGTTCCCGGCGCATCTGGAGCGGGTCGAGATCGTCATCCAGCCCGAGCCATGGGGGAAGAAGCGCTCCCGCAGCCAATCGTCCAGTCCGTCAAACGCGGTCGGCCGCACAGGCTTGCGAAACGGAACAGTCCCGCCCTCGCTTAGATACGAGGCACCGTGTTGCGAGCGCACCCGAATTCGTTCGCCCGTCGGTTCCCCAGCCAAGCTCATGCAGCGGCAGCATCGCTGCCACCTCTTCAGGCTGAAGGATCTGCTCTCCCTGCATCGTTCTCGACAATGCAGGAATCGCCCAATCCCAATCGCCATCCATGCCTCCTCTCATAACCGAGGGGTCGTCGGCCGACAACTGAGACGTCCGGTGCTCTTAGGCGGGGTAATCATACGAGATGCCTCCTGCAACATCATTTCCCGCATCCATAGGCTTGCCGGATCATTATTGTGAAGCGCAGGCCATTGGACGGCCTCCGTGAATGCGGCAGGAAGTGGCGGCGGAAGTTCGACAATCCGCAGGGGTGTTAATTTTGCGAAATGCTGCGCCAGCCGTAAGGGCATTGTCCCGATGCGGTTGGTGCCTGATAGAAGGGGCGGGATCATGCTAAAGCCCTGTACGACGACCTCGATACGTCTCTCGAAACCGTTCTCGAGCAAATACCATTCCTCGATGGAGGGCTGCCGGGTGTCCCCGAATTTAAGCACAACCTGCCCCATCGACAAGTATCGGTCGAATGTAAGTGGCTCTGACAGCTGCTTGTTCGTGCCGCAGCCTACGCATACGAGTATATCTTCGAACAGGGCTGCGCGAGGATGTTTCGACATGAACACTTCCGGCATAATCAGAAAATCAACGTCGCCGCGCCGGAGAAGCTCCTCGGGGTCGTCGGAAATAAGCAGACATTCGAAGCGGACGGCGGGAGCTTCCCGCGCAGCACGCTTTACGATCTTCTTAAAAAATACGAGCGTGAGGTAATCGGAAAGGATGATGCGGAAGCGACGATCCGATCGGGCCGGGTTAAAGGCGTCCCAGGAAATAATCGACAGCTGGATGTGCAGCAATGCCTCCCGGACTGCTGTGGCGAGCCCCTCCGCGCGCGGTGTCAAAATGAGTTCGCGGCCGTTCATCGTAAATAGCTCATCGCTGAAATAGGCGCGTAACCGACCGACGGCGGCGCTCATGGCCGGCTGACTCAGGTTAATACTGCGGGCCGCGGCGGTGACTTTACGCTCCCTGATCAAAGCATCCAGCACAACCAGGAGATTTAGATCGAGTCCCTTAAAACGCATGTATTGACCTATCCGACGCGTGGATGGGTATCGCCCAAAGAAACAATTTTACGAATGGTGAGTAGCGTCAACGCATCAGCCGACGACGAAATAGAGCAACCGATAGGAAGAACGGCAAAACCGTGTATATGCAAAGCGCGCCGATATGCAGGCCCATGCTGCCGGCCGGACGGCCAAGCATCGCCGGACGAATGAGGTCAATTGCATGTGCGAGCGGCAACAAGGAGGCGACGTCCTGAAAAGCGCCGGGCAATTGGTTGACCGGAAACATCGCGCCGCAAAGGAACAGCATGGGTGTTATAACAAGCGTATTATAAAATATGAAATATTCATAACTGGGCGCAAGCGCCGTGACGACCATCGCTAGACTCGCGAAGGCGAGGCCACTGAGAGCGATGACTGGCAGCAAGCAGAGGATGGATGGCCACGATGTGTAGCCGAGCGTGGTGGCAACAATGGTGATTGCTGTGCCCGCCATCAGGGCCTTGGTGGCTGCCCACGCCAATTCGCCGAGTACGATATCGCCGAGCGTCAGCTGAGTGCATAGCATTCCTTCCCAGGTGCGCTGGTTGTCCATGCGTCCGAAACTCCCGTAAACCGTTTCAGCGGTCGCCGATGCCATCGCGCTTGTGGCAACCATGCCAGCCGCGAGAAACGCAATGTACGAAGTGCCCTCAACAGGACCTATCATTGTTCCGAAGCCAAAGCCGAGACCGAACAGATAGATCATCGGATCGGCGAGGTTGCCGAGAACCGATGCAAGCCCGATTTTCTTCCATCCAAGATAGTTGCGGCGCCAAACCGCGACCCAATTCCACGCATTGGCGGGCATGCCCGCCGCATAACGTTCGCCCATTGTTCAGTCCTCCATCTCGCGCCCGGTTAGCCGCAAGAACACATCCTCGAGATTGGGGGGACGCTGCAGAAGGCGCAGACCCGCGCGCCCGCGTAGCTGCCCCAGCACCTGCTCCGGATCGGGTGCATAGCAAAAAAGCGTCTCACCGCTCACCTCGATGCGCTGTGCGTACGGCCGGATCAGCGCACCCAGTTCATGCGGATTGCCGCCGTAGACCTCGACCACGTCACAGCCGATCTGCTCGTCAATGAGTGCGGACGGGCGGCCTTCGGCGATCTTGCGCCCCTCCTCCATAACGCACAGCCGATCGCACAGCCGCTCGGCCTCTTCCATGAAATGGGTAGTCAAAAGAATAGTCTTGCCCCGCGCCAGCAGCGATCGCAGCCGTTCCCAGATCAGGTGGCGGGCCTGCGGATCGAGGCCGGTGGTCGGCTCGTCCATCACCAGCAAGTGCGGGTCATTGATCAGCGCACGCGCGAGCGTCAGGCGCCGCTTCATGCCGCCGGACAGTTCGGCGACGCGCGCATCCGCTTTGTTCTCGAGGCGGGCGAACTCAAGCAGCGACGGTATGACCGCTTCGATCTGGCGTCTGCTCATCCGGAAGTAGCGCCCGAACACCAACAGGTTCTCGCGTACAGTGAACGCGGTATCAAGATTGTCGAACTGCGGGACCACGCCGATGCGCATACGTGCCAAACGCGCGCGCGCCGGCACTGGAGCGCCGAGCACAGTAATCTTCCCCGCATCAGGCGATGTCATGCCGAGGACCATACGCGCAATCGTGCTTTTGCCCGCACCGTTCGGTCCCAAGAGCCCGAAGCATTCCCCCGCCGTAACGCGGAACGACAGTCTGTCGACAACGAGCTTGTCATAAGTTTTGCTTACGTCAGTAAGATCGATCGTTACCGTGGACATGGGTTCATTTTACCGAGAGCGTCGCCACGACTGGCGGTTGCTGTTGCCTGCCGGACCTGAAACTGTGACTCGTCTTCGCCATCCCAGCCGTCGATAACGAACTGATCGACATCACAAGGATTTAGCCCCTGTTCCGCCAAAGCGGCGACAATTGCGTCGAGATTATCGATGGTTTGGTAACGCGGATTGTTGTGCCGCTTTTCCTGCTCTACGCAGAAGACGAGCCGTCCATCCTCGACAAGGGCGATCGCCCCATCATGGGTCAGCTTGGTACCACAGATGCGCATAGTGTCTCCACGTTAACGGCGATAGATTCGATTCATCAGGAAGCGGAAAGCGGGTTCCGGAAACGGACGAGCAAGCAGTCTTCGTTGACCGACTCGCCCCGACACTCAAGACGCTCTACCTCGATCAACGTTTCGTTCAGCATGGCGATGACCGGCTCAGCACCAGCGGCGTGACCCCAGCGACGGCAATTAGCATCCCTTGCCGATCCGAAGATCAGATGCCCGCCTGGCGCAAGCACCCGCACCAGGTTTTTGACGGCCGCGCGCATCTCGGCTATGTCTTCGAGGTAGTATAGGACCTCCGCCACAACGATCAGGTCAAACAACTCGTCGGTCGAAAACTGTTGAACATCGGAGACTATCCAGTTGATGCGCGACGGCTCCTTTATCCGTTGACGTGCTCGAGCAATCGCTTGCGCCACGACATCGATGACGGTGAGCCCTTGGCAGTAGGGGGCTAGTTTTTCCGTGAATGCGCCGGCAGCGCACCCGACTTCGAGGGCATTTGTAATGGAGCCTTGGGCAAGCGCCAGCTGGAGCATTTGCGTGTGGCGCTCCCGCTCGAACGGATTGCCGTCGAGGCGCCACGGATCGTCTGCGGCCAATTCCCGATCGAGCAACTGATGATTCATGTTCTGGGTCAAACTCGTCCACCTCTCGTCCACCTAGGTAATTAGCGATCACTCGTCGCCGCAGATGTTGCTCGACAGCGCTAATCCCGAAGAATCCCGCCCAAGATTGAGCCTGCGAAGCGGAGCTGCATGCGGTGAGAATTCTGCCCTGCTTGATCCAGTGATCGGAGTTTGGGTGGGGGCCTGTTTTCCCCCAGTGTTCGATGTAGCGACAGCAGAGCTTCGCGACAGCCAATCGCTATTGCTCAATGTACACAGCGCGTAGGCCTTCAAGGGAAGTAAGAGAAAGATGTTGATGAACGTGTGCAGGGAAAAGCCCAGAAATCGAAACTGTCGAGCACGAACTGCTACCACGCTGCATCGGACCATGGTCATGGACACAATCATCAGTCCTGTCCACCAAGGCACAGTGCCTGTCAGTGCGAAATGTGCGAGGCCCGTTAGTACCGATAGGGCGAGGAGTAGCGCCCCGAGATTCTGTCCGACCACGTCCAACGTGAGATAGCTATTGAGGCCGGGCAGCAAGCGCAGCCCAAGCAGCGTGTCCCGGAATGTGCTTCGTGCCCAACGGAGTTGTTGGCGCAGATACGGTCCGAGTCTGTTCGGAACGACTGTGGCCGCGATGGCGCTCGGAACGTACTCGGTTCGAAAGCCTGCTTTCAGCATGAGGATAGTGAGATGGCGATCCTCACCGAAGTCGCTTGGCTTGCCCCGAAAAAATTGCGACTCGTACTGGTCCAGTAACAAAAGGAGCGCAGACCGGCGGTACATGGCACATGGGCCGCAACAGCACATAACGGCACCGAAGCGAGCCTGTGCCGCGCGCTCCTCGTTGCAAGCCAGCCAGTACTCCATGTCTATCAGCCTGGTCAGCCAGCTCTCGCTCCGGTTACTGGCCGTCAACTGACCCATGACTGCGCCGACCACTGGATCTCGCATCTTCGGTACAAGCTTGGTAATGACGTCGGACGCGAGTATCGTGTCTGAATCAACGTTAAGCACCAAATCCCCGGATGAGCGGCGTATCGCGGCGATCTGTGCCTTGCGCTTTCCAACATTCTCGGGAAGCAAAATGATGTCGAACCTAGGGTCGCGCGCGTAGGTTTCGTGGACAGTTCCTACGGCTTCGCGATTTCCAGAACCGTCATCAACCACATAGACCCGAAGTCTTCCGGCGTATTCTTGGTCTGCAATGGAAGCCAGGCACTCTGAAAGCGTGCGCGGATCCTCGTTGAAGCAGGGGACGATGACATCCACGCTGGGCAGTTGATCGGAGCCGACGAGATCCTCCAACGCCGATGAGTCGTTTGTCGGCAGAGCATAAATCCCCTGCATGCTCTTATAAGCAGTCGAGAGCAGTGCATATAGCGAAATGGCCACAGTGCTGGTTGTACCAAGAAGAGTCATGGGATCTCGTTTGTTCAGTGATGTTGAGGAAGTGAGCGGATTACAAATCCGCGCTCATGAAGTGCTGGAATCAGCCGGGACAGCGCCGTGACCGTCTGGTCGCGCAGACCGGCGTGAGCGCCCTGGCTCAACTCGCCGGGAGGGCATCCGTCGTGTAAGAGTACGATTGCGCCCGGCCGGACAGAGGCGAGCACGGTATCGATAATCGCGTCGACCCCAGGGCGAGACCAATCTCGAGGGTCGACGGACCAATGGAGGGCCGTCAGCCCGGCGATCTGTGACGCTGTGAAGACTTCTTCGCTCCAGGCGCCGTAGGGCGCGCGAATGTAGCGCACCGAGGCCTGAGGGCACGCCCTCATGATGGCGCCGTTCGCTTCATAGATCTCACGTTGCACTTCGCCGAAGCCGCATTTGTACAGATCCGGATGAGTCATCGTGTGGTTGCCTAGCTCGTGCCCTTCTGCAAACATTCGTTGGATTAGATCCGGGTGCTCTAAGGCGTAGGCGCCGATGACGAAGAAAGTCGCCGGCACCCGCTGCTCTGCCAACACATCCAGAATCTCCGGTGTGAAAAGTGGATTGGGACCGTCGTCGAACGTCAGATAAACGCTGCGACGGCTGGTGCCGTCGGAGCACTCACGGCGCACTTCGTAGCAATCGGGACGGCTCATAGCTCTGGTCCGTTCCGATCGATCATTGCGCCGGTGGGCCATTCGCTGATCGGTCGTCCAACTGGCAGAACAATGACGAGTGCGTCATCGATGCGTGTGGGCGGCAGGTCGAGGCGCGCCTCTGGTCGGGTGGAGCGCACGCGAATTCCCGACAAAACAGCCAAAGGGCTGTATCGCCGCCCGAACCTCTCAACATGATTCCGCAGCGCGTCCCGGACGGTTCCGAAAGCGAATGGAACGCCAAGCTCCTGCAGTGTTGGAAGCATGACATGGATCGAATGGGCGATTCCGAGGCCCTCAAGATCCGGACGTACCCCGTACAGGCCCAGCTCAGCCACCAATAGATCGACCGCGTCAACCTTGACGAAACGGCGCAGTATGCCCATATGGGCCGCTACACCGCTCGAATCATAGGCGATTACGCGGAGTTCAGGCCTAGCTCCGGCCCAGCTTCGACTACCTTCGAACGGTTCTGCGTTGCACGCCCCAGTCGGCCCATAGGTATTTCGAAAGAACTTGGCGAGCTCGACATGGTCGGAGAGCTGCAACTCATTTTCCCAGCACAACTTCCACTGCACCTGCGAGCGCATTCAGGATCTCTCTTTCTTATTAGTTTCTTGCGGGCCGCATTACCCGGCCAAAGCGGCGGCGTTGTTTGACTGCACTCAACCGTTGTCGTTAGCGAAGGTGAGCCAGCCGGTCGGGCTCGCAAATGAGCTCTCTCGATGTTCCCGCCCGTGTCGCGGCGCCGTCGATTTGAGCTTGACGTCGGTCATTTACGTTCCTCTAATGCATGGTTCGTAAATTCGTAAAATTGATTGTTTAGATGATACCCATCCACACGCTGGATAGATCAGGACATGCGTTTTAAGGGGCTGGATCTAAATCTCCTCGTTGTGCTGGACGCTCTGATCAGGGAACGTAAAGTCACCGCGGCGGCCCGGAGTATTAACCTGAGCCAGCCGGCCATGAGCGCCGCCGTCGCTCGGTTACGCGCCTATTTCAGCGATGAGCTATTTGCGATGAACGGCCGCGAGCTCATTTTGACACCGCGCGCGGAGGGGCTCGCCCCAGCAGTCCGGGACGCATTGCTGCACATCCAGCTATCGATTATTTCCTGGGACGCCTTTAACCCAGCCCAATCGGATCGTCTCTTCCGAATCATGCTTTCCGATTACCTCACGCTCGTATTTTTTAAGAAGATCGTAGAGCGTGCTGCGCGGGAAGCTCCCGCCGTCCGCTTCGAATGTCTGCCTATTTCCGACGACCCCGAGGAGCTTCTCCGGCGCGGCGACGTTCATTTTCTGATTATGCCGGAAGTGTTCATGTCGAAACATCCTCGCGCAGCCCTGTTCGAAGATATGCTCGTATGCGTAGGCTGCGGCACGAACAAGCAGCTGTCAGAGCCACTTACATTCGAGCGATACTTGTCCATGGGGCATGTTGTGCTCAGATTCAGGCACACCCGGCAGCCCACCATGGAGGAATGGTATTTGCTCGAGCACGGTTTCGAGAGACGTATCGAGGTCGTCGTACAGGGCTTTAGCATGATCCCGCCCGTTGTATCAGGCACCAACCGCATCGGGACCATGCCCTTACGGCTGGCGCAGCATTTCGCAAAAACAACACCCCTGCGGATTGTCGGACTTCCGCCGCCACTTCCTCATCCCGCATTCACGGAGGCCGTCCAATGGCCTGCGCTTCACAATACTGATCCGGCAAGCCTGTGGATGCGGGAAATGATGTTGCAGGAGGCATCTCGCCTGGCGCCTTTGCTTGAAATTATTGAGCGTCTCGGGCACGCCGGATCCGACCTTGCCGTTGTTGGTACCGAATTGACTGCCGCCTCCGATTTCGCGTGCGAAGTCCCAGAAGAGATTTAGCCCCACTTAAACACCGGCTGTAAGAATAATGTCATTAATCAGCATGTTAGGCGCGCGCCGGCGCGTGTTACCACTACCTTTTTGGGGGTGATCTCAGGCGAGTTGTTTGTCGAGGTGTGTCGCAGAGCGATGCCAGCTGCCTTCAAGACGTTGCCCACTTTTGCCGTGACGTGGTGGTGACGACGCGACCATCCCTTTCGATGGTGGCTCCTGGAGGCGGTCGCGGAGGAGCGGTTGCCATTCGGGGCAGAGCGGCGCAGTTCCTTGCTGAGTACGAGGGCCAGGAACGAGCAGAACACATGCCCGGTTGGTGCTGAGTTGACTGCCGCCTCCGATTTCGCGTGCGAAGTCCCAGAAGATGTTTAGCCCCACTCAAATGCCAACTTTGCCGGCCTTGCCGCGGCTTTTCACGCGCGGCCAGGCGAGGAGATGGCGGTCGACGAGGTCGATCCCAATGGACTGTGCCGGCCTCGCTCGGCTACTGGCGTGAGGCATCCTTGACGACACCGCCCTGCACCGACAAAGTCGAGATGTTGGCAATGAAGCCGGTCGAGGTCGACGCTGCGGATGTAGGGAATTTACCTCGCGCTTCCGCCTGAACGCGCGGCCGATCCGTTCACTCAATCGGCGCTTTCATCCTGGGCCGCGGCTGAGGCCTGTGGGGTGCGGCTACCCCGCGTGGATCGGATCATCAATCAACTTTCTCTCATTTATGAAAGGAAACTCCCCGCTTACGATAGAATCCATCAGCTTCATATATTTTCCGGCAGATGGATGTCGAACGGCAGAAATGTCTGTCCTGGTGTTTCAGCAGTGCCGGTCTCGATAGCCCGCGTCATCAGCGTTATCAGCTCCTGGGAAAGCCGGCGCATTGGCGTGGCGACCGCCATCGTGATGATGTTATCTGCGAGTGCCGCCCGAGATTCCGGCGTGATTTCATTCACGATCGCGACGAGATCGCGACTTTTACCCTCTTCCCGGACCGCGGAGATGGCGCCCTCCATGCCGCCGCCGGCGACATAGAAGCCGACGAGCTCGGGTTCCCGCTGCATGAGATCAAGCGTTGCCTCGTAGGTGACCTGCCGTTTCTCCAGGTTCACAAGCGGATCGAGTACCTCGAACGTCGGCGCGTTCTCACGGCAATAGGAGCGAAAGCCGACGTCACGGAGCTCGTGCCCCTGGAAACGATGGCTACCGACAAACACCGCCACCTTGCCGGGCCGTTTTGCGACCTTGGACACCATCCAAGCGGCCGTGCGCCCCACCTTACGGTTGTTGAGGCCGATATAGCCCTGTCGCACGCCGGCGGCGAAGTCGGAAAGCAGCGAGAAAACCGGAATGCCTTTGGCCTTGAGGTCCTCAACCGCTGCTGTAATTTTTGGGTGGTCCGGTGCCACCATCGCGATCGCATGGCAGCGTGCGCCCAAATCCTTGAGCGGTGCGATTAGGTCGCTCGGCATATGTGACGGGGCGAATTGGATGAGCGGAATGCCGTGGAAGGACTGGGCCAAATTGACCGACGCTTCGACCTCGCGCGCAAAGTCTTGGTAGAAATGCTGGGCCGGTTTTCTCAAGATGAAGCCCAGACGGTAGCACGGTAGGTCTCGCCGCAAGCGCTGCTTGATGAGCCCGGCAGCATGATAGCCGATCGCGTGGGCGGCGTCGTGGACCCGCCGCGCGGTCTCCTCGCGCACCGGATGGCGGGCGTTCAGAACCCGATCGACCGTTGCTACGCTGACTCGGGCTTCGCGGGCGAGATCGGCAATTGTGGGGCGCTTGGTCATGGGTCCTATTCTGATTGGTTTTTGACGCAGGCTGGCTCTCTGTCACCTAGCGCGATTCGACAATGGTTTCGGGTGGGCAAAGTGAAGACGCCCGCACACTGAATGATCGACAGCGTATTGGACTACTCCAGACGTAGACCGGCCGGGTATAACGGAAGGTTCATTCGCTTAGGGCGGCGATGATTTGCACTCACACATTTAGCGCTTCTGATACATGGTCCGTGAGGCGCCGTTTAGAGCCTGCGAGTCGATCGTTCAGGTCATGTGACCAGCTTGGCGAAACCGGTCGCGGTGCGTCGCCCTTACTCGGCGGAGGATAGCCGGTTTGATGCCTCGGCAACCTGATGACCGCAGAAGGCGGCTTTCATCTGCGCTTGGTCCAATTCTCCTTCCCAGCGGGCGACGACGAGGGATGCCACTGCGTTACCAACGCAATTCGTCAACGCCCGGCATTCGGACATGAAGCGGTCGATGCCGAGTATCAGGGCCATCCCAGCAACGGGAACACTCGGAACTACGGCGAGCGTAGCAGCCAGGGTGATGAAGCCCGCACCTGTCACACCTGCAGCGCCCTTGGAGGAAAGCATCGCAACGAGCAGCAGCAGCACCTGATCGCCGATTGACAGATCGGTGTTCGTCGCCTGCGCGATGAAGAGGGCCGCCAGGGTCATGTAGATATTCGTGCCGTCCAGATTGAACGAATATCCGGCCGGGATGACGAGACCCACAACCGAACGCCTGGCGCCCGCCTTCTCCATCTTCTGCATGAGCGAGGGGAGCGCGGCCTCCGAGGAGGACGTTGCGAGGACA